>DMCH01000147.1:13532-22441 GCA_003446775.1 Chloroflexota bacterium
GCCGGCTTCGACCTCTTCCAGTGGGTGGCCGCCTACGGCTCCGACCACTTCCACAACGACTTCACGTTTTATTACACCGCGGCGAGGATCGGGGTCACACACGGCTGGCAGTCGATCTACGACCTCGGCTTGCAGCAATCCGAGCTCGACGCCATTGGATCGCGAATCCGGATTGCCGAGCTGGCGCGATACATCAGCCCACCGCCATTGGCCTGGCTGGCGCTCCCCTTCACCCTGCTTCCGTATCCCCTGGCCTACCTGTTGTGGAGCGCGCTGCTGCTGGCGGCGCTCGCCGGCACGTGGTACCTGGCGGCGCCGGGAGCAGGCCGCGCGCGGCTCATCCACCTGGTGGCGGCGCTCGCGTGGCTTCCGGTCATCTACGCCCTCCAGCTGGGTCAGCCCGGCCTTTTCGTGGCGCTGGGGGTGGCTGGTTCATACGCCTTGCTGCGCTCGAACCGGCAATTCCTGTCGGGCCTGGCACTGGGCGTCATCGTGCTCAAACCCCAGCTGGGATTCCTGCTGCCGATCGCGCTGCTGGCCGGTGGGCGGTACCGCGCAGTTGCCGGCGCCGCCGTCGGGATCGGCCTGTTGTTGCTCGCGTCGGCGGTCAACGTAGGGCCGCACGGCATCGCGGCCTACGCGCAGCGGCTGAGCTTTGCGGCGGACGTTCCGGTCAATCGCCAGCTGACGATTGCCCTTGTCATCGGTGGCCTCGCGGCGGCGCGCCTGGTGCAAGGGGCGATAGCCGTCTGGGCGCTCGCACTCGCGTACCGCCTTCGCAAGCAATCGTCGGAGTGGATGTTCGTGCTGGCGATCCTCGGCGGATTGCTGGCCACCCCCTACCTGCACCTCGACGACCTGGTGATGCTCGGGCTCGCGGTGTGGCTTTACCTGCGAATTCCCGGGCGGCCGCGCTGGTCATGGGCCTTCGTGCTCGCCCTGGTCATCGCCGCCGAAGGGATTCCGGAGTGGGGACCGCTGCCGTTGATCGCCGGCGAGATCGCCGCTCTGCTGCTGCTCTCAGTCGCCGCCCTGAGCCATCAAGCCGATGATGCCGAGCACCACAAGGCCGTCGATGCCGTCGCCATCAGTTCCCGTGACGGCCGGCGCCTTCGCTGAAACGGCGCGCGCCGGCCTGCGACTCACCAGACCTCACCACCTCGATGCCTCCCTGATACTCGGCTCGCATCGCCTCATCGAGGCCTAGCGCCCACTGCCCGAGTAGGCTGCGCCGATCCGCGCGCAGCGCGCCCTGAGGCAATTCGGCGAGCATGCGCGCCAGCGCCACGGCCTCGGCCAGCGCGGACCCTGGAGCCGCCAGCCTCTCGACCAGGCCGATGCCCAGGGCTTCGACAGCGGTCACCGGGCGACCGGTGAGGATGAGGTCCATCGCCCGGCCCTGTCCGATCATCCTGGGAAGGCGGATCGTGCCGAGGTCGATCAGCGGAACGCCGAAACGCCGGTTGAACACCCCCAGCGTCGCATCCCTGGCGGCGACCCTGAGGTCGCACCACAACGCCAGCTCGAGCCCGCCCGCCACCGCGTAGCCTTCGATCGCCGCGATCACCGGCTTGTCGAGAATCATCCGCGTTGGTCCCATCGGGCCCGGCCCGGTCTCTTCGAGCCGATTGCCATCCCCACGCGCCAGGGCCTTCAGGTCGAAGCCCGATGAGAAGTTGCCGCCGGCGCCCGTGAGCACGGCCACCGCCAACGCGTCATCGGCCGCAAAGCGTGTGAAGCAATCGACCAGCCGGCCGGCGGTATCTGGATCGACGGCATTGCGCACCTCGGGCCGGTCGATGGTCACGATGACCACCGGCCCGTCGAGCTCGTACTGAACCGTCACTGAGTCAGCGGGCTACTCCGCGTCCATATACGGATAGCGGTGATCGGTGGGCGGGGCGTAGGTCTCCTTGATCGTGCGTGGGCTCGTCCAGCGGATGAGGTTGAGGATCGAGCCGGCCTTGTCGTTGGTGCCTGAGGCCCGGCCTCCTCCAAACGGCTGCATACCGACGATCGCGCCTGTCGGCTTGTCGTTGATGTAGAAGTTGCCCGCGGCGTTGACCAGGGTCTCGGACGCCTTGCGAATCGCGTGCCGGTCGCGCGCGAAGATTGCGCCGGTCAACCCATAGGGGCTCGTCCGGTCGACCAGCTCGAGCGTGTCCTCGAACTTCCCGTCCGGGTATGGATACACCGTGAGGATGGGGCCGAACAATTCCTCCTTCAGAAGCCTGAAGTCCGGGTCGGTGGTTTCGATGACCGTCGGCCGTACGAACCACCCCACTGTGTCGTCACCCTTGCCGCCCGCGACGATCTTGGCGGTCTCTGACTTCCGCGCGAACTCGATGGCGCTCATGTGCTTGGAGTACGCGTCGCCATTGATCACGGCGCCCATGAAGTTGCGGAAGTCGGCGACATCTCCTTGCGCGATGGCCTCGACCTCGTCCGCCATTTCCGACCGCAATTGCTTCCACATCGCTTGCGGGATGTAGGCCCGCGATGCGGCCGAGCATTTCTGCCCCTGGTACTCGAACGCTCCGCGGATCAGAGCGGTGCGCAGCGCATCCGAGTCGGCCGACTCGTGAGCGACCACGAAGTCCTTGCCCCCCGTCTCGCCGACCAGTCGCGGGTACGTTCGATAGTGGTCGATGTTCTGGCCCACCGTCTGCCACATGCCGTGGAACACCTCGGTCGATCCGGTGAAATGGATGCCCGCGAGCTCCTTGTGTCCGAGGATCTTCTCGGAGATCTTTGACGCGCTCCCGCTCACCATGTTGATGACGCCGGGGGGCAGGCCTGCCTCGTTGAGGATCTCCATCAAGAAGTGACTCACCAGCAGCGTCTGGGTCGCGGGTTTGAAGACGACTGTGTTGCCCATCAGCGCTGCAGCGGTGGGCAGGTTGGCGCCGATGGACGTGAAGTTGAACGGGCTGACCGCAAACACGAAACCCTCCAGGGGCCGGTAGTCGAGGCGGTTCCAGGCCGTGCCATCGTTGAATGGCTGCTGGCCCAGCAGCTGATCGCCGAAGTACGCGTTGTACCTCCAGAAGTCCACGGACTCGACGGCCGCATCGATCTCGGCCTGGTGGACGGTCTTCGACTGCCCGAGCATCGTAGCGGCGTTGATCGTGTCCCGCCAAGGACCGGCCAGGAGCGAAGCCGCCCTCAACAAAACTGCGGCCCGCTCGTGGTAGGAGGTCGCGGCCCATGCCCGCCGCGCTTTGAGAGCCGCGTCGATGGCGTCGTTGAAGTCCTTGTCCGAGCCGACGGCGTACTCGGCGATTGTGAGCTCGTGGCGGTGAGGAGAGCGGATGTCGCCCCTAGAAGAGCCCCACCGCCGCTCACCCCCGATCTGCATTGGGACCTCGGTGCGGGCATCCGTCAGCTCGGCCAGCCGGGCTTTCAGGCTTTTGCGGTGGGGGTCGCCGGCCGCATAAGCGCGCACCGGCTCGTTGACAGGGGTCGGGACTTTGAAATGTCCGTCGGCGGTCATGGGATCTCCTGGTGTGAATCGGCTGGCGCCAGCATCGATGATAGTGGTGGTTGTGAGAGGCCAAAAGTAACCTCAGCTCGTATCGGCCTACGAGCCGTCGGACTCTTGGAGGCACTGCGGTGATCGGCCACTCTCCAGCCCAGGTCCAGTCCACGTCAGAGCGCGTCGGCCGCACTGTCGCGCTTTTGTCGCGCCGGGGTTTCGCCGTCGGCCCCGATCGCCTGGCTGCGCTCTGCCTGGGCGGGGCCATCTCGGAAGGGGACGTGCGGTGGGCCGTGGCGGCCTCATCCGACCTAACCCTCGAGCACGGCCTGGTCCTCATGCGTTCGGACAGCGTTCGCGCCGGCGAAATCGCATCCAGGGCTGCCGCTCACGGCTCTGACGCTCCGCACTACCTGGCGATGACCGTGCGCTTCGTGCACATGCTCGTCTCGTTTGCCCCTTTCATCCGCAGCGTCTCGATCGCGGGCTCGCTGGCCAGCGGCGGCTTTCGGGCGTCCGATGACGTCGACCTCAACTTGATCGTCGACGACGGCCATCGCCACCTCGCGTACGTGGCCGTCAACGTCCTCGGTCTGCTCCATGCGCTGCGCCACCGCTCCAAACCTGTGGACGACCTGACCCGGCGCCCGCTCGCGCCTCGGCTGATGACGGCAAACCTGATCCTGGAGGGCTCGCAGTGCCACCCGCTTCTCCGCCAGGACGAGGACATGGCGTTCGAGATGGCGATGTCGCAACCGGTGTACGGCCTCGAGGTATTCGATGAGCTCGTTGAGTCCAACCCCGCCCTGCTGGACCACTTCCCGCAGCTCGGCTACAGGTCGCCGGCGCTGGTAATCGGCGCCGCCTCACGGTTGCGTCTGCCGACGTGGATATTTCCGTCCGTCCTCGACAGGGCCGCGCGCCGGGTCGGAGCGGCCGCCTGGCACTACATGCAATGGACGCGCCGCGGCAGGCCGGACGCGCTGGCTCGGGTCGCATACGTGCGCGCCACCATGCGCCCCTACTCACTGTTCGACGAGCCGGACGCCACGTGATCACGACGATCACGCTTGGTGTCCTCGCAACCAGCAGCTTCGCCCTGCTGTGCTTCGGGGTGAACCTGCTCTACCTGACCTGGAGCTCCACCCGCCTGCGCCCGGCCACGCGCGCATCAATGGCGATGGGCGCGGAGCCTGACGTCTGCGTGCAGGTCCCGATCTACAACGAGCGTTACGTTGCCGAGAGGGTCATCGATGCCGTGTGCACGATGGAGTGGCCGCGCAACCGGCTGGAGGTCCAGCTCCTCGATGATTCGGACGACGAGACCTTTGCCATCGTCGGCCGGCGCGCGGCGCATTGGCGGCGCAAGGGCGTCCGGGTTGCCCACGTGAGGCGGACCACGCGAGAGGGCTTCAAGGCGGGCGCGCTCGCGCACGGGCTGAGCCTGACCACCGCCCCGTTCATCGCCATTTTCGACGCCGACTTCGTCCCACCCCGCGATTTCCTCCGGCGCACCGTGGGCGTTTTCGACGACCCTCGCGTCGGATTCGCGCAAGCACGCTGGGGTCACCTCGACGAGGGCTACTCGTGGTTCACCCGGCTGCAGGCGCTGGCCATCGACTTCCACTTCCTGGTCGAGCAGGCCGTGCGATCGGACAAGGGCTACTTCACCAACTTCACGGGCACTGCTGGGGTATGGCGGCGGCTGGCGATCGACGACGCCGGTGGCTGGAGCGCACGCACGCTCACGGAGGACCTCGACCTGAGCTACCGCGCGCAGCTCCGCGGCTGGCGCGCTGCGTACATCGAGGACCTCGTCGTCCCCGAGGAGCTGCCGGTGTCGATCGACGCGTACCGGCGCCAGCAGTCGCGCTGGGCGACGGGAAGCTTTCAGTCGGCCTTCAACCTGCTGATCCCGGTCCTGCGCAGCTCCAACCCGCTCGCCGTCAAGTTCCAGGCCTTCGTTCATCTGGTCGCATATGGCGTCGGGCCGGTGATGCTGATCCAGCTCGCCTGCTACCCGCTGCTCCTGCTCGTCGTGCCGCACGGTTTCAACCTCCCCTGGCAACTGGCCGACGCTTCCGTGCTCCTGGTCGCGATCGGCATCTCGCCCTGGATCGGTTTCATGGTCGCGCAGACCAGGCGCGGCCGGCCCTGGTGGTCGGGCGTGCCCGCGCTGCTGTGCCAGGTGGTGGGGGCGGGCATGTCGCTCAACACACTGATCGCGCTGGCTCGCGCGACGCGTCGTGGTGGGGAGTTCGTGCGCACGCCGAAGTACCGCATCGTCGAGCGCGGCCAGGAATGGCGCGACCAGGCCTACGTTCGGGTGGGCGACCCTCGGGCCGCGGTCGAAGGGCTCCTGGGGTTGGCGGCGCTCGCCATCGTGCCGCCGGCGCTGGCCGCGAGCCAGGCCCTGGTCGCGATTTACTCCAGCCTGTTCGCGGTCGGATTCCTTTCCGTTGCCGCCCTCAGCGCCGTCGACCTGCTCGAGGTGTTCGCCCTGCGCCGCCTCGGACGCCGTGCGCTGGCGGGCATTCGCACGGCCGCCCCGGCGGTGGGCTTGCTGGGACTGTGCGGCTTGCTGCTCGTGGTCGCCGCGCAGATGCCGGAGCCATTCGAGGACGGCTACGGGCACTGGCTAATCGCGGCGAACCTCGCTTCGACTGGACACCTGCACGACCCGCTGTTCGGCATGGAGGACACGTGGCTGCCGGGCTACCACGTGCTCGCCGGCGCAATCCTGCGCGTGTTCGGGCTGTGGCAGATTGGCGCGCTGAAGACCCTCGGCGCTCTGCTTGGTCTCGCGACGCTCGCGTGCGTCTACTGGATGGCGCCCAACGTCAAGCAGGGACGCATCGCGGTGATCATGCTCGTGCTCAACCCGGTCTTCCTGTTCACGTCAGGCTCGACCGTCGTCGAGCCGTTGCTGACTGCGCTGCTGGTCGGGGCCGCGCTCGCGGCCGTCCAGCGCCGCATGCGGCTCGCGGCGCTCCTCGCTGCGCTCGCTGCGGTGACCGCGACCAAGGCCTGGATCTGGATCGGCGCCGCCCTGGCGGTCGTCGTCATCGAGCAAGTCCACGCGCGCGTGAGGAGGCGCGCCGCTCGACCGTTGCCGGCCGCCGCCTGGGCGCTGCCGGCGGTCGCGCTGCTCGTCTTCGTGCAGCTCGGTTATGCGCCCGCCAGCCATTCGGTGGCGCGCGGGTCGGCAGAGGTGCTCTCGGCCGCTGCTCGCGGCAGCATTCCAGGTGGGGCGTTGGCCCGGCTGCTGGAGCTCACGACCACGTTCGGGCTGGCGGCTCTGCCGTTGTTTGCGCTGGGCCTGGTCGGGCTCGCATGGGCCGTTCGCCGGCCCGAGTCCGTGGGCGGACCTGCGGCTTTGCGCTTCCTGCACGTGCCGGCGATGGTTTATCTCGTGGCGGTGGTCGGGCTGGTCGCCGCCGGCGCCTACAGCGGAAGCCACCGGTACCTCTACCCGGCGCTCCCGTCATTGACGCTGCTGGCTGCGGCAGCCCTCGACCGGCAGCCCGCGCTCGCCCGGTTGGGCGCGGTCGCGGCGGGCGCACTGCTCGCGGTCGCCTTCCTTCCGACCTTCGCCAGCTTCGCAGCCGGGAACGCCGGCCTGATCGCGGCCGGACGGGCCGCAACGGGCGACCACGGCATGCTGGTCACCGACTCGCCGGTGGTCGCTTTCTACAGCGGCCGCGCGCCCTACGAGATCTCCGGCTCCCAGGCGCTGCCCGCAGACAGGCAGGAGGCGATCGCGTGGATGGGCACTCATGGCGTCACCGCCGTCGTGCTCGAGGGCATCAGCTACTACCGGGCCACGTCGATCTTCCCCGACCTCGCAAGCGGTCACGCGACCGCTCCGTTCGGGCCGCTGGGCGAGCAGTCGCGGTACCAGGTCGCGGGCGGCAAGCCGGTTTACGCGTACCGGCTCGGAACAGCGCTGCTGACGCAGTCGATCTATCCGGGGGTCAACGCCTGCATCGAGGGTGCGTTCGGACAGGGCAAGACCGCACCGCTGGCCAAAGGCCTGGTCCTCGAGATCGCAGGCAATGACGCGGCGGCTGAGGGCATGGGTTTCGGGGTGCCGATCGTCCACTACCCCGATGGTTGGGTCTATTCGAGAACTGCAACGACGGACGACCTCTCGACGCCCACGAGCACGATCTGGAGGCGAACTTTCGACCTGAACGAGATCGGAGGCGACGCCGCGCACGGCTACGTATTCGTACCGATCGAGTCGCGGGGCCTGGTCGAGGTCACGTACACCATCGATAGCACCGGCATCACAGTGACCGTGCATGTGGTCCGGCTGGCGCCGGGTTACACCGAGGTGGGCATCCTCAACGAGCAATCCTCCGCCTTCAACGACTTTGCGGCGGACAAGAGCCGGACCCTGATCGATGGAGACTTCGGGCGCTGGGTGCCGGTCGACGGCGCCTGGGCGCGGCTGCAGTCGAAAAGCCTGGGCGTGCAGTTTTCGCTGCCTTCAATCGCGGACGCTCAACTGCATGGCGGACGCGAGCTCATCCGGCCGGACTTCGACTGGGCCGGACTCGACTACGTCTTCGGGCCGTCGTTCACCGACACGAGCTACGTGATCAAGGTTCAGGAAGCGAGGTGAGTCAATTGGAAAGGGCCGACGTCGTTCTCGTCTATCCCCAGCGAGCCCCCGCGCAGGGCCGGCACTGGATCATGCCTTCGCTCGGCCTCATGTACCTGAGCGCGGCCCTGCGGCGCGCCGGCTACAGCGTGCGCCACATCGACCACACGTTCCTCGAGCGTAGGGATGTCCTCGCCGAGATCGAGCGCTTGCGGCCGTCGGTGATCGGCATCTACTGCATGATCACGATGCAGGACGAGGCGCTCTCCCTCGCGGAGCAGGTCCGCGCCAAAGCGCTGACCGTGGTCGGTGGCCCCTACCCCTCCGGTGAGCCCGACACCTTCGTCGACCAGTTCGACCTCGTCGCGGTCGGAGAGGGTGAGGAGACCATCGTCCAGGTGATGCAGCATCTCGACGACCGGCGCTTCGAAGAAATCCCCGGCCTCGTCTTCAGGCGCGACGGCGAGATCGTCCGCACGACGCCACGGGTCCGCAGCAAGGACATGTCGCACCTCCCTCTGCCTTATCGGGGCGATATCCCCAATGCCGAGTACATCGATTACTGGCGCAAGCATTGGAAGGACGCGACCACGCCCCTCATGTCCACCCGGGGCTGCCCGTTCCGGTGCGACTTCTGCCACAAGTCGGTCTTCGGCGACCTGTTCAGCGCCCGCCCGGTCGAATCGGTGGTGGCGGAGATGCGCGAGATCGCCGAGCTGGGCTACGACCACATATGGATGTCGGACGACCTGTTCACGCTCAACTACAAGCGCACATTCGAGCTGGCGCAGGCGATCGAGAAGGAGCACCTGCCGCTGACGTGGGAAT
>DMCH01000147.1:22707-29525 GCA_003446775.1 Chloroflexota bacterium
ACCTGCCGCTGACGTGGGAATGCCTCAGCCGCGTCACGCACGTCGACCAGGCGCTCTTCGAGCAGATGCGTCGCGCCGGCTGCAAGCGAATCTTCTTCGGCATCGAGTCGGGCGACGCCAACGTATTGAAAGAGATGAAGAAGGGGATCACGCCCGACCAGGCACGCGCCGCCGTCGAGGCTTGCGTGGCGGCGGGCATCAAAGCGGCGGGTTTCTTCATGGTCGGATACCTTGGCGAGACCACCGATTCCTTGATCCGCAGCATCAACTTCTCCAGCAGCCTGCCACTCGACTACGTCAGCTACACCATCGCCTACCCGCTGCCCGGCACCGGCTTCTACGATCGAGTCCACGAGCGGCGCCAGAAAGGCGAGTGGCACAAGGTCCGGCACAACCGCCTGCTGTTCAACACCGATTTCTCCGAGAACAAGCTGCGGGCTGCGATCCTCAAGGGCGCCATCCAGCACCGCCTGAACAAGCTGCACCTGCGACCGGCGGCGAGGGTTTTCGAGCTCGCCACCAACCCGCTGCTGCGCGTCCTGCGTTAGCGTGGGAGCGAACATGACCGCGGCCTGGCCGAGCCTCTTCCGGATCACGGTCGGGCTTTACTGGTTGTACTTCGCCAGCACGAAGTGGCTGGGGGTCGGCTGGGTGCAGGGTCTGCTGCAGACCGCCGGAGCCGCGAATCCGATCCCTGGTCTGCGCGACCTTCTGACCAACGTGGTCGCGCCCAACTGGTTCATCTTCGCCGTCGCCCAGACCGTGGGCGAGTCGGTGGTCGGGATCCTCCTGATTCTCGGCCTGGCCACGCGCTGGGCCGGGATCCTCGGCCTGCTGCTGGCGACGGGGCTGGCCCTCACCGTCGGGTTCGAGGTCAAAGACGACGGGTTCCGATGGCTCTATTACCTCGCCGTGCTGGTCAATGCGCAGGTCATCGCGTCGGGCGCGGGTCCTATCGCACTGTCGCGGTTCGCCTGGGTGCCCGCCTTCTTGCGCTGAGAGTGTTGAGCGGGCTCCATCAGCTCCTCAGGTGTCCACGTTGCGGGACGGCGCCAGAACCAGGTCTGGCCCGGTGCAAAGGCTGTGGTCGGTCGATCGTTGCGGCTGGAGGCGGCCTCGACCTGCTCGACGATCACGGGCGTGTGGCCGCCGACCGATTCGCGGCCCAATACACAGCCCTGCGCAGGCAAGAGGGCTGGATCGGCGCGGACGGGCGAGAGGACCCGGAAGGAGGCGAGCCGCGATTGTGGCGCGGGCGCCTCGAGTCGGTGGCCCAAGCCGCTACCGCACTGTCGAGCCAATGGACCGGTCCTAGCCGACCGGTCGTGGTCGACATCGGATCCGGAGGTGGCTGGGCCGCACGCTATTTTGGTGACGCGGACATCATCGCCATCGACCTTCTCGACATCGACAGCAGGCCTGATGTCCTGCAAGTGCGGGCCGACATGCGCAGCCTGCCGCTTCGCGACCACACGGTCGATGTCGCCTTCTACGCAGCTTCTCTTCATTACGCGCCCGTTTCAAACGCGATCGGCGAGGCGGCCCGTGTGCTCCGCGCGGGCGGCCTGCTCGTCGCGGTCGATAGCCCGATGTACGGCGACCGCCGCCGGCAAGCGCTGGCCGAGGCGCGGTCGGCGGCCTATTACGCCGAGGCAGGATTCCCCGAGCTGGCCGCCCACTACCACCCGATCGATGTGACCGCTCTTCGCGCGGCGCTGGCAAGCGACGGTTTCAAGGTGTTGCGGCTGGAGGCAGGGGTTACCGCCAGGCGCTGGTGGGAGAGGCTCGGCGGGCCGGAGCGCTCATTTCTGGTCGCGCGGCTATTGCGACGCTGAACTGCGGTTACTCTTGACGACCATGAGCGTTGACGCGGAGGGATACGGGTACCCGGAGCACCAGCGCACGATCGCGCGCTTGATGGAGGACGTCAGGGTTCTGTCGCCCTCTGGGGTCGAGCGGGTCGCGGCGGGCTGGGACGAGCATGTCGGCGACAAGGGGTTGCCCGCGTTCCGCGAAGCTGAGAAGGCCGCGGTGCATGCCATCGAGAAAGCCGACAGGGGTCCCGCCTGGGACGAGGTGCGGCGCACGCTCTTCGGGATGACCGAGTCCGGCCAGGCGCTCATCTCCTGGCGGGCTGAGCACGGCGAGCTCGGACACAAGGCCGAGAGTGCTGCCTTCGCGGCGGCGCTCGGCCTCCTCGCCGACGGGCTGATCAGCAAGGAGCAGCAGGCGAAGCTGCTGCGCTCCATGGCAGAAGCGCTGCCCTGGCTCGTTCCGGAATAGCGCTCAGCCAGCCGGGGTCGGCAGCAGCTCCGCGAGATCGGCCGCCTCGTCGGCCAGAGTCTTCTCATCCACCGGGCGGCGGCTCTCGATCAGCTTGCCGCCGATCTCATTGACATTCTTGTCGTTCATCGAAAGCACGGCGCGTATGAGCCCGCCCCGGATGTAGAAGACGGAGAAGCGCAGCGCTTCTTTGTCTCCGCGCCACACCGCGCGATCATCGCCGGCCGCGTGGCCTCGATACTCGAGGCTGACGTCGTACTGGTCGGACCAGAAGTAGGGCAGCCGGGTCACGGGGGCGAAACCGGACGCGATCGACGTTGCGATGCCGCGCCCATGATGCTTGGCCACCTCCCAGTGTTCCACGCGAATCGACTCGCCGAGCACCGGGTGCGGGTGCAGGGCGATGTCTCCGGCGCAGTACACGCCGTCCGCGGCTCGCAGGCCTTCGTCCACCCGCACGCCCGAGCCTTCGATGGGTAGGCCCAGCGCCCGGGGCACTTCGAGGTTGGGATCGATGCCGATCGCGATCAGCACCACGTCCACCTCTTCGCGCCGCCCGTCAGAAAGAGTCACCGCCGTGACGCGACCGCCGTAGCTGTGCCATTCGGTGACCGTGGTGGCTGTGCGCACGTCAACCCCGTGGTTGCGGTGGATGGAGGCGTAGATCGTGCCTACCTCCTCGCCGAGAGCGCGCGACAGCGGCACCGGCGCCGACTCGACCATCAAAACTTCCGTGCCCATCTGTCTTGCCGAAGCGCCAACCTCTGCACCGATGAAACCGGCGCCGACGAGGAGCAGCCGCTTGCCCCGCTTGAGCGCATCCCGGACTGCCTGGCTGTCGCGCAGTGAGCGAAGCGTGAACACGTTGTAGGAATCGGGGGCGTCAGGCAGCCGGCGAGGCGTACCGCCAGTGGACACGACCAGCGTGCCGAACCTGACCTCGACCCCGCTCTGCAACGACAGCGTGCGGTCCCGCAGCGAACCACCGACCACCCTCTCCTGGAGCCTGATCTCGATCTTCTCTTTCGAGTACTCGGCCTCGTCGTGCAGGAACACTTTCGGAAGCTCGACCTCGCCTCGAAGAAACTCCTTCGACAGGTACGGCCGATCGTACGGGCGGTCGCGATCGGCGCTCAGGATCGTCACCTCGCCGTCGTAGCCCTTCTTACGCAGCGCGAACGCCGCAGCGTCGCCGCCGCCGCCGCCGCCCACGATGACGACAGGTTTCGCGGTCATTTGAGACCTCCTTCAGGGTCGCGCCCTCTAGCGGCTAAGCGAGCGGCACGGCGTGCATCCAGCGATGCACGTCGGGCGCGGCGCCGCGTTGGATGTCAACGAGCGCCGATCGTAATCGCATGCTGACAGCGCCGGGCTTTCCGTCTCCAATGACCCACGAGGCGCGCGCCGACTTCGCCGCGCCGACCGGCGTGATCACGGCGGCGGTGCCGCACGCGAATGCCTCGGTGAGGGACCCGTCCGCGCAGCCTGCTTGCCACTGCTCAACGCTGATCCGTCCTTCCTCGACCTCGTAACCGAGGTCTTTGCCCAGCATCAGCAAGGAGTCTCGAGTGACGCCCGGCAGCAGTGTGCCGGTGAGCTCCGGCGTCACGAGCCTCGCCTTGGCCCCGCTGCCGAAGACGAAGAAGAGGTTCATGCCCCCCATTTCCTCCACCCAACGGTGCTCGATGGCGTCGAGCCAAACCACCTGGTCACAGCCATTCTCCGCAGCCTGCGCTTGGGCGAGCAGGCTGCCGGCGTAGTTGCCGCCCGTCTTCGCGTCTCCGGTGCCGCCGGGTGCGGCCCGGCTGAAGTCTTCTGACAGCCAGACCGTGACGGGCTTGACGCCGCTCGGAAAGTAGGAGGCCGATGGAGAGGCGATGAGCACGAACGTGACCGCATCCGAGGGATGCACGGTGAGGTTGACCTCGCTCGCGTACATGAATGGACGGAGGTAGAGGCTGTGCTCGGGTTCCGTTGGCACCCAGTCGGCATCGAGCCGCACGAGCAGGTCGATGGCTTCGACGAACGCACTGTCGGGCAGCTCCGGGAGCGCCAGCCGTCGAGCGGAGCGCCGGAATCGGTTGGCGTTGGCTTCGGGGCGGAAGACCGCGATCCGCCCATCCTTCTGTCGGTACGCCTTGAGCCCTTCGAAAACCGCCTGCGCGTAGTGGAGGACGGACGTTCCGGGGTCCATCGCGATCGGTCCATACGGACGGACGATGGCGTCATGCCAGCCGCGCGCTCGGTCCCAGCTCGCGATCGCCATGTGCTCGCTGAAAACCCTCCCGAAGCCGGGATTCGCGAGGATGCGCTCGCGCTCGTCCGCCGGCGCCCGCTTGACGGCCGGCGTGACGTTGAACGTGAGACCCACCGTGGCGGCGCTCATCCTGCTGTGAAGTGTGACGCAGTCAAACGGAGGCCGCGGACTAGAGGTCGGCCGTGCAGAACAGGCAGCGGGTCGCGTGTGCTGGGATGTTGCTGAGGCAGCGCGGGCACTCCTTCATTTCCGGCGCTGGCACCGGCGCCGGCTCGAAGCGTGCCCTCAACCGCGCATAGGGCACCACGACGAAGAAGTACATGACCACCGCGATGATGAGGAAGGCGATCACGACGTTGATGAAGTCGCCGTAAGAGAACTTGCTGTTGTTGATAGTGAAGGTGAGACCCGAGAAGTCCGGCTTGCCGAACAGGGCGGCGATCAACGGGGTGATCAGGTCCTTGACGAAAGCTGTGACGAGGGTGCCGAAGGCGATACCGATGACGATGCCGACCGCCATGTCGACGAGGTTGCCGCGAAGCAGGAAGGTCTTGAAACCGCTCGTCATACCCCTCTCCTTACGAACTTCTACCGACCTGCTTACGCTACTGGAACCGCCGTATTCTGGGGGCGGTGAAGGCAACTGTTCCGGAGGTTCTGTTCGTCTGCCTGCATAACGCCGGCCGGAGCCAGATGGCGGCAGCGCTGCTCCACCGCCTGGGGGCCGGTCGCGTGCGGGTGCGCTCGGCCGGCAGCGAGCCGGCTCGATCACTGAATCCCAGCGTGGTCGAGGCCATGCGCGAGGTCGGCATCGACATCAGCCGGGAGTTTCCGAAGCCGGTCTCCGATGGGGCCGTCCGCGCCGCCGACGCGGTCATAACGATGGGCTGCGGCGACGCGTGCCCGATCTACCCCGGCAAGCGCTACGAGGATTGGGACCTCGAGGACCCGGCCGGCAAGGACCTGGCAACCGTGCGACGTATACGAGACGAAATCGAAGTCAGGGTCACACGGCTCCTGGAGGAGCTCGCGGGAAGCCCGGCCGCCGAGGCCTAGGCGATCAGCCGGCTGAGCAGCCGCCGCGTGGCCGGGTCTAGGTCCGCGAGCCGGTAGTACATCCAGATCCCGCGTTTCTCCGACACGACGAGGCCGGCTTCTTTGAGCTTGCTCATGTGGTGGGAGAGCGTCGGCTGGCTGAGGTCCAGGCCCGCCGTGAAGTCACAGATGCAGATCGGCGCCTCTGCCTTCCACAACGAGGCCACCATCGTCAGCCGGGTGGGATCGGCCAGGGCCTTCATGAGCTTCGCTGTGCGTTCCGCCCACTCCTCGTCGACGTCCGGAAGCCCGCAGCACACCCCGCGCTGACGGATGACCGGGAGCTCTTTGACCGCCACGCCTTGATTGTACGCAATCCATCGACAACCGTCGATGGGTTGTGCTAGGATCCACCCATCGACAACCATCGATTGGAAGGAGCCTCAGACCAATGAGCGAAGTTCGAGAAGCGGTGCGGTCCCGATACGCAAGCGTCGCCAGGCAGATCGCCGTGATCCCCAACCCCAGCAGCGACACCGGCGCCGGCTGCTGCCAGGCCGACGGGCCCGACTGCGGCTGCAGCGGCTCGTACTCGGCTGAGGATCTGAAAGCGATCGGGCTCAGCGAGTCGGTCAGCCTCGGCTGCGGCAATCCCACGATGCTCGCGCAGCTAGAGCCGGGGCAGGTCGTGCTCGACCTTGGATCTGGCGCCGGCCTGGACGTGTTGCTCTCGGCGCAGCGCGTCGCGCCGGGCGGCCACGCGTACGGCCTCGACATGACCGACGAGATGCTGGCGCTCGCGAACGCCAATCGCGACCGGTCGGATGTGAGCAATGCCACGTTTCTCAAAGGCACGATCGAAAACGTCCCTCTTCCCGACGCGTCCGTAGACGTCGTGATCTCGAACTGCGTCATCAACCTGGCCGAAGACAAGGGCGCTGTCATCAGAGAAGCGTTCCGTGTGTTGCGGCCCGGTGGGCTGTTCGCCGTCGCCGACATGGTTGAGCTCGAGCCGCTCGATGCCGCGACGAAGAAGGAGTTCGACTCGTGGGCGGGCTGCATCTCGGGCACGATCCCCATCGACCAGTACCGCGCCGTCCTGCTCGAGGCCGGCTTCCAGGACCCCGACTTCAACGTGCACGCGACCCAGACCATGCCTGGCGGCGAAGGCAAGGTCGGAAGCGCCTACATCAAGGCGCGGAAACCTTAGAACCGGTTCAGCGGGCCGATGCGCGGCGCGAGC
>DMCH01000147.1:29842-31842 GCA_003446775.1 Chloroflexota bacterium
GCGACCTCGCCCGTCACCGCGAGGATCTCCTCGTCCGCCGCCCGCGATATCAGCGTCCAATCGAAGATGCCGCCGCTCTTGAGGTGCGCGTCCTGGCTGATGCGCAGGCACGCTCGCACCCACTGCCGGAAGTAAGACTCCATTCCGGCCACATCCACCTGCGTGTCCTTGACGACTCGGTTGATGACCACCACTGCGCGCTCCCTCACCCAGTCGACGCCGCGGCTGTCGGCCACGAATTCCAGCGTGAAGGCGCCGAGCTCAGCTCCATCGAGCTCCGCCGGGGCGACGACCACCAGTTGGTCGCATACCTCTTCCAGGATGTACTTGGTGGTGTCGTCGAGAAGGCCGGTGCCCAGGTCGAGGACGATGATGTCGAAGTAACGCTCCAGGACGTTGAAGACCCTCCGATAATCGTCCTTGCCCAGCGCCTGGCGAATCCTGGGGTCGGTGGGCGCGGTCATCACCTCGAGTCGCGACTCGGGCACATGGGTCGTGAACCGATGCAGCATCGGGAGCGACAGGTCCTGGTCGCGCTCTACTTCTGAGCTGTCGAGAAAGTCGATCAGATCCTTGACGGAACGATCGTGGTGGGTCCTCACGCGGCTGCGGAAAGTTCCGTGGTGGGGGTTGCATTCGACCGCGATGATCCGGTCGGTCCTCAGGAGCCCCATCTTGCTGGCGATCAGAAGCGCCATGGTGGACTTGCCCACGCCGCCCTTGGCCGAAGCCACGGCGATGTGCGCCGGCGGATCGACGGCAGGTGTTCGGGCCATGTCAAGCAGTCGCGCGTGGCGCAGCTCCTCGGCGCTCGGGCCGAGGTTGATGCGGCCGCCGCTCAGCTCATAGAGCCGGCGGGCGATCCCGCTGCCGGGCGCCTCGGTCCGCGGCCTGGCGTAGCGACCGGGCATGAACTTCGGGGCTCCATCGGCGCTGGCGACGACTACTGACGGCGCGGCCGGAGGAGGCTGCCCAGCCGGCGCCGCCGATGCCTCGGGGGTTTCAGCATCGGCCGGCTGCGGCAGCGGCTGCCAGGAGTGGCCGTTCCACCACCATCGGCCGTCTGCGCTTGTCAGTCGCATCAAACGAGCTTATACGGTGGTTCCGCGAACAGTGCCCGTCCGTGTAGCCTCAGATTGGCATGACAGAGTTGAGTCCCGAGGACGCCCTGGAGGTCGAGGCAGATCGCCGGCGTCGAGTGACGGCCGCCTTCCGGCTGGGCTCCGAGGCATCGCCCCGGGCCGCCGGGCTCTCGGCCAGGGGACAGCTTGCGGCCGGGATGGCGATCGCGGTTGCAATCGCCCTGATCATGGCCGTCGTCGCTCTCACCCGGCCTCACTGAGCGCGACCTGGACCAGCGACGGCCGCTCGTGGCGCCTCACGAGCAACCCTCGCCCGGGTGGTTGCGGCCCGCTCCGAGATGACCCGAGGAGGGCCCCCTCCTGGGGGTCGCCGCTCAGCAGGAGGCCGGGAGTCCCCAGCTCGCGCAAGCGGAGCATCAGCTGCTCCAGGATGCCGCGACTCGCTCCGCCAGTACGTCTGGCCAGAAGGACGTGGAGGCCGACGTCCTTGGCCTGGGCCAGGAGTGGGAGCAGAGGGAGCAGAGGGTTGCCGCCGGGCGCTGCCACGAGGTCATAGTCGTCGGCCACGACATAGACCTCGGGACCGTGCCACCAGTTGCGGGCCCGCAGGCGCTCGATCGAAAGGTCGGCGGGAGGCAGCCTGCGCGCTAGCACCTGCACGGTTTCGGCCAGCTGGGCGGAAGCAGCCGGTTCCGCGCCCGCATATCCGAGCAGGTATTCGGGTGGCACCACCCCCAGCAACGTCCGGCGGTAGTCGACCACCAAAACCTGGACGTCTTTGGAGGCATGCCCGGCCATGAGTCCACGCAGAAAAGTCCGCAGGACATTGGTCTTGCCCGACTCGACGTCTCCAAAGACCAGGAAATGCGGATCCCCGGCCACCATGTCGAGGCGCACAACACCGAGGTCGCGCTCGGA
>DMCH01000147.1:32198-43307 GCA_003446775.1 Chloroflexota bacterium
ACGAGCACCGGCCGCGCGTGCGGGCCGCTCCAGGCTGCGGCTACCCCGGCGACAAGCGCCTCGAGACCCCGCTGCTGGTCCAGCACGTCGACGCTGCCGTCGATGCGTGGAAGCGCGGTTTGAAAGTGCAGGCTGTCGACCGTGATGCCCCTGCCCGGTAGTCCCTTGGGCACGTTTTCGGCTGCCTTGCGATTGACCGCCGACTCGGTGGGGTCGTTCAACCTGAGCTCGAGACGACCACCAACCGACTCGCGCAGAGAGGAGCGAACTTCGATCCAGCGATTCGCGGTCATCACCAGGTGGACGCCATAGCCGAGACCCCTGGCCGCGATCTCCTGGAGTGGCGCTTCCAGCTCTTCAAAGTCCTGGCGGAGCGCGGGCCAGTTGTCGATGACGAGAAAGACATCGGCCCAGCCGTCGCCGTCGAGATCTCCCTTTCCGCGCCGCGAGCGAAGGGCCTCGAGGGAGTCGATTCCGGCGGCCTTGAATTGTGCCTCTCGCTCGTCCACCAGCGCCGAAACCGAGGTCACGGTCCTCATCACCAGCTCGGGATCCTGGCGCCCCGCGACGCCGCCCACGTGTGGCAATCCGGCGAGTGCGGAGAGACCACCACCTCCGTAGTCGATGCAGTAAAACTGCGCCTCCAGCGGCGTGTGCGTGAGGGCAAAGCTCGCGACCAGGGTCCTGAGCAGCGTGGTCTTGCCGGTCAGCGAGGCTCCCACCACCAAGAGGTGACCGGCGGCTCCCGAGAGGTCGGCGGCGAGCACGTCCCGCTTCTGTTCCGCGGGCTTGTCGACCAGCCCGATCGGTACCGACAGCGGGCCACGAGAACCGGGAGGTGGCGACGAGGACAGGACGGCGTCCAGTCCGACTCGTGGCTCCAGCGGCGGCAGCCAGATCTGATGCGCCTTGGCGGCGGCATCACGGAGGTGCGGCACAACGACATCGAGCAGAGTCGGCCCCGAGGCTTGCAGGTTGGGGTCTTGGACGACGGAGCGTGAAGCGGGGCCGTCATTGGTCAGGCGGAATTCGCGTGGACGGGGTGCGCCCGCAGTGGACTCGCTGGGCGGGGAGTAGACCTGGCTGACCAGCGCCGCCCGAAATCGCTTGTAGACCGTGGTGCCGACTTTCAGGTAGGCCGACCCAGGAATGGGCGGCAGCTCATACGCGTCAGGCACGCCCAGCACGATGCGGCTTTCGGCGGCGCTGAATGTTCGCATGGCGATCCGGTAGCTCAAATGTGATTCGAGGCCGCGCAGGCGTCCCTCGTCGAGCTGCTGCGACGAGAGCAGCAAATGCATGCCCAGACTCCGGCCGAGGCGGCCGACCGCGACGAAGAGGTCGATGAAGTCGGGCCGGGAAGCGAGCAGCTCACCAAACTCGTCGACTAGCACCAATAGGTAAGGAAGTGGCGCCAGCGCCTGTCCCTCCGTGAGGCGGCGCTGGTAATCGCGCAGCGACGCCAGGTTGCCGGCCGATCGCAGCAGCTCTTGCCTCCGCCGAATCTCGCCAAACAGCGCCGCGTGCATCCGGTCAACCATGGCGAGGTCATTCGCCAGGTTGGTGATCAGCCCGGCCACGTGGGGAAGCTCCTGGAGCCCTGCGAAGGCGGCACCGCCCTTGAAGTCGGCGAGCACAAACGCCAAGAGGTCTGGCGGGTGTGTCAGCGCGAGTCCCGTCACGATGGTGCGCAGCAGCTCGCTCTTGCCGGAACCTGTGGCGCCGATGATCAGACCATGAGGTCCGTCACCGCCCAGTGCCGATTCCTTCAAATCCAGCACCAAGGCCTCGCCGTCGCTGCTGACCCCGATGGGGACTCGCAGGCTCTCGGACAGGGGCCGGCGTCGCCACGCCAGCGCCGGATCGAGCGCACCCACGTCGCCCACCCCAAGGAGAGCGGTCAGCGAGATCGTGTCGGCCAGGCGCGCGCCGGGCTCCTCCGACAGCCGCAGCGGCGCCAGCCGGCGCGCCACCGCCTCTGCGCTGCGCGGACCCAGGCTGTCTGCGCGGCCGTCGGCAGGTGGGTCGGGCGCCCCCAGGTGCTCGACGTGCAACCGCCCGGAGCTGACCCTGACGCGGATGTCGACTTCGTTCGGCTCCTCCGCCTGGCTACCGCCGAGTACGACCAGGGTCGTCCGGCTCGGTACGCGACGAAGCAAGCTCACGGCCTCGGGAGTTGGGAGCACCCCGTCCGCCACGACGACCAGCCAGGGCCCGGAATCCAGCAGGTCGGCTCCGGCCTGGACCTTGCGAGCACGCGCCGCTCGCGACGAGACGAGCGCGTCAAGCACGGCGGGGTCGTCGACCGGCTCAGCGCTGGACTCGCCCTCAGTCCCGTCCTGCGCACCACGAAGATGGGGCAGCCATTTGATCCATTCCCAGTCGGGAGCGTCGGTCGACCGGGCGCATAGCAGCAGTCGGACCTCTTCAGGGGCGTGCAGCACGGCAAGCTGGCAGCAGAGCGCCCGGGCCACGTCGAGCCGCGCTGCGCGGGGGCCCAGGACGCTGAGCACGCGTGCGCTTCGTAGATCGACTCCAATGGCATCGTCGGCAACTGATCCATACGCCTGTATCAACTCGTCCGCGGCCGAAACACAGACTGGATCGGAGGCCTGTGCGGGACCGTCTTCGATCGGGATCCCCAGGGGCGTCGCCAACGGCCGCGGGCCCTCGCCCACACGGACAAACAGGAAGTCGGCGTCGCCCGGTCGCCGTTCCCAAAGCCGCGCCGATGACCGGATCAAAGCGAGGAGCGCATCAGGCGCCGGGTAGCGCCATCCCGACGACGCCCTCTGGGCGGCGGCGGTGCTCTGCAGCTGCGAGCGCAGGTTGCCGAGGTACTCCAGGTATTTGGAGCGCGCGGCATACGTGCGCCGGCGGGCCGTCAGCCTTTGCTGCACTCCCATGCCGACGCCCATGCCGATCGAGCTCAGCATGAAAAACAACCCGCTGGCCACGAAGAGCGGCTTGGGGTTGTTGACGATGAAGAGCATCCCTCCCAGACTGCCCACGACCGGGAACAGATACTGCAGCCACCCGGCCGCGCCGGCGGGCGTCGAGTCGATGCGCGGAGGAGTAGATAACGTGATCGAACCTTCGGGCACCGGCGGCGGCCTCAACCGAGCCGGACGGCGAACCAGCTGGGTCGGCGAGCCGGCAGTTGTCGTCATTGATTCGTCACACTTGGGTCCGCGCAGATCAGTCTAAGAAAGGCATCATGCCGAGGACATAGAGATAGACAACGTCGACCTGTCGTGTCGCGTCACCGTCGTCGGCTCCAGACGGCGGCTCGACGTCACGTTGCCGGTCGGCATTCCGGTCGCCGACCTTCTCTGGGACCTCGTCGAGATGCTGGGCGAGAGCGACGGAAGCGTCCCCGCGCGCTGGGCCCTGGTGCGGGTTGGTGGTGGACCGCTGAATCCGGAGCTCGCGCTTTCGGAGCAAGGGGTTGTGGAAGGGACGATGCTCTTTCTGCGCGACATCACGAGGCTGGATCCGCCACCCGCCGTCGATGACTACGCGGCGGAGCTCGCCATCACCGTTGACGCGCAGACCGGCCGCTGGACCCGGGCCGTGGTTCCTGAACTGCTGGCAGGCAGCGCCGCCGTTTGTTTGGCGCTGGCCGGCCTGGTTCTTCTTTTCGCGGGCGATCGAGAGGTGCGGGCCACGTTCGGATTGGTGGGCGCGGCCATCGCTGCCGTCAGCGGCCTGGCCATGGCACGACGTCTGGGGCGGCATATCTCCGGCGGCCTCATCGCTCTTTCCGCAGTCACCCTCTGGGCGGCAGCCGGAGCTGGGCTGGCCGGCCTTGCGGAGGTGGGCGGAACGGCAACCCTCGCTGCCGCCCTGGGATCGATCGGCGTCGGAGCGGCGATCGCGATCCTGGTCGCCGGCGATGTGGTGCTCGTCCCGTCCGCGGGTATCATCGCCGCCACCCTCCTCCCAGCTCTGGTCCTGGGCGGCTGCGCTCTTGTTGGCGCCGACCCGATATCTGCCGCGGCCCTGCTCTGTCCCATCGCCCTGGGCAGCCTCGCGATTGCGGAACGCATGGCGGTCCGCCTGGCCGGCATCTACACTCCCGACCCCGCCCTGATCAGCGTGCGGGCCAGGCGCGGGCGCCGGCTGCTGGCGGCGCTGCTGATCGGGATCGCGCTCGTCCTCATATGGTCCAGCGCCATCCTCGCCGTTTCGGGTGGATGGTTCGCCTGGGGTCTCGTCGCAGCCTCGGCGCTCGCGGTGGCGGCCAAGGCAAGGCACTTCCGATTCACTGCCGAGGTCGTACCGCTGCTGGGCGCCGGCCTGGCCGGCCTCCTCCTGCTCGAGCTCCCCCTGGTCGTCGTCCTCTCCATCGGACCGAGAGGGGCGGGCGGCGGCGCAGCGGTGCTTTCAGCCGATGCGCTCCTCCTGGTGCTGACCGTGGCCATAGTTCGGAGATGGGACCTATCGCCCCGGCTCAGGCGCCAGCTGGGTAGGCTCGAAGCGCTCGCGACGGCGGCGACGGTGCCGCTGGCGATTGGTGTGCTGGGCGCCTATGCCGCCGTAGGGCGACTGGTCCACGGCATCACTTAGAGCTGCCGATGAGGACCGCCGCCAGCTCTCGTATCGACTCTTGCCAGGACGAAGGAGCGTCGCTCCAGGAGAAGCCTCGCGTCTTTAGCCGCTGCGCCGGCTGCGGCTCGTAGGCGAGCGATAGCTGCTGGACGCCGGCGCTTGATCTGATGGCGCGTGCCCGTTGGGAAGCCTGGTTGGCAACTATGGCCACTGTTCGCCCCTGACCCCGAATTGATTCGATGATCCGGCCGGGCGCGGCTTCGCCCGGCGCCGACTTGCTGACAAGCACCACGTGATCGGCGGCGCCAAGCGCCGCTCGGGTGCTCGCGCGGCGGAATCCAGCTCCGCAATCGAGAATCACGAAGTTGCTCAGGTGGCGCAGATGCTGGATGAGGCGGACCCAGGCCTGCTCATCGGCGGCCGGCTCCATACGTTGGTCGGTTGGAGCGGGCAGGAGCGCAAGCCCGCGCCCTACCTTGACCAGCGCTGCTCGCACCTGCTCGGGAGTCAGCGTGGGGTCGAACAATGAGCGATACGAGTCCCCCGCGAGCCCGCTCTCGGGAGCCATCCAGTGACTGAGCGCGCCGGATTGGGGGCAGGCGTCGACCGCCACCACCTGGTCACTTCGGAGCGTGCTCAACAGCGTCGCAAGCAGGACGGTGACCGTGGTCGTGCCTCTACCGGCGTGGGCCGAGATTACGGCCACCACGGTGCTGGCTCCGGATCGCGGCGTGACGATTGCGTCCTCGAGAAAACGCAGATAGTCGGCTTCGCTCATCCGGTCGATGTCTGGCATGAGCGTGGAGGGCTGCAGCCTGGCCCTGAGTCGCTGCGCGAGGTCGGAGGCAGAAGGCACGTACGCCTCCGGTTCGGCATCCGCCGGCTGAAGCGGCGCTGCGAGAACTAGCACCGCACCCGGAAACAGGCCGCGCTGGCCGAGCGTCTGCTCACCGCCAAGAGGCGCCTCTCCCATGGGCGCAAGGCTCCAACCCCTCGAATCGGAGCTGCCTTCACAGACCTCGACCAGGCTGGGCACCAGGTCCTCGATCCGGGCATTCTCGGGTACGGCGAGCGTGTGGCGGCCGGAGGGGCTGTCCACGCTCACGAGCAGGCGCCGGCTCATCTCGCGGCAACCATACATTCGGGTCTATTTCGATTCAAATTCGTCCAACTGCGTCTAGCATGGAGCGAACGCTTAACGGCGCGCATTGTCAGGGGTCTCGTAGGTTGGAGGGAATACAGGGAAATGAGCGGAGCCGGTTCTAACTTCCGTACCGAGCTGTCGGCCATGCAGACGGCCGCCCAGCACGTATTCGACGTCAACGCCCAGATTCAGTCCCAGCTGAGCAGCCTGCAGTCCCGGCTGGATCCCTTGATGGGGACCTGGCAGGGCTCGGCGGCGACCAGCTTCCAGGTCTTGAAGGAGCGCTGGCACCAGGACGCGACCCAGCTCAACGCAGCCCTGCGGGCGATTGGCGAAGGCCTGGTCAAGGTCCACGGCAACTACCAGGCGACCGAGGAGACCAGCCAGCAGAGCTTCACCTCGATCACGCGCAAGCTGGGAGGCTGAGATGAGCGGAGACGGACACATCCAGGTCACCTTCGGCGCGGTCAACGAGGCGGCCATGGACACCGACAGCATCGCCGCCCAGATCGCCCAGCAGCTGAGCGACCTCAAGGCCTACCTGGCGCCGCTGGTGGCGAGCTGGTCGGGCGAGGCCTCCAGCGACTTCCAGGCCCTGCAGGCCAAGTGGGATGCCAGCGCCAACGACCTCAACCAGGTCTTGCGACAGATCTCCCAATCACTACGAACCGCCGGTGACAACTACTTGAACACGGAGCGATCCAACAAACAGATCTGGGGCTGAGATGTCGAAGTCTGGCGGGTTCAGGGTCAGCCCTGATTCGCTGAAGACCGCCGCTCAGCGGACGCAGCGCGCCGCGGAGGATCTGGCGGCGGCCACGGAGAAGCTGAGGTCGAGGGTTCTGGGAGCCGGCTCGCCCTGGGGTGGAGACGAGATGGGCACCGTGTTCGCTTCGGCCTACACGGAAGGCACGCAGCTGGGGCTGGAAGTGCTGGGCGACCTGGCCCAGCACCTGGAGGAGATGGCGACCAGCCTGGCCCAGATGTCGGAGAACACAAAGGCCGCCGACGACGCCAACGCGGCCGGGTTCAAGCAGCTCTACTAGCCGATGAGCGTGATGCTACCGGCGGACCTGGTCTTCGTCCTCAACCTGATCGGGTTCAACTGGCCGACCGCGGATGAGGACAAGCTGAGGGAGAGCGCCCGGCACTGGCGCGAGTACGCGTCCGAGCTTCAGGCGGTGATGACGGACGTCCACCAGATCGTGGAGCAGGTCAAAGGCGAAAACAGCGCGGAGTCGATCGACGCCCTGGAGCAGCACTGGCGGGATTTCAGCGAGCACCTGCGCAAGGCGCACGATGCGGCAGGGACCGTGGCCGAGGTGCTGGACGATCTTGCTATCGCGGTTGAGGTGCTGAAGGGGGCGGTGGTAGGGCAGCTGCTGCTCCTGGCTGGGGAACTGGCGGCGACGACTGGGGCGGCATTCCTAACGTTTGGGGCGGCTGAGGCGGCCGCGCCCGAGGAGATCCTGCTGACCCAGGGGATCATGCGCGGGTTCGTGCGGGAGGCGATCCAGAAAGTTGAGCGTCTGATCGCTGACAAGGTCGCCAAGAGGGTGGTCGAGCACTTCCTGAGCATCAAGAACGGACTCAAGGCGCTGAAGGCGGCGCCGACTGTTTTGAAGGATTTCGGCAAGGCGGTTTTCAAGGGCGGCGGAAAGGAACTGAAGCGCGCCCCGGGACACGTCTTTTGGTCAGGTAAGGGCACAGAGGCCGCCGCTGAGGAGTTTGCCAAGACTCATGGAGGCGTCACGCTCGGGATGACCGCTGAGGGTCAAGCTGTGGAGCGCGCTGCGAAAGATTTGCCCTGGCCCACTGGCGGGCGTCAGATGTGGGCGGACGCTTCGAAAAAGTTCGCAGACACGGCCTCAGGTACGGTGCACATGTTCCGCACGGCGAGCGGCGTAGAACCGGACAGCATCTGGGCGACGGTCGAATATAAAGCGCTCATGTCGAACAAGCAGGTGACCAGCATTGTCTACCACGTCGTACGTGAATAGGACCGGTGTGTTCTTTACCCCACGAGTCAATGTCATCGAAAGCGATGAAGGGTTCTCTGTTGAAGTGCTCGGACACGCGTGCGTGCTCTACGTCGAGGGTCCACGGAGCGTGCACATAGACTCGGAATATCTCATGGGTCCCAGGGGGCTGGCCATTTACCCTTCGTCCATCAAATCATGGGATCCTCCCCACTCGACTGACGCAATCGACAAAGCAACTCGAGACAGGATCGTCGAGAACATTCGAAGAGCGTTTCGCTTCAGCGGCTTCGAGATCGCAGTCGATTAGCCGTGCGGGGAGTGCGTGCTCGACGATGACAGGCTCGCCTCCTCCACCCGGGGCACTTTTTGGCGATCAATCGCTTGACGATGTAATTGCAGCCAACAGTGCCATGTCGCCCTCGTTTGAGAGGGTCAAGGACTACCTGGAGCGCGGCGACAAGCTCGAGGCAATCAAAGTGCTCGAGGAGATCGCGCAGGTGCGCGCCATAGCGTCACGATACCGCCTCCAGGCTTGGCACTTCTTGCGAGAGGCAGGCGCCCGACCGCCGAGCCACCTGGAGAGAGACGTGCTCGGAGTCGTCGTCGAGGTGGGCATGGATTCTGGGCATGATCTCCTGGCGGTCTACGCCGACAAGACCGCGCATTACTACAACTATTCGGGCGCCGGTGTTGTCTGGGAGCACCCTGACTCATCCCTGGACAAGCTGATCGAAGCAGTGCTGAAGGCGGCACGATCGATCGTCCAGGACATCGGCCCTTGGAATGGCGCACGGCGCTCGCCGCCGCCGGCGGGCCACTTAAGGCTCAACATCCTGACCCCGTCGGGTCTTTATTTCGGCGAGGGGCCCTTCGAAGACCTGGACCGAGACCCCCGGGCCAGGCCGTTGATCCACGCCGCCCTCGATCTGATGCGCCGGCTCACGTCTTTGGTCGTGCCCGGTTGAGTCGACCCGTAGGCCTCGTTCGCCGCGCGTCGCCAACCTTCATACATCCTGGTCGGAAGCGAACCGATGCGTGGCCTCTTTGGTTTCGTTCGGCTGTACGGCGTGATCCTGGAACGAACGTCTGGAACCGGAGTGCACGAGTTCGCGCTTTGTCTGCCGGCGCGAGCAGCCGAAGAGGTCAGCACCTGGGCCTGCGGACCGGATCCCCTCGAGAACGGTGACAAGGGCGAGACGCTGGTCCGGACCATAGAAGTCATTCGTCCAGGTGAGGCCGGTCCGTCGCGTGACCGTCTCGCTGTTTTCGTCGGCCGTGAGTCGACCGTGCTCGGCGAGTTCGACGACCAGGGCGAAATCGCTTCTCAGTTGCCGATCACGGTCAAGGACCTCCGCGCGCGCCTGGGTTCGATGCTGGCAAACGCGGGGCGCCTGGGGAGCGGCTGATAGGCTCTTCGGCCATGGCAGCGGATGCGGGGCGCACGCTCCTGCCGTACCGCGAAGACCACATCGGCCTGACGAGGTGGCCGCTCTTGATAGCGGTCGGGTTGACTTTGCTTGCCCTCGCCCTTGCAGTTCCAGCAGGGCTGACGTTGAATGCGCCGATTGGTGGTCTAGCCCTTGGAGGATCCATATTCGCCGGCTGTGCGGCCGCGATCGCGTGGGTGCTGGTTTACACGGGTTGGGTGCTCGCGATCGAGATCGATCCGGAGCAGATTCGCTACGGCGCCCTCCGCAACGCCGATGCGCGAGCGCGACGCGGCCTGCCCCCTTCCACGACTCCATATGCGACCTGGCTCCACGAGTACCGCTGTCCCGTGTCCGCGGTTCGGCGAGTCTGGATCGTGCGCGGGGCGCGTGATGCGCTCGATCCGGAACGATCGACCGGCGTCCCCATATCCTTGGGCGGCCAGGGCCAGCCGATCGCCAGGGCGGGATGGATCAGGATGCCTTTCAGCCCAGGCGGTTTGATGCTCCAGCTCGATTCGCCAACCACCCCGCCAACCGACCCGCAAATGATGTGGACGGTCTTTGCCCGCGTGCCGGTGAGCTCAATGTTTAGGACCAGCGACATTCTGTTCACGCCCATCAGCAACCCCGATCGATGCCGTGCGGCTCTGGTCGAAGCGCTGCGCCTCAACGGGCTGGAGTTGGACGCGCAGGGAAGCGTGCACCAGATTCCGGGCGCTGCGGTCATCACACCTCGCCAGGCCGTGATCGACCAGCGAGACCCGGCCCCAAGACGGCGACATGGCAGGCTCACGACCGTCCTCAGCATCGTTTGGGCGCTGATCCCCCTGCTCACCCTTGGCTACTTCACCTGGATCCCGTATGTCTACGCCGCGCTGCGCGTAAGGCAGCTGCACACGACTCTGCTCACGCTGCTGGTGATCGGCCTGGAGGCGTTTTACTGGTGGCTCACATGGATGGTCGGAAGTCAGACTGGACACAATCCGGACGGCGGGGGAGCCGTCGCGGGCATGCTGGCGCTGCTGGCGATCGGCGGCACCGTGTCGTGTTTCGTCCTTCGCCGCTCGGTCTTCTATGTGTATTGAGACTGTGGCCGGCGATCGAGCCCGCGTCATCGAGCGGCTCGAATTGGTGCAAGCCGTCGTTGCGGTCATCGCGTTGGGTTTGGGCGTTTGGATGCTCCGAGGGGAACAGAAGAAGGTCTAGCGCGCGGCGCCCGCAGCAACGGATAGGAGTTGACGACGTACCAGTACGAAGCAATCGCGGGCGCCAGATTCAGCGCCAGCAGGGATATCGTCGCCAGCCATCCGATCGCCGAAGCGATGCCAGGCAGCCACTCATATCCACTTCGCCGCCCTGCGACCATCAGCGCGGGCAGAGCGAAGATGGCGGCGTAAGTCCCTGGCAGTGGCGCCACCGCCACCGAGAGCGCCATGCCGGTCGCCACCCCAGCCTCCGATCCTCGATACGCTGCAATCGCGAGCGACAAAGCGGTCAGTGCGATCAAGGCCGCGAGGTAGGCGATGGGACCCGCGGCATATACGAACTGGATCAGGCCCGCGACAGGGTAGGCACGCAGCATTGCGACGTAATCGAGAGGCCAGCGCCGGTCGATGACGAAGGCCCACACCGTGAACGGCGCGCATAGAACGATGGCGGTAGCCGCGGCAGCGGCGAGACGCTGCCATTCAGCGCGCCGTGCCCAGACGATCACGGCCACCAGCGGAAGGGCGTTGACCGGCCGGATCGCGGCCAGGGCAAGGCCCAGACCGAGCCACAAGGGCGATCGGCGCCGCTCACTTGCCCAGAAGGCGAGCGAGCAACCCAGCAGGGCGAGACAGCTGAACACGTGAGTCGTGATGAGCGCGTAGACGGCCGGCGTCGCCGTCATCAAAAATAACCAGTTGCGCCATGAACCGCGCCACCGCCACAGCGCGAGGCCGAGCAGGCCGATGCAGACGACAAGCGCAGCGGCATGGCTCCATGGGGTGGGCAGGGCCGC
>DMCH01000147.1:43632-57467 GCA_003446775.1 Chloroflexota bacterium
TTCCGGTGGCAAGCCAGCGGGCCGGCTGGAAGTCGTCGCCTCCCAACCCGCTGCGGATCAAAAGCGCCGTCCCCACCACCGCCGGCAGTCCGAGCGCCACGCCGATGGCGATCGAGCGCCAGTTGCCTGGGCTTCCGCCTCGTTCTCGAACTGATGCGCTCAGCCTGTTGCGCCTGACGTCCCGATATCCACCAGGACGTCGACGTCTTGCACGGTTCGGTAGTTGTCGACGGCCACGTCCTGAAATCGCAGCAGCACGTGATCGCTCACGTGGAGTTGCGTGGGATCAAGAGCCACGAACAGCCATCCTGTGACGCTCTGTCCGGCGTCGATGTCACCTGGAAGGGGCGTCGACTTCAAGTACTCGACGTTGAAAACCCCATTGCCGACGGATGCGACCGGCACCACCGGCCAATCCACCTCGACCGGACTTGAGTTGGTCATGGTGACCTCGAACCACGTGGCCCTTGCGCCGGGATCAAAAGCAATCCGGTCGACGCTGATCGTCACGCCTTCCAGCTGTCCGGAGGCACTTACGCTGACCATCTTGGCATCGGCCGGCGGCACTCCTGGACCCGGCTCAAGCGGCGGCCTGGCATGGAAGTTCGCTGCCCCGACAACCAGCATGACCACCACCACCACTGCGTAAGCCGCTGCGACGGACTGCCGGATGAATCCTTTAGTCAAGACCTCGGACAGGCCGAGCGCCAAAAGCACCGCGGCGGCTGTTACCGCCGGGTAGGCGAAACGCCCGTGCCCGACAAAGGAGAACTGCGCTGTCGCGGGCAGCGACAGAGCTGCGGCCATCATGCCGACCACCGCCGCGGCCGCGACGGCGAGGCGACCGCGCGCCCTGGACCGCGCCTGGTCTCTAAGGAGCTTGGTCACGGCGACGGGCGCCATGAGGGCGATCAGGACGCCAAACAGCACGAATGGGAGCGCCAGCGGCAGTGTGCCCCAGGGTTCGCCGGACCACCAGGTGATCAGAAAGGTCGTGACGTCCGCCACCACGAATACCGGCGTCAGCGACGCCGGCAACCCGTCTTCGAGGCGGAGGGCCCGGGCGCCAGGCGTGATGTCGCCGTAAACGTGGAGGTTGAGCACGAACCAGGGCACGAGGCACGCGACAGCGACGGTGCTCGAGGCGGCGAGCCGTGCAAGCCCGCCGCGGCCCGACGTGCCCGCCGCCGGCCACAACGCTGACAGTGCCAGCGCGGGGAACATGCCGGCGAAAGTGAGCTTGGCCAACATTCCCGCGCCGAGAGCCAGACCCATGAGGAGTGCGCGGCGCCACGTCCACGGGCTTCCTGCCCACCGCACGGCAAGCAGCACGAAGAGCCCGCCAACAGCCGTGGCCAGCACGTCGTTGCTGATCCGCGTGCCGTTGAGGTCGAGGCCTGGCAGGAGGATGGTGAACATCGCCGCCAAGGCGGCGACTTCTGCTCTTTGCGGAGCGACCATGCGCGCCGTGGCCACAGCCATCGGTGCGAGGCTGGCGATCAATAATGCGCCGATGACGCGAATCGCGTAGATGGCCGCGTAGGTTCCCTCGAAGTGATCGGCAGCCAACCAGACCGGCGTCATCAGCACGTAGTAGAGAGGCGTTTGATCGGATTCACGAGAGAGCTCCCAAATGTGGCGGGTCATCCAGACTGCGTTGGCGTAGGCAGACATCCCTGGCGGGATTGGACCGGTGTCGAGCGGGTCGGGCGGCGGACCTGTGAGGTCACCCGTGGCCGATGGATATAGCGGACTGAAGAAGCCTTCCGCCTTTAGTACCGAGATGGTCTCAGGACTCAGGAGCGTCGTGTCAGCGACGGGGTACACGCCATGGCTGAGCTGGACGATGAAGTCGGCATTGGGTGCCTCGTCGATTCGCGACCAGACAGGCTGTGCCAAGGCCATGGCCAGGGCCGGCACCAGCGCGGCGCCATAGGCGATCACCAGTGGGTGGCGACGCCACGGCGCCCATACGTCATTGCGAGTGAGTTTTGTTTTCGCCGCCCACAATGCTAATTGCGCTGACCGTCACGTGAAGGCACTCGTACACTTCGGCCATCAGCAGGCCTGACCGTGACAGGATCCGCTCTCTCTACGACCGCGAGGCGGCGCGCTACGACGGACCCATCACCGAGCGGATGGCGCTGCGGGCCCGGATCCGGATCGGCCGCCTGGTGGAGGGTCGGGTCCTGGAAGTCGGGGTCGGCACCGGCCTCAACCTGTCGCACTATCCGGCGAGCACCGACGTGACCGGGATCGACCTCAGCCCGAAGATGCTGGCAATCGCCCGGCAACGGGCCGCCGACCTCGACCTTAAAGCGGACCTCCGCGAGATGGACGCCGAGGCGCTCGACTTCCCTGATCAATCGTTCGACAGCGTCGTCTACTCACTTTGCCTGTGCACGATTCCCGATCCGGTTCGCGCTCTCCGGGAGGGATTGCGCGTGGCGCGTCCGGGCGCTCGCATGATCTTTTTTGAGCACGTCCGGTCCAACTTCCTGCCGGTCGCTCTCCTCCAGGAGCTGATCAATCCGCTGATGGTGCGCTTCCTTGCCGATCATTGGAACCGGCGGACGCTGGACATGATCCAGGCGGCCGGGATAGAGCTCGATATCGTTCGGCGCGCCTGGTTGGGAGTCTTCGTCCTCGCCGCCGGCCGAGCACCACGCCCGCGATAACCTGAGCGAGGTTACGCGCCATGGTGACGATCGACGACGTGCGTCACTTTGCGATGACGTTGCCACGCACGACCGAGGCGCTCGTGGGTGGTCGCGTCAAGTTCCGCGTCGGCCGCCTCGTCTATCTGTCCTTTTCCCGTAACGGCGAAGTGATGGGTTTCGCGTTTCCGAAAGAGGAGCGGGATTGGCTCGTGGGCGGGACTCCGGACAAGTTCATGCAGCCGCACCGATCGGACCTCCGGTACAACTGGGTTCTTGTCCGGATGTCAGCAATCGACGAAACCGAGATGCGCGAGCTCGTGATCGATGCCTGGCGGATGGCCGTACCCAAGAGCATCGCGGCCGCCCCCAGTAGCTGATCGGCCGGGGATGAATGCGACGACCATCCGGTCAAGGCCGGGCTCGACAGGTTCACACGCGAAGAGCTCCAGGACGCGTCAGGCTATGCCACATGAAGCTCTACGGCGAACTGGCCGATTGGTGGCCAGTCTTCTCGGATCCTCGGGAATACCGCCGCGAAGCGGCTCACATCGTGCGGGTCCTCCGCAAGTCGACCAAGCCGGCACCCCGCACTGTGCTCGAGCTTGGTTCAGGCGGAGGAAACAGCGCGTCCCACCTCAAGGCGCATTTCGCGATGACCCTGGTGGATCTTTCGGCGCAGATGCTCTCGGTGAGTCGGGAGCTCAACCCAGAGTGCGAGCACGTTAAGGGCGACATTCGCACCTTGCGACTCGGCCGCACCTTCGACGCGGTGTTCGTTCATGACGCGATCTGCCACATGACTACAGAACCTGATCTGCGGGCGGTGATGCAAACCGCATACGAGCACTGCAGCCCTGGTGGCGTCGTACTCTTTGTCCCGGACTTTGTGCGCGAGACGTTTGTCGCAGGCACTGATCAGGGAGGAACCGATTCACCGGGTAGAAGACTGCGCTTTCTGCAATGGGTCTTCGACCCCGACCCGACCGACACCACCTACCTGGTTGACTTCGCGATCTTGCTGCGCAACCAAGAAGGGGAGGCCCGCGTGGTGCACGATCGCCACCTTCAGGGTCTGTTTCCGCGCGCGAGATGGCTGCACCTGTTGCGCGAAGTGGGATTCAGGGCCGTCGTGGTCAAAGACGATGAGGTTCGAGACCTCTTCCTTGGACATCGCCCGACGCAGTCTCTGAATGGAGCCAAGCGCAAGAATTTGTCTTGACAGTTGGCGTGACACTGGCCACATCGTCGGTGGCCTCCGACACGCCAACATGCGAATCCCCATTGACAGAAGTGGGCCGGTTCGAGTATCACAATGGTCTGAAAGCGAAGCTGCTCATGGTTGCCATCACAGAGGCGATCACCCGATGAGTGGCAGACCCTTTCGAGGAATGCATTGGGACCCGCCAAAACTAAAACGTCATCGGGTCCGAAATAGAGTCAAGGAGGTACACCATCATGGCCGCGAAGAAGAAGGCTGCTAAGAAGCCTGCTGCCAAGAAGAAGGCCGCCAAGAAGAAGTAACGACTTCTTCTGACGCTTTCTAATCGTCCGGTTTGCGCCGGGGTTCTGTGGCCCCGGCGTTTTCATGCCGTCCTCGTCGACCTTCTCGAGCTCGTGGACGTCGGGTACCCGGTCAGGACGGCCGCTTTCCCCTCACCCCCGGCTTCAGATCGCCCTTCAGCGCATCCTCATATGCGGCCCACAGCACCCCATAGGCCGCAAGCAGGCCTTCGGGGCGGGGCTGGCTCAGTGCCACTTCGAAGCGCCTCGTATACGCATGGTCGCCCAGCTCATCTCGCAGCAAGGCCTGAGTTTGCGCCTCCCATTTGGACGCCGACGCGAGGTCCTTGCGCTTCTCAATCATCATTCGCCCCCTGTTCATCATCTCTTCGAGGCGCGTGACGAATCCGTGCCGGTCGAATCCCTGCGGCGCGCGCGGCGGGCCCTCGCGACTTACCGTCGTCCATTGGACCGGGCGGCTATATGACGGAACCGACGCGGAGGGGCGCCAGCCAATGGCTGCCCGCTGTCGGTCGTAGGCCGCGCGCTTGGTGGTGTTGGTCAGGACGTCGTGCGCCAAGTTGATCAACTTGGCGTGCTCGAGCGCGTCCGGATGGTTGCCGCGGTCAGGGTGCCAGTACTTGAGCTGCCGCCTCCAGGCGGCGTGCAACTCCGTCTCCGTGGCGTCAGGCGGGACGCCGAGTACGAAGTAGTAGTCGGCTAGGGGACGGCGGTCGTTCGGCGAGGCCGCACCTCCTTGGTCTCTCGCGCAAAACCGGGCTGTGGAAGCGCAGTCTCGCATGGCGGCTAGGGCTTGTGGCAAGCCCCTCGCCACGGGGATAATGGTTATGGAGGCAGCCGTTTTCGCAGGCATTTGCCGTCGAGCTTGCCCACATTCGAGCAAGCCGCCGCTGTTGTCGCTAATTGATGCTCCTATGTCAAGCGGCTGCCTCGCAGGCGCCGACTTTGCTCCCAAGCGACGCGCGCTCGTCCTGCAACATGCGGCGATAGACCTCGTCCGAGATGCGTCTCTTGAGCGCTCGAAGGGCTTCGGTCTTCGTGTTGCCGGCGGCCATTCTTTTTGCGATGTAGTCCTGAGCTGGTCCAGGTCGCTTCAGCTGGGTCACGGCGATTCGATGCATGGCTACGTTGAGCTGGCGATTGCCTCCCCGATTGAGACGGTGCCGCTGCTGGTTACCAGATGACACCGGCACAGGAGCGGTCCCGTTGTGCATGGCGAACGCTGCTCGAGAACGGAAACGGCTCACCCCAGCTGCCTCGCCGACGACCTTTGCGGCACACAGGGCTCCGCACCCATTGAGCTGAAGCAGAGTCGGGACCAAACCGCTTACTCGGCGCTCGATTTCGCCTTCCAGTTCGTTGATGCGGCGAGTAAGTTCCCGAACGCGGATCACGAGCTCATGGCCGATTGCAGCGACAACTCCGTGGTGGCTGTTCAGTCGCTGCTCGACCTCCGCGAGGGTGTGGTAGCGAGTCAACGTGCGAGCGGGGATCTCGATTTCGGGCTCGAGTTCGTGGAGGTGCCAGCGCAGGCGGTTTTGAGTTCGCGTCCGTTCGCCGACGAGGTCCTCCCGGTGGTCAAGCAGCAGCCGCACCTCCCGGCCAGGACCGTCAAGCTTTGCCACCGGCAGATCGGGCTCACGCAGGGCAGCTCTCGCCACAGCCAGAGCATCTATTGGATCCGACTTGCCCGTCGTCCGGGCAACCTTGCGGGCCGCGCCGGTGAGCTTCGAGGGCACCCGTACCACGACTTCCCCCGCCACCAGCAGGTCAGCTTCGAAGCGCCGAGACACATGTCGGCAGTCTTCCAGTGCCCATCTCCGCTCCGGCCACCGACCGGCCCATTGCAGAGCTTCGAGGTGTCCGGCCCTGGTCGCCAGCAAGGTCCTTTGAGCCAGCTGCCGACCGTTGTCGTCGACGGCGACAAGAGTGTGCGTCCGCTTGTGAGAGTCGCCTCCCAGTGTCACCATGGTCCTGTCTCCTTTCTTCAGGGGATTGCCTATAGGACCGGTCGGTGGACACAGCTGAGTTGGGGCGGTGCCACGCTCCTATCAAGTCACGCCGGCCGGTTCTCTATGTCCGGCGGGCGGCACATCGATTACAAGCCACGACTATCAGGTCGGGCACCTCTTATCTGAGCCAGACCCACCGGACTGTGCCGACCATGGTGACACTCAGCCTCTTATCGCTAGCAAACATCTGTGCCGTCTGGTGTCGACGAGATCAAACCGTTCAGCTATCGGGGCAAGATTCCTAGTCGCCTATTAACGTCGAGCGGCCAACACCAGTGTTGCCACGGGATCACGTTGATCCCATCCAGGACTGGCTAGTCGCCCACGCATCCAGCAAGCCTGCCATTGGAAATACTTCACGAAGTCGGATTCGGCGCCGCAGGCGCGGCTTTCCACTCCCAGACAACGCCATAGCTGCGGCCTTGCTGCAGATTGCTGAACTCCTCGCTTAAAAAGTGGTTTTGGTCGAGCACGCGAGCGTGCTTCGTGTCCGGATCAATGGCTGTGTGTGTGGGCCAGAGGGCGCGCCAGATCTGGACTGGGCGGTTCGCACTGCTGAATGTCAGTTCGACAATCGCCATTCGCACTGGCTCCTCTGCCAAGTACTTGAAGAATGGAGGTGGAGCGGCATCTGCTGGCTCGACTGCAATGTCGTAGCTGAACTCTCGCTCGTCTCCACGTTTCATGACCGCTCCGAAGCTGAGTTCAATGTAGCGCCAACCTTCGCTGTCAAACTCCTTCACTACGCTCGCACCAGCAAGGTTCCGGTAGGGAGGCAGAGGGCTCGTAGGGCTACCTCCCAACCAGTAGCGCTCGCCTGGATACGTATGTTGATTGTCCACCAACGATTTGACACGCTTCCGGACATGCCAACTGACGGGAACTCTGTTCTCGTCGTAACGGAGAGTGTTTCGCTCAAGGATTGTCTCCCATTTAAGGGGACGTAGGCGTATTACGCGAAAACGCCTGCCGGCGAACTTCCACACCAACGCTCCTAGAACAATGGCCAACGCTGCCACCCCGAGGGCTCCGACCACAACTTGATTGCTGAGATGGAGCCAAGCAGAGATGATGCCACCGATTAGTGCGATCCCGCCCACGATGAATGAGATTCCCGCCAGCCAGTTGCCGACGTCCGCTAACCTTCCGAGGATCGCCCTAGCATCCATGAGCCTCTCCCGTCCCATGACGTTCCCTCGGCTGGGCTCCGACCCGCTCACGAGAACGCCTGCAGTATCGAGGTCCTACGGGTCGCAGTCAAGCAACCTTCGCAGGGCCGTTGAGTGAGACTGTGGCAGTCTACCTACCTATTCGATTCACGCTCGTAAGGTCAGACGACGACCCGCGAGCGTCTTCCCTGGCGCAGTGAATCAGCGAATAGCCGCACTATTTGCCAGACCTTGGCGACGCTTGCGATAGGGGGTAGGTATCGACACCATGGTTACTGGCGAATGTCCTGACTCATATCCGCCTTGCAATGCCAGGAGCTACGAGAGAGCAGGGAATTCATGGCGAAACACGACCTGCCACCGCTCTACGGCCTTTGCGATGTTGCTGGCAACTCGGTACTCTTCCGCCTGCACCGAGGCCTTCGCGTCCTCGCCAGCAATGTTCATCGCAGTCTGCCGCTCGTCGGATTTCAGGTACGAATCTATCCTTCCCCCCGACGGCCAGGGATCTGTACGCTGCGGCTTGATCCAGCTTGCTAGGACGCCGAGGGTGCTCGTCACTGCCGCTGAGGTCGCACTTGGGATCTGGAGACCAGTCCACATTTCCTGAACCATGAGCTCTACGTGAAAAGACCGTAGGTGACCAGCGTTGACGAGATTCCAAAACTTGATAAGCCTGATCAGAGGCTTGAGCCGGCCATCGTGTGCCTTGTCGGAGTCCTCGATCAATGTGGTGTGATAGGGCGGGTTGGTTGCCAGCCAGCCGTCCTTTCCGTCCGGAATTAGGAAGCCGCCCCCCTCGCGCCTGAAAGCTGGGACGACCTCCGCTTCGATATCAGTGAACTTCAACACGGCCGCGACTTCTCTTGCGCTGACTACCGTTTTCGAATAGTCGTTGTTGAGCTTGTTGCGTATGTGCGTCAAGAAATTGCGGGAGCCACCCTCCCATAGCGCTTTATTGGCTGGATATCCCAATACAGCCATTAGGTCGATGTCTCGCTCCGGCCGAACGATTGTGTTTCGACGATACGAGCCTATGGTGAATACTCGTTCAGCCATCGCGAAGTTGCCATCAAAGAAGTCCCTTATCCCCTTGGCGTGGGTCGACGCCGCAGTCGCTTGAGCGGAAGTCAGCCCTAGGCGGTCGACGAGCTCGGCAAAGCAGCCGGCCACGCTATTTGGCATTAGAAGGGAGGGTCCTCCCAAAAAGGATCATTCTTGTAATCCGATTCTCCAGCTGCCAAGCTCGCCTTCGCTTGCTTGTATGCCCAAGATGGCACCCTTATCGGTTGCTGAAGGTTGAGTGCGTTTCGCCGAGCATGCAGACTATTGAGTTCGCTTTCAAGCTCATCGTCCGTTGCTCGACCAGACCTCAATCTGACATCACGGAACTGGGTGGCGTCGTTCCGCAGGGCAATGTACGCGGCCCCCTTTGACTCGTAGGCGCGGAAAGTTTCGTCTGGTTTCAGAAAGGCTCGCGCAGCGCTTAGCACGGCGGCGACCAGAGCTAACCCAGCAGTAAGTCGTACGTCCCTCACAAAGACGGCGGAAACGGCCGCGCCAGCGGATGAGGCCGCTGTAATTACAGCGGCCGGGAGGCCGAGGCCAATGGCTACTGTCGACCACCGCGCCGCCGCCTTCTGGTGGGAGCGACCTGAATAGAGGGTGTCCACAATGATTTTGGTTGCCTCGCGCCACAGGGCCCGATGGAACTCCAGAGCTAGATCCGACGGGCCTGGACCTGGAGCTGCTCCCTCTACTTCGCCCACCGTCTCAAGCCGGTGCCTCGACACCGGTAGCTTGGTGCTGCATATTGCGACAAGCATCTTCCGCTGTAATGCCCAAAGGCGCACTCTGGTTGCCCGAAACGGAGGTTCGAGTCCGGCTCATGGAGAACATTCTGGGTCACGCGTTTGGCGAGCTCATGCGGGGTCTGGTTTTGAGCCGGACGGACGTTGATGAGATTAACCGGGTTACGAAGAAGGTCGGTGAAGACATTCGACGGATCTTCGCACCCTCGGTCGGCACGGAAGCGAGCCAACCGCCATCGATTCCAATGCCATTTGCGGGGATGCATCCATTTGGGTCAGTAACCCGAGGTACGTCGGTTCAGCCGTTCTCTGACGTAGACGTTGATCTCCTGGTTGCATTCGTCAGTCATCCGGCCCACATCATGATGGTGTACCCAGACAACCGCGCATTCTTACGGGCCTTCCAAGAGGCACTCAGACCCTTGGGTGGTGAGTCCAAGGTTTATGAGGGTCAGTGCATCCGTTTGACGTTTGACCGACCACCCAGTATCGATGTCTTTGCCGCGTTCGATCTATGGGATCTCCACAAGGACTTCTGGTTTCCACACGGTGAACCGAACCACTGGTTCAGGTCTAACCCCGTCATGGTCGATCGCTTCATCCTTCAGCGAAATCGGGAACTCGGCGGCTATCTGTTGAGGGTCCTCCGTGGCCTTAAGGCTTGGAACAGGCATAGGCGTGTAGGGTTCCGCGGATACCACTTGGAACTCCTCGCGGCCCTCACGTTTAAGCAACTCACCGCGAATTGGGTTCTTGAGATGTGGTCATTCTTCAGGCTGGCTGCGATTGGAGACCGATCCTTTTTCGCGACCCCGTCACCAGACGGTTTCGTTCAGGATCTATCGCTCTACCTGACCGATGCTGACATCACGCGAATCGGCGCCGAATGCCGTTGGGCATATGACGAAGCAGGTGCGGCATTCCGAGCCCATCAAGTGGGTGATCATCGAACTGCCCTGACCAAATTCCATGGAGTCTTTGGTGATCCGTTTCCGCTCCAGCCGTCCTTGGCAACCTAGAGAGGTTCTTTGCGCGCGGAGCGCGCTTATCTTGTTACGCCAAAGGCGTACGTTGGGCCCATCGTAGTGGGCCAGTTTGGCACATCAAGCGTGTGCAGATTCGGCCCATTCTGCCAGCGTCTGGTGTCGTCCTCTGAGCGTCCGCCGGGTTCATGAAACAACTGGCAGCGTCGATCAGCGTCGGTCCGCATAGGGCCCAGCAACATTCCCAGAGTGCGGGTACAGTTGGCCCCTCGCAGCTCGGCCTTGACCTCAAAGGAGTCTACGGCCAGATGGTCGTCAAGATATGCGCTACCGTCTCCCTCCTCGCTTTCGGAGCCGTCTTCCTGTTCGTGGCGGCCTGTGGGGAAGCAGCCCCTTCATCCGCGACCGGACAAACGGGGATAGGGAATGTCAACTGCTCGACCGATGCCGGTCCGGCGACCGGGCTCACCAAGTTCGGCGCGACGATCGGCGCGTGGAACGCCACTCACGTGCGCGACGCGCAGTACCTCTCGTGGGGCCCGCTGCTCCCCGACGGTGAGCGCACCTATCCGACGGTCCGCTGCTCGACGGATGGCCGAGTGATCGTGATCCAGGTGCACATGAATCCACCGGTGGCAGCCGCCACGGCGGTCGGACTGGCACTCGCCGAGCTGCCTGCGGACGTGAAGATGGTCTACGACGTCACTCAGGCGCAATGTCGCAACCTCCAATATCAGAGCCAGGCCCTGGCATCGGAAATGGGCGCGGACAACCCCGACGGCATCGCCGACATCCAGCTCGAAAGCCCACTTCCCTCGGCTGGCCTTGGTCTCACATTCCAACCTGACAGCGTCGAGACGGCCCACATCGACCTGCTCGATGCCTATAGCGTCAAGCCCACCGGCTGCTAACCGTCGATGACCCCGGGGCCGAGGAGGCAGGGGCGCCCGAATGAGCGCCCCACCTCCCACGGGGGAAGGGATTACGAGTCGGCGCCTTGGATGGTGACGAGCACCAATGCTTGGCCGTCCCAGCACAGGAGGGCGTCATAAGCGGGGTAGTAGCTGCTGCCAGTTTCGGCGTTGCCTAGCCAGTCGTAGGAGGCCGACATCGCAAACGTTCCGTGAACGGTGAAGACTCCGCTCTTCTGATCGAAGGTGACCGTCGCGCCGGCCAGCGGATCGCCGCTGAGCGACCAGTGGACGTTGGATGCGCCGGCAGCGACGATTTGCTGCGGGCAATCAGGAGGGCTCTGGAGCTGCAGCCCAGCGCAGGCGGTCAACGCTTTTGAGACCAGATCCTTGGCTGTTTGATCGGAGGCGCCAGCCGGTCGTTGGAGAGCCGGCAGTCCGTCAGAAGCGCTGATCGGTCCGACCGCGACTGAGGTCGCGGCAATGAGGAGCTTGGCGCTGTAGCCGCCGCTCGATACGTCGTGGTGCGTGCCAGGGCTTCCAGCCTCCTGGTATGCGATTTCCATCTGATAGTGGCCAGTGCCGGACGCATTGAGGTCCTGGTCGAAGGAGATCGTCACGTCCTGCAACGGATCGCCGACCAGTTGCCACTGCGGGGAGGAGACAAAGTAGGCGTCATATTTCTGAGGGCATCCGGCCTGGGTGAAGGAAGTCGACTTGGCACAGGCGTCAAACGCTGACTTGATCGCCGTCTTGGTGGCGACCAGGCCCGCGGAGGTCAGGGTGGGTTGGAAGGGCACCGTCTGCTCTGACGAAGCGAAGGCATCGATTGCCACCACCTGCTCTTTGAGCATCTGGCTTCCGTTGAAGCGGATCTTGTGAGCGAGGGGAAGAACGGCAACGGCGGACCTGGCGCCCGGTGGGAGCGCGATCGCCTTGCCATCGATGCTGACCCCGGAGCTTCCCTGGGAAAGGGGTACCTGCAGCACGGCAGGCGTGATCACCACGCGCCACACGGGATAGAAACCGAAGCTCGTCTCGCCCGAGCGTTCGACGCTTAAGGTGCCCTGTTTGGTTCCGCCTACGGTCTCGTAGCTGAAATTGACCGCCGCCAGGCTGGCGTTGGCGTTGATGGTGCTGGTGATGGCGAAGCTCTTCAAGTCGGGCTTGCCCGAGCCGAGGGCGGCCTGCAACGCCGCGCGATTGGTGAGGTTGGCGTCGACTTTGGTGGTCGGCGCCGAGACCTGAATCAGGCTCCAAGCGGCGGCTGCGTCTCCGCTTTGGATCGCGCTCAAGTATTCGCTTACGGCACCGGCGGGCGAGTACTGCCGGGCAAGAAAGTTGTTGGCCACGAACACAGCAATGAGCGCGATGGCGACCGCGCCTGCGATGACCTGATAGCGACGACGGCGCCATGCCGCCGGCTGATCCGCGCCCGGTGTTGAGTTAGCAGTCGGCACAGCCGGCGCTTCGGAATCGGCTGAGTCTTTGGCCTCGACTTCTGTGCTCATCTCATTTCTCCTGGAGATCGAATTCGAGCCGCGCCGCATCGGCGAGCGCCGTCTGTCCGGTGCGCATATAGACGGCGACTAATAGCCGGGCCAGGTCCTGGCGTCCAGGACAGCCGACCAGAGCCGCGCGCAAATAGGCGATCGATCCTTGAGGATGGCCGCTGGCTTCGTAATGCTCGGCAAGTGCTTGCGCGAGGTCCGCACGCTGGCCGGAAATCAGCTCACGCGCTGCCTCGACCACTTCGGCAGCGCTGCTGCGGCCCGCGGTGACTTGATGCTCAAGCTCGGAAAAGCCCGAAAGGAACTCCCTTCCGGCGGTGTCATCAAGGAGGTTTCGGATCTGCTCACCGAGCTGCTTATCGATGAGCGAGCGCCGGCGGCTGACGAGCCGCCATAGCTCGGAGAGCCGGCCGAAATCGGTGTCAACGCCGCCGAGCTGGAGGCTGACCCGATTCGCGCTCACCTGGAGCGTGCCCTTGAGCTCGCTGCCGAGCGTGGTTTGCAGGGCATAGAGCTGCTTGCGCAGCCGATCGCGCTGGCTGGAAGCTGGGAATCCGGGCGCGACCTCGTCGGCCAGGGCCGGCCGATCCATATTGGGGTCGCCACCGCTGGCCGCTCGCGCCAGCAAATAGGAGAAGAGGAACTCCAGCCGCGGCTGCTCATGAAGTCGCTTGGTCACGTCGCGGTCGTTGACCAGGAGGCGCAGCCGGCCGATCGCTTTGATGGCGATCGGCGTGCGGTCCACCCGCTTAAGTACGTCTGCGGCTTGTTGGATTTCGCCGTTGCCCGCGCTACCAACCTCAGCTTTTGTTGAGGTTCGAACTTGCGAATCCTCAACTTTTCTTGAGGAATCAAAGGTGTCCTTGCTGAGTCCGCGTCCGCCGCCGTTTCTGGACGGAGAGACCACAACTCCAGCCGGAGCCTCGATAGTTGTGTCGGGCCGACTTCGGAACTCGTCCGGCAATGGCGTGAGGGCGACGACTGCCAGCGCCAGGCCGAGGGCAAATTCGACCCAGCCGGCGGGCCCGCCGGCTAGTGCGGCGACAGCCCCACCGGCCGCGACCACCAGCCAAATAAAGGTGGTCAGGCCACGGGTCTGGATGAAGAAGTAGCCGACCACCGCCACAGCGAGGTAGGCAAAGCCGATGGGATCGCCGGGGGGACTGAGTAGGGCGACGAGACCGAATGCGGCAGACGCGACAAAGCCGCACAGGAGCACGATCCCGCGCGGATCTCTAGGTACCAGCAGCGCGTCAA
>DMCH01000147.1:57852-72782 GCA_003446775.1 Chloroflexota bacterium
ATTCAGTGTGCGAGTGACGCTCAACGCTCGAGCTCCCTGAGCGCTTCATATGAGCACTGCGCCCCCTGGCGGACGCCCTCCCTGGCCAACCAGCGCACTACGTACTTGTAGGCCCGCGCGAGAAGCCTGACCTTCATGTCGAAACCGTCCCGAATCGGTATCGTGGCTGCCGCCCGCAAGACCTCCAGCACCAGCTGCTGACGGATCTCCTCTTCATCGAAGGCAGGCGGCTCTGGACGCAACCACGCCAGAAGTTCGACCAACGAGGGCGCCAGAAGGTCGAGAATCACCGGGCCCCACAGGTGGGGCGGGCCGGCTCTATAAGCGGACACGACCTCGGCCAAGAGCCGGTTTCGCTCTGCAAGCTCCGCATTAATTGAGTCGCGGGCGCGCGCGACCCTCTCCAATGCTTCTGTCGGCAGGCTCGCGGCCACCTGCTCGTAGCCCTTCCGCAGTTCGATTGCGAATCTGTTTGTCATCGGCACCTCCCGTGTTTGGTGCCGCGAGCCTCGCAAGGGGCCGTCCTCTGGCCGTCCCCTGGCCGTCCATCGGCGTCCTCTGGACGAGCACGTTTCGAATACGAGTCGGGGCGGTCAGGCGCTCAACCGTCCTCTGAGCGTCCTTTCTCACAGAAAAGACGCTGGAGGACGCTTTTCGAGGGGTGGTCGCTGTCCTTTAGGGGAAGTGTGAGGACTTCACGCCGCTTTCACCTCAACCTCCCCTCCGAACTGGAGTCGGCCCTGACCGACTTTGCGCACCCACGAGGACTCCGGCTAGGGCCGGCGATCCGTTTGCTGCTCGGAGATGCGCTGAAGTCGGCTTCGGACGGGCCGGGCGCTCGCCTCGACCCGCCGGGCATCCTCGCGGCACTGACGGCAGCCGAGCTCGCGGTGCTCATGGTCGCCTCTGTGCTGCCGGAAGGGCAGAGGCGGATGCACGAACTGGGCGCGCAGGCAGCGGTCGCGGCGGAAGAGCGGCTCGCGCTCTTCAGGGAATTAGGCCAATGAGTGAGCGCTGTTTCGTCAAGGTCGCGTTCGATCCCGCAACCTCTGGTAGCCAGGTACGGCGCGCGGTCGGCGGCTTTCTGCGCTACATCCAGCACCGCGACCTCCACCCCGCATCAAAGGTGGCGCGGCCGACGCCTGATGTGGCCGGCCTGGTCAAGTACGTCGCCTACCGCGATAGGGCGAGCGGGCGCGCTGAGCTCTTCGGGCCCAAAGGCAGCCGTGGTACCAATGAGCGCAAGGACTTCGTCGGCTTCGTCGCGCGATCGATCGAAGGCTCTGAGCCCCAGCTCTTTCGGACGCGTGCCGGACGCCTGATGGATCGCCGGCGCGCGGTGTCGCGCTTTCTCATCTCGCCGGAGTCCGCTCAGGGCCTAGACCTCGAGCGCCTCACGCGGGCGGCTGTAAGCCGATTGGAGTCCGACATGGGCGTTAGCGGCTTGCGCTGGATCGCTGCCATCCATCGCAACACCGCCCATCACCACGTGCACCTGGTGTTGGCCGGCATGCGCGCGGACGCGACTGGCGGCTATCGCCGCGTCGACATCACCAAGCCGCGGCTCGCGGCCATCAAGGATGCGCTGGGACTGGAGATCGAGCGCCAGCGTGCCGAACGAGAGCCGTTGCCGCGAATCCATCACCGTCCGAGTCCCGTCGCAAGCAGCGAGGCGGACTCGCCCGCAATCGCAACACCTGTTGCCCGACCGGTCCGGGTTCAGGCGCCACGCGTGTTACCGCCGGGGCCGATCCGCGTCGCGTCCGCCGGCACGCAGGCAACGGCATACCAACGCACGCACTACGCAAGCTCGTTTCTGGCTTTGCGGGCGGTTGCTCGCCGCTACTCGCGACAGATGCAGCGCGAGCTCGAGCGCGAGGCCCGCCTGCGCGGGTGGGAGCGCGCGGCTTGATGCTATTCGACCTCGCCGGACGCTTTGCCACCGAGCTCGTGTCCGTTGTGGCACGGCAGCTAATCCCAAGCTGGCTGCTCGGCGCGTCTGTCCCGCATAGCCACGGCACCAGCCGCTGGGCTCGAGTGAGCGAGCGCCGCGACCTCGGCCGTTTGGCCTCGCCTGAACGAATGCAAGGCGACGGCATCGTGCTCGGCTGGTATGACCGCCGCCTGCTGCAGTCCCCGGCCGAGGACAACGTCCTCCTCTTCGGTGTCCAGCGCTCAGGCAAGACGACAACTGTGGTGGTTCCGACGCTGCTCGGCTGGGCGGGAGCGGTCGTCGCGACGTCGACCAAGGAGGAGCTCGTCAAACTCACTTCACGCCATCGCGCACCTCAGGGTCCGCTCTGGGTATTTGCACCGCTCGATCGCGACCACGCGTGGATGGCGGACCTCGGTCTGCGGCCGGCGACCTGGAACCCGCTCGATTCCATCGATTCCTGCGGCGCAGCAGCCGAGCTCGCCGACCACTTCACCGCCGAAGGCAAGCGCGGCCACTCCGCACATTGGTATCTGGCCGCCTCGAGCCTCATCACCGGCTTGGCAGTTTGTGAGCGCGAGCGCGGCGCCGACATGCGCTCGGTGCTTTCACGACTCAATCGCACAGCGCACTCAGAGTTCGTTGGCTTGTCAGGGACGGTTGAAGACAAGAGCGCGTCTGAGCTCCTGCTCGCGTTCGCGCTCACCCCCGACAAGGAGGCGGGCTCGATTGCCTCTACGGCGCGCTCGTCACTTTCGCTGTGGACGGACGAGCGCGTGGCCGACGCCACTCGCACCGGTCCTGATGCGCTCGACCTCGATCGCCTGCTCAGCGAGGCCGGCACGCTCTATCTCGTCGCCCCAGCAGAAGACGCTGAGCGCTGCCGCCCGCTTTTCTCTGCCCTTCTCCTGTCCCTCCTGCGACGCGCGACCTCTAAGGCGCGCGCCCAGGGCGGGGTCCTGTCGCCACGCCTGCTCCTTGCGCTCGACGAAGCGGCCAACTTCGCTCGCATTCCCCGCCTCGCCGGCTACGCCTCCAGTGGACCCGGCCAGGGCATCCAACTCCTGCTCTGTTACCACGACCTGGCTCAGGTCGAATCGGGCTACGGCGAGGCAGCCGCACGCACGATCTGGAACAACTGCCGCGCTCGCGTATTGCTGCCAGGCCAGGGCGATATCAAGACACTGGAGCTCTTCAGCCGCGCCATTGGTGACGAGACGCGCACTTACGGCTCGCAACGCCGCGACCTCTGGAGCTCCAGCTTGGGCGAGCAGCGCGTGGGTCGACCGCTGGCATCAATCGACGAGCTGCGACGACTGAAGAGAGCAGTCCTGCTCTACGCGAACGCTCCGCCCGCTCAGCTCGAGCTGCGGCGCTGGGACCAGGTCGGCGCATGGCGCCAGCTGGTTCAACCCTATCCACCCGTGAGTGCCGGCGTCGCCGGCAAAGGAGGCAAGTAGTGACCACAATCATCACCGACATTTCGGTCCGGCCCGACTTCAGTGGGCTGCCGCCGAGTGTGCTTCAGGGCCTCATCCACCTGACCAATAACGCGGCTGCGTTGCTTACGCTCATCTCCGGGCTCGGCATCGTCGTCTCCCTGATCGCCCTCGTCATCGCCTCCTTCACCGCCAACCCACAACTGGGCGAGCGCGCCAAGGGTGGCATCGCCGTCTCCGTCGGCGCCCTGGCGCTGCTCTACATCGGCGTGGCGGCGGCCAATTACGCCGGCCACCTCTTCGGGCAGTAGCAGTGGGGGACTACAGCGCACAAGCGAACCAGTGGGTGGATCAGATCGCAATCGCGATCGCCAACTGGTCGGTTGCGATCGCGGTCGCCAGCATGCAGTGGCTGCTCTCGCTCATGGGCCAGTCGACCGAGCCCGACCTGAGCGTGATCGTGCCCGTCTACGACCGCATGCTCGCGATCTCCCTCCTGCTCGTGGGCGCGATCATGGCTCTGGCCCTGATCGAGCGCATCGCCTGGGGATCGCTGGGCACCGGGCTCGCCCTTATCCCCCGCGTCGTTGCTGCTTGCTTCTTCGCCTACTCCGGACTCGCCGTTCTCAAGTACGTCGCCGGCTACGCGGCCTTGCTCGCCACCACCTGGTCGCCCGACTTCACTGCCCTCAGCAAACTGCTGATGAATAGCGTCGCCGTGAGTGATGCCGTAGCCGCGCAAGGAGGTTCTGGACCCCATGTGAGCACCTTCGGACTGATCGTGACCGCGCTCACGATGAGCTCGCTTGCGGTGGTCTTGAATCTTGAGCTGGTGGTCCGCTCGGCCCTGATCTTGAGCGTGACCGCCTTCGTGCCTTTGGTCAGCGTGCTCGCGATCTGGCCTCGGGCGGTCGGAGCAGCTGTCGCGCTGGCCGAGTTCCTGGTTGGGCTGCTCCTGTCCAAGTTCGTGGTCGCCACCATCGTCTACGTCGGCTTTCGACTCGTGGTGGTGGCCCTGGTCTCGCCGACCGATACAGACACCACCGAGAACTGGATGGCGAGCGGGGTCGCCGTGCTCCTGATCGCCGCCTTCTCGCCAGTGGTCATTTTCTCCGCTCTGCGCTTCGCTCACGGATCGGCGGGATCGATCGCTCGCGGGTGGACCGGCAACGCTGTGTCGCTGGCGCCCGCCGGCAAGCTCCTCGGCGGTGCTCGCAATGCCTTGCGGCCGCTCACGCGACCGGCGTGGCAGCGGCTCACCTCGCGCATTTCTCGTCGTCGGCCCGGTCAATGACACCTCTGTCCCTGCCCGTCAATCCAATACCTGTGCCTGCTAATCGGCGGGGAGGGGGAATGGGGGAACCGGCGCCGCATCCGGTTCCCCCACCGCGCGTCGCCTACTCGGACGGCCGCACAGCCATCCTGCATGGCGACGTCCGCGCGGCGCTTCGCACGCTGCCCGCGGCCAGCGTTGATTGCGCCGTTACGTCGCCGCCCTACTGGGGCCTCCGCGACTATGGGCTGCCGGCCCAGCTCTGGGGTGGCGAGGCCGATTGCGCCCACGAGTGGACCGAGAGTCCGCCTTACCGGTCTGAGTGCAGCAAGTGCCATGCCTGGAGGGGACAGCTCGGCCTGGAGCCGAGCCCTGCGCTATACGTCGACCACATCGTCGGGGTCTTTCGCGAGCTGCGCAGGGTGCTCAAGCCGGAGGCCACTCTATGGGTCAACCTCGGCGACTGCTATAACGCGGCGACAAACGCGCCCCGGCGTCCATCGGCAAACCGCGTTGGCTACTGGCAGGCAGCCGGCTCGATGGGCGACCGCCGCGTCCGGGCAGAGGACCTCAAGCCCAAAGACTTGGTCGGAACTCCCTGGCGGGTGGCGCTGGCTTTGCAGGCTGATGGCTGGTATCTGCGCTCAGATGTGATCTGGTCCAAGCCCAATCCGATTCCCGAAGGCGTCCGGGATCGGCCGGTGCGTTCACACGAATACGTGTTCCTTCTCTCCAAGCAGCCGCGCTACTTTTATGACGCGGAAGCGGTACGCGAGGCCACTGCCAGTGATAGTCGCCCCGATCACCCGCTGCATGAGGCTGCACTCCGACGCGGTCGCGCCCAGCGCTCGGTCTGGACTCTGCCCACGCAGCGCTACCCCCAGGCCCATTTCGCTACCTTCCCCGAGCGCCTCGTCGAGCCTTGCATCCTCGCGGGGACGAGTGCGGCCGGCTGCTGCCCTGAGTGTGGCCGCGCCTGGCAGCGACACGTCTGCACGCGCTATGCCAATCCCGGGAACCGAAACTCCAACGGACCGCGCTCGCTCGAGCGCCGCCACGAGAGCCCGGGCTTTCGCAAGCGGCTGGTGCGTCTTGTCGAAGGGGAGGCTTGGCGCCCGGACTGCCAGTGCGGCGCAAATCCGGTCCCAGCCACGGTGCTCGACACCTTCGCGGGCTCGGGGACCACGCTCGCGGTCGCGCAGAGGCTCGGCCGGCGATCGATCGGAATCGAGCTCAGCGCGGACTACATCGAATTGGCTCGCAGCCGTCTGCGCGTAAGCCGCGCGCATTCATGAGGGAGGAGCGGCCAATGCCGAGTGCACCCGACGACGACAAGCTGCTGATCACCGTTGCCGAGGCGGCCCGTCGACTGTCGATCGGGCGCTCGCACCTCTACGAGTACCTGCTGCGCGGCAGCCTGCGCTCGGTCCGAATCGGACGCTCCCGCCGCATCGCGTCTCAAGACCTGCAAGCGTTTATCGATCAGCTCTTCGAAGACACCGCGCTGACATCGCCGGCGGCTGTGGCGCCGCTTCAGATCCGGCCTGCAAAGAGCGTTCCCAAATCGCCACGTCGACGGTAGGATGTCGACCCCATGTCTAGGCCTGGAGTAGCCCGTCGCGGCTTCGGCGAAGGCTCCATCTACCCGCGCGGCGATGGCCGCTGGGTTTCGTACCTTCGCATGCCCGACGGACGCAAGAAATTCTTCACCGGGCGCACCCGGGACGTGGTCAAGGAGCGACTCGCCGAAGCACAACGGCAGGCGCACGCTGGCCGGCTTGTGATGGGGCGGGATCTAACCGTCGCTCAATACTTGGAGCGCTGGCTTGCGGAGGCTGTGCGCCACAGTGTCCGGCCGAAGACCTACGAGAACTACGACCTCTGCGTCCGGCGGTTGCTGCCGCACCTGGGCCGCGTACGGCTGCGGGCTCTAGCGCCTGAGCACATCCAGCATGCACTCGGCGAGCTTCTCGACCGCCGCTTGGCAGCGCGAACTGTGCGTCAGGTCCACATGGTCCTGCGCTGTTCGCTGAAGCAAGCGGTGCTCTGGCGGCTGATCCCCAGCAATCCAAGCGACGCCGTGAAGGCGCCGCGTGCTGAGCGTAAGGAGATGCGCACACTCAGCGAGGAAGAAGTTCGGCGCCTGCTGGCGGTGACTGCCGGGACACGCCACCATTCGCTTTGGGTGTTTCTGGTCACGACCGGGGTGCGCCTTGGTGAGGCGTTGGCCCTCCGGTGGGCCGACATCGACTTACTCGAGGGACATGCCAACATCCGGCGCGCGCTGCAGCGTCAGCGCGGAGCGGGCATGGTCTTCGTCGAGCCCAAGTCAAGCCGCAGTAGGCGCACCGTCCCCTTTCCGCCCGAAACGCTCAGGGCGCTCGAAGCCCATCGTGGGGATCTCGATCGAGAGCGACAGCAGGCGGCGAAGCTGTGGCAAGAAAATGACCTCGTCTTTCCCAGCCCGGATGGCCGGCCACGAGACATGGCCTATCTGTCCTTTACCTTCCACCGAGGGCTCAAGCGTGCCGGCCTGCCGCGCATCCGCATCCACGACCTCCGCCACACGGCAGCCACTCACCTGTTGACAAAACATGTCCATCCGAAGGTGGTGCAGGACCTGCTCGGCCACTCGACGATCGCGATTACGCTCGATACCTACAGCCATGTGATGCCGCCTTTAGCCAGGGAAGCGAGTGGCTTCATGGCGAGCTTCGTCCCGACGAGCAAGCCAACGGGCTCTAACAACTAGTTCTATTCGCCTAGCTTGTTAGTCCTAGTAGCCTTCTACTGGTACCATCGTTGCGCTGTGTTCGGCTCCGATCTTCTCGTTAGCCGTCGGAGGCAGGCCCGCCTCACCCAAGAAGCCCTCGCTTACAAAGCTGGAGTCACCGTGGCGACTGTCGCCCACCTGGAGCAGGGACGCGAATTGAATCCACGCCTTGGCACTTGCGAGAAGTTGGCGGTCGCGCTCGGCTGCTCGGTTTGTGACCTCGTGTCTCCCGAGCTGAACCCGAAGCAAGTCGGCGCGCCATGACGCGTCGATCGCCGCAGAAGTCCCGACTCAGAATCACCAGTGAATTCAAGAAACTCACCCACTATGTTTTTCGTTATCCAGCTAAGTTCCATCCGCCCGTTGTGCGCGCACTAATCGAGCGATACACGAATCAAAGGGACGTCGTCCTAGACCCTTTCGTCGGCAGTGGGACCCTGTTGGTCGAGGCGGCCGTCTTAGGCAGATCGAGTATTGGCCTCGACACGGATCCCGTCGCGGTCTCGGTCGCTCACGTTAAGACTCGTCGATACAAGACCCGACTTCTGAAACAGTCTGTGTCGACGGTCCTGAGCGCGCTGGCGACCGAGCGCCGGAGTGAACGTGAGTATCTGGATCGGATGTTTACGGATCTCGGCCCGCGCTCCTACGAGCGCCAAGTGAAACCCATCCATGACTACGTGCCCCCGATTTCGCACCTCTTCCACTGGTTTCGCAGGTACGTCATCGTGGACTTGGCCCGCATCAGGTGCGCCATGGAGACAGTAGACATTCCCGAGAGCCATCGGACGCTCTTTCGTGTCGTATTCGGTTCGATCATCCGAAATTGCTCAAACGCCGACCCCGTGCCTGTTTCAGGACTTGAAGTAACAGCGCATATGAAACGGCGCGATTTGGCTGGTCGCTTGGTGGATCCCTACACCATGCTTGAGACCGCACTCCACCGAGCAGTTCGTGCTTGCGAAGACTACGGCTCAATGCTCCCTGCAGGTGTCTCTTCCACAGTGATGTGGGGCGATGCGACGCAATTGCAGAACCATCTAACCGGACACGTGGATGCCGTAATCACATCACCGCCCTACCATGGAGCCGTTGACTATTACCGCCGCCATCAGCTAGAAATGTTCTGGCTAGGCCTCGTTAGGCACGATGAGGATCGACGGGCACTGCTTCATCGTTATGTCGGACGAACCGATGTTCCCCGGAGTCATGAATTCGTACATGACACAACTTTGAGGACTGCCATTGCAAAGAGATGGGAAGCCAAGATTCGAAGGTCATCAGAAGATCGCGCCGATGCCTTTAAGCACTACATCGTGGCAATGCGACACTGCTTTGAGGGCTTGGCCGATCATATGCGCGCCGGTTCTCCAGCCGTCCTAGTCGTGGGCCATAGCTCGTGGAACAACAGCAAGATTCCAACTACCGAACTATTCGGCGAGATTGCTGGGTCCGCCTTCACGTTGCGGGAGGTCCTTTGGTATCCGATCAAGAACCGTTACATGTCCTATTCGCGCCACAACGGCGCAGACATCAATCGCGAGTATGTGCTGGCGTTCTATCGCACCAATAGGTTGCCGCGTCGGCGCGACAACTAGGACGCGCTCGATCGTCGATGCGGAGAGTCGCTAAGCTCGTCAAGAAATTGATCAGACATTTTGATAAAGGCGGGAAACCCGCGGCGGTCCACATGGAACCTGACGTCCGCCGGACGCTTTCGCTGAATACGCTCAAGGGCGCTTAGGACGTCGCTATACGACGATGCTCGTGTCGAAGTCGCAAGGAGCTCAATTTGGGCCGCATCGATCAGCGTCGATAATGGGCATATAGCAATCCCCGTGGCACTAACCTTGCGGTAGGCCGCAGCAACCAGGCGCAGGGTCTCTTCTTCACCCGCCTTGGTCTCCGACGTGCCGAACGTCTGAGCAGCGACTTCAGCCCACGAGCGAGCACGAACAACCCGTTCGAGCGCGACTACATCCGGCACTGTTTCGATCAGGGCTGTTAGGAGACGTTTCTGGTCGACGGTCGACTTGTATATTCGTGAGCCTCCGATGTCAGCGCGGTCGACGAGCCCAAGACGATGCATCGTCTGCAAGTGAACAAATAACTTGTGTGCTCCAGACTTCCCCGCATAACCTCGTGTCCGTATGCGGTCAATCTCAGTCCTTAAAGTGACACGGTCGGCCGGCGCTGCACTTGACCGCATGTATTCGTTGTATATGTCCAGAAATAAGCTACGGGCAATCGCGTTCCAATCCTCACGTTCGTCTGGTAGGCGTTGGTCAGAGAGGAGCCTTTTTGCGATAAACAGTAGCGCTGCTCCATCGGCTTCAAGAAACAACTTGAAGAACGCCAGCCTCTCACGCGAACTTAGTTCGAGTATTTCATCCCATGAGGCCGTCTGACGTTCAAATACGAGATTAACGAGCTGGCCCCTATCCGTCCACTGATTCTGTTGATTGACCACTTCCAAGCCCTGAGCCAAGTCTGCCGCGTAGGCCGCCGCAGCAATGTTGAATTCCTTTCCCCTCGACCGGATCTCCTTCGCCAGCCTCTCGCTCACGACTTCGGTATAGAGCGACTGTGTAGGCGACGTGCACCTTGTAACCAGTAGGCCGATCAGAGCGGGTTCGTCAACCTGATAGTGGGTGCGAAAGATCACCCGTGGGTCCATTAATACTCGCCGCCGCCGTGCACAGTGATTCGCGGGCGTATGCGAACGGGAAATAGTCGGTTGGCTCGGTCTGTTGCGGCCAAGGCGTAGCCAAGGGGTAGGTTCCGGACAAGACTCTCAAACGACTTGGCACCCTCGAACTTATTGCGTGTGTCCAAGATGACCTCGGTTGGTGCGGCAGTATTGATCATGCCTTCGGCTGCGGCGATGTCATCGTGACGGCTCAACGAATGGACGAGCAACACGTCCGCATTCCTCTGCAGTGAGGGGTCGAGGCCAGCAGGATTCTGTGTCGCAACCACAATCGAGAGGCCCAGGTTGCGCCCCTCATCAACGTACTTCTTGAGCGGCTTGCGAGAAGGAGTGACACCAATCGCCGGCACGTAGTTGTGAGCTTCGTCGATGATGATCCAAGCGCGAGGCAGACCACGTTTGGCACGGGCTGCTGCTTGGTCGGCGAGAGTGCGTTCGGCAGCAGCCGCGGTCGGATCTGAATCGGCGAGCTTAGCGGCGCGGGCGACGTGAACAGCTCCTATACGCTCCTCGTGTTCCGCGACTCCTCTCAAGTGCATGATCTGTCTGACTATGAGCGCAACCAGAGTTGCGCGGAGTTGCTGGTCAAGATCTCGGAGCAGGAGAATCGAGACCTGACCCGGAACCAGGAGGTCGGTGACGTCTAGGCCTTGACCAGAGAACACTGGCAATCTTCGAATCGAAACTAGACGTCTCCGCAGGGCTTCTCGAGTGTCTCGGTGATAGCGCTGCAAGTCGGGATCGAAGTCGATGGCATTGAGAAGGTCTTGGATATCAAACATCCAATTGGCGGCGACAGGAGTCCCCGTTCGACTGTCGGTGTAGCCGTCTATTGCCACCTTCCCATGAAGCTCAGTGATTAGATGGCCAAGCGGGTCAGCAAACGGGTCGACCTCGAAAAGACCGCACCATTCGTCCGAACCCAAATCGGATGGCCTGAGGCTAATCTCTCTGGTTTCTACCCCTACAGGAACCGAAGTGCCGGCCGGACGAAACAGCCGAATTGGTAGCTCCTCCTGAGCGATCTGCCACTTCCGAAGATCACGCATCTCTGCGCTGTTCTCTGGATATGTGTCCATAGCCACAAATGGCATGGTCAGAAAGACATTCATTGTGTCGAGGATTAGCACTCCTTGTGACGAACTGCCTTGTCGCGTCCAGCCTTGGGCGACTAGGCCTTCGGCTATGACACCTAGCGTGTAACTCTTTCCACTCCTCCGCTTGCCCATTACGTACAGAACGTGTGCCGCTCGTGTATCGAGCCAAACGTTTCGATACGGAGTTTCCGCTTGTTTGCCTAAGTAGATCGCCTCGACTTCATCTCCACCGGTTACGCGACCAACTAGAATCGCGTTCCCTGGGCCGGCGTCGACAGCGAGATCGGGCTTAACGGCGAAGCCATGCTCCAGTCTAAAGGTCGCCTGTGGAATCTCCTTGGTCATAGCGCTACGCAACGTGCTCGGGAAGGACTACCAGCGATTGCGCGCGAAAAGCGCGTCCAATTGCCCGAGTCATCTTCATCGTTATCTCACGTGGCGTCATGATCTGCGTGAGCTTGCTCTTCAACGTCTCTATCGCGTTGGGGGTAAACGGATAGAATTCCGGTTTAAGCTGTTCGTTCGTTGCATCGCGAGCAGCTGCGATGAGGCCGGCGCGATCGGCATCCGGATCAGCTACGTACTGAATCACTCGCGAAATGAAGACATCTACGTCGGGATCATGGAGCGTGGGTATTTCAATTTGCGCCTCTGTTCCGATTCGCGTTACGACGGGCCCCCCAGGACCAAATACTTCCACCATCTCAGACTCGACGGCGGCCGACGCTCCCATCAGAATGGAAACATCCTTTTGATTGGGATCGACAAGTCGGGTGAAACCTGACGTAAAGGTCGAAATGGTTTCCGCTCCGATGGATCCCAGTCGTTCCATCTCATCCAAGACCAGGACTAGAGTCTTGCCTCGGAGCGACCGGAGCAGTCTCCCGAACATCACGATAATGTCGGCAAGCCGAGCAGCTTCTCTCTGGGTCAAATCTTGAGTCTGTCCCAAGTCGTTCAGGTCAGCCCTCGCCAGAGAGACACCCGAAATCCAGCGCCAAAGTCGGAGTTGATCGAAGTTCGGATCCATCATCCTGACAGCTGCCTTGGCGAATTCTTCATCGTGGAACTGGTCGTTCAATCGTGCTAGCAGCTCATCACGACGTGCGAAACCAACCTCCTTGATTACCTCCTCAATTAGCCCGAGAACGAAGTCTTGGCCGAGCTCACGCATGATGCCTTCGCGATACAGGTCATGAAAGCGCGACTTTCTCGTAAGGTCGGGACATTCGACGCGGACGGCGTGAATCTCTGTTAGCTGTTTGAGCTCTTGCATAGTTCGCATCAAGGTATGGGTCTTTCCGCCGCCGTACGGGCCCCACACAAGGCGCTTCGGGGCGAGACCGGTCACGAGATCGGTATCTAGGCTCTCTGCTATCGCGCGCGTGTCGACGTCGCGTCGCGCAAAACAGTCAGTGTCCCTAATTGGATCGAGTATGAAGTTCTCCCGCCTGAGTCCATAACGCTTTGCGATTGACCTCGGTTCATCCATCTTGGCACTCCTCACTCGAGCTCACTAGCGTTGGACAGTTCCCAAAAATACGCAATCAACTGGTCGACGAGAACGCCGTCCGCATTAATTCGAATACCCAGTTCCAAGTAGCGGGACCTAGTCAAATTCTGTGATCCAACGATCGCCATGGGGTATCCGCCGCTCTGGCCGGGCTCGCGAATGTACAGCTTCGTGTGCAGGCGGGGATTCAGCATTATGGTCGCGCCGAGGCGTCGAAAGACATCGAGCCCTCCGTCTGCCCCGCCACTCTCGCGGGTTAATACCAATAGTTCCGGAGGGTGGCCATGCCGTTCCTCTTGGACGACGGCGTGGACCAACTGCTGCTGCTGCCGGTCATCCAGGCCAATCCAGGGTGAGCAGAAATAGAGGCGGGCAAATCCTGGTCTGTCGTTGATACTCCTCAGGAACTGGGTCGTCATGCCTTCGCGGACGAGTTCATACATCCGCAGCGTCGTATCAAGGTGGCTCAGGCGGCGGTAGACCTCCCGCACATCGGCACCATTCACTGCCTCCAGGAGAAGCAGCGTCTTGATGCCAAAAGTCGTCAAGACGATACGTTCGCCCCAACGCTGCAAGATGTTCGAAGCAAGCAGGTCTCCCAGCAGAGTCGATGGTTCGGGCACTCCATGCTGCTCCATTGCGATTAGAACGTCGGCAGGTGTAAGCGAGGTCACAGATCGCGCCTCGATGTCCCGGAGAAACTCGAACGCACCGACCACCGCAACTGTTTGATGGAGGTAGGCGTTGCTCATTGGTCTCCGTCAAGCGCCGGCGGAGCCACGTACTCAGCCAGGATGCGGCTCGCAAACTCCGGCTCAATGGTCTGCATATCTCCTGACTCGAGGAGGGGCTCCGCCTCCTGTAACACAGCGTTGAAGGCGTGCATTATGGCCCTTGGTTTGAGTTCTTCGGTTCTTTGAATCTCCTCAATGATGAAGCGACATGATTCCTCGGTAAAGGGAAAGTAGGGCCCTGCGTTCCAACCCTCGAGAGATCTCCAATGACTAAGCACATCCCGGATGAACTCAGCCCCCTGGTCAGCGGTCATGGGCGGTAGGACTAACACTTTGGTTCGCCCAATTCGATCCCTAAGTTCCTTGCTGAACCAGGCTGGTAGTTGCGGTTGGGGGCGTCCGGAGAAGGAGACGATTATGCTCAGGCCTGTAGGGCAGGCGTTAAACGTGGAATGCAAGCCAACGCCAATTTCGTCTCGAGTGGACGGAGGTAATTTCTCGATCCGCTGGAATTCGTCAAGCAACCAGACGACTCTGGACAGCCCGTTGCCTTGTGACCGTGCCGCGAGATTGAGGAGACTGACGAGGGCGCTGAAAATGCGTGATGCCTCCTCGCTTGTGGCAATTTTATGGCTGACACCAATTGTCCGGAATTCACTGGCAGGCAAGGCCTCTCCCTGTAGCCACCGCATCGCTACCGTCTGTGTGCTTTCTGTTCCTGTGACCAGAACGTTGATTGCGTTAGCCAGGTCCGGGGACGCCGTGCGGAGCTCGCGCTTTAACTGGTCTGACGCCGCGGACGTAGAGATCTCAAGGTACGCGTCCACAAGATCTTCAGGATGGATTCCCCGAGCAAAAGACCGATATAGGTCCACAAACGAACGGACCGACTTCGGGAACTCGCTGTAAACGGCGTACAGCCGTCGCTGCCCGTGTTTGCTCAAAGCGGCCGCGCAGTTCGCAAAGTAGAACAACGTATGTGTCTTTCCGGCGCCGAACCAAGACCACATGAGATGAATCGAAGAGGCGTCTTGGCGGGACAGGCTGCGGAGCAACACGTCAATGTCGCCGCGGAGTTGTTGGCGATCGGCAAGGAAGGTGCAGAAAGCAGGCTCCGGCACGATGGGAAAGGGCCATCGGGTTAGGCGTAGGTGTTCGTAGCTCATACCTCGTAACTCACTTAACTCGCTTGAGACATTCTGGCGCGCCTGAGTTCCGGCGTTTGGGATTGTGAGCCGGCGCATCACCGACTCCAGTAAATCGGCTTACTCCACCCGAACAGCTGAGATCAGCCTCTCGTAACTTCTGAAGAGGCTCGAGTTGGCCCTTGCGGGCGGTCGCCCATTGTGGCCGACGTCATCAACATCTACGTGTATCCGCCAGCGTCCGCCGAGGTCCGCTGCTGTGGCTGTCAACTTGGCTGTCACGACCGCCGAAAGTGGCGGGGATGGATGGGAA
>DMCH01000147.1:73061-92981 GCA_003446775.1 Chloroflexota bacterium
AAACGGTTTTGAAGACCGCGGGCTTCGTGTCCGCCAACGTCCACTTCGGTCCGCCAGAGTTCGACCTGGTGGCGCTGGTATTCCGCCGCCATCCATTGTTATCAACGGTCGTTCTCCATGTTGGCTGTCATCTTGGCTGTCGGTGGCACTCGGGGGCAGCACGTCGTTCGCGCGTAGAGCTCAGCCACGAAATTCCATAGTGCTTCTCGTGAAGTGAAGTGCTCGTCGGCTAGGAAGAAAATGGACGAGCGATTGGTGGCGCCTACCCGCCGCTCACCTCCTCCGTAAGCGATTGGCGCCTGCCGACGGAGGACAGGATCGGCCAGGAGACATTGTCCGCACGGTAGAGCACCTCGCCCGCGTTCGGCACGACCAGAATGCCTTCTGATTCACGATCCTTCCACTCGTTGACGTCGATCTCCCGCGGATCTCTGTAGCCCAGACTCACGCGGCGGCAGCGCTGTTCCGGGATACCGGTGGCGAGGGTGACCTGAATTCGCGGCTCTTCGCGGCGACTCGACGCGTCATACGTTCCTGCGCCTTTGACGTGGGTGCTGTGCGCTTTGATCATGCCGGGTATCGACGCAAATCTCTCGGGCTGCTTGGTGAAGTATTCGAGCACGTGGTAGCCGACCTCGTCGATCAAGCCTCCATGCGTGTATGAGATTTCCGTGAGATGGGGCGCGAAGATCACCACTTCGCCGCCATCGGCGATCGCCGGCTCAGTCTTGTACATCGACTTGGCGGCAGTCCACAGGTCGTCGTAGATGGGCGACGGCATCGAGAGCACTCTTCGAAAGCCATGGGGCACACGAATGATCTCGAGCTCCGCCGACATGTCGGCCGCTTCGCTCCACGCGTCTTCATATCCACCAACCCACAGACCATTGAGCTCCGCACCGCGCACAACAAACGCGATGCATGTGATCGGTTTCGGCACCATCGCGGCACTTCGGTGGATGAGCCGCCGCACCGCAGTGTCCTTGATCCCAATCGTGCGCATGCTCGAGACCAGGGCGCCCAGCCAGTGCGTGATGCTGATCACCTCGGGGCCGGCGATGCCCGGGACCAGGTACTTGGCACCTCCTGAGAAGCCCGCGACCTCGTGCGGAAAAACGGGACCGCAGATGATCAACTGGTCGTAGTCCAGGATCAGCCGGTTGAGATCAACCGGCATCTCTTCGCGCACCAGGCCGTCGCTCAACTCCTCAATTTCGTCGGCCGTTACCGTTCCGACGCGGGTCAGGTGCCCTGGACGGTCCCATTCGTGGTTGAAGATGGACGTGTTGGGGTAGCGCGCTTTACGTTCTGACGCAGATATCCCGACCAGGCGGTTGATCGCATCCTCCGACATCGCTGGATGAGTGCCGAGCGCAATCATGAAGTCGAGCCGTGTCGCTCGCCGGCCGACCGACTCGCAGAGCAAACGAAACAGCACAGGTATGGGCGCATGTCGGGTGCCGTCCGGAATCAGCACCAGAACCCGCTGGCCCGCTCGCAGGTCCTTCAGACCGCGCTCCAATGCTGCAGCGACTTGTTCCTCAGTCACTTATATCCCGCTGAACGCACTGAACCCGCCGTCGATCGCGATCACGACGCCATTCACGAACCGGGCGCCAGGTCCGCACAGCCAGACCACGGCACCGGCCAGGTCGTCAGGCCCACCGAAGCGCTGCGCCGGTGTGTGGTCGATGATCGCCTCCCCGCGTTTCGTCAGGGTGCCGTCTTCCTGCAGCAACAGCGTCCGGTTCTGTTCGCCGATGAAAAAGCCAGGCGCGATTGCGTTGACGCGAATCGATTCTCCATGACGCTGTCCTAGCTCGACCGCGAGCGAGCGCGTCAGGTTCTCGACCGCTGCCTTCGCCGCGCCATAACCGGCGACCCGCGTCAGGGCGCGGGAGGCTGACATCGACGAGACGTTGACGATCGCACCGCCTCCTGAGCTGACGATGGCCTCGCCGAACACGAGGCTAGGCAGGAGCGTGCCGGTCAGGTTGAGGTCGACGACTTCCCTGAACGCCGTTTCGGACATCGCGAATGGATCTGCCCCCGCGTCCACGGTCGCCGCCTTTGTGTTGCCACCCGCGGCGTTGACCAGCACGTTCACGCCACCCCATTTCTGCACGACCCTCTCGCGAGCAGCAACGAGCGATTCGCGCTCGAGCACGTCCGCTGGCACGGCCATCGCCTCGCCACCGCGATTTAGAATCTGAGCAACCACCTCTTCAGCCACCCCGCGTCGGCGTCCGAGCACACTCACCTTTGCGCCGGCCATCGCCAGCGCCATCGCGATCGCCCTGCCAAGCACCCCGGTGCCACCTGTCACGACAGCCGACTGGCCATCCAAGGAGTAGAGCGAACGCAGATATTCGTCGTTCTTGGCGGCCGGTCGATTCACCCCTTGAGCGACCCCGCCGCCAGGCCTGCCACGATGTAGCGCTGCACCACGAGGAACAGGATCATCGCCGGCACCGCGACCACCAGGCTAGCCGCCATCAGCAGGTTCCAGTAAGGGATAGAAAAGCTCTCGGACACGTAGTACTGGAGGCCAGGCCCGAGGGTCTTCGTCTCCGGGGACGTCAGCACCGACGCGAACAGGATGTCATTCCACGCGAGCAGGAAAGAGAACACAAATGTGACGACGATGCCCGGGATAGCCAGCGGCAGCGTGACGTGGCGGATGACCTGGAAGCGGTTGGCACCGTCCACGATCGCCTGTTCCTCGAGCTCGACGGGCAGGCTCTTCACGTACACGCTCAGCAGCCAGATGGCGAAGGGCAGGGCGAATGTCATGTAGGTCAGGACCAGGCCCCAGTACGTGCCCACGATACGAACCTGGATCGAGTGCTGAATGATGATGTAGATGACGAACAGGGGCAGCAGGAGCATGATGCCAGGCACGGTCTGGGTGGCCAGCAGCGAAATCCGGAACACGTTTCGCAACGGGAATCTGAAGCGCGCGATGACGTATGCGGCGCCCAGTGCCAGCAGCGACGAGATCGCCCCGGTGCTGGTCGCGACGATGAGGCTGTTGCGCAGGTAGAGACCAAGGTCGACCGTCTGCCAGATACGCGCGAAGTTATCAAATTGGGGATGCGTCGGCAGGAGGTCGCCCGAGCCCGCTCCGGAGTCGGACTGGAGGGCGACAACCGCCATGTACAGGAAAGGCGCCAGGACGAACGTCACGTAGGCGAGAGCGACCCCGTACCGCCACCAACCGCGGGGACGGACCGCGCGCAGCCGGGTGCGAGCTGCGATCGCCATCAGTCGGTGTCTCCAATCCTCGCGGCGCGCAGGTAGATCACGGCCGGCGTGAGCATGATCACGAGCGCGACCACGGACATCGCCGCTCCGAGGCCGAGGTTGAACGTGATGAAGGAGTTGACGTAGATGTTCAAGGGCAGCACGTTGACCTCGTCCGGCGGCGTCGGGCCGAACATCACATAAGGAAGAGCGAAATTGTTGAAGTGGTTGATCGTCGAGAGTGCGATGCCGAGACCGAGGGTCGGGGCGATCAGGGGCAGCGTGATGCGGCGAAAGATGCGAGGCGGCGTCGCGCCATCAATCCTGGCGGCATCGTAGACGTCGGCCGGAATCGTCTGCAGCGCCGCCAGCGCCATGAGGTAGATGAACGGCCATGAGGCCCATACATCGGCCACGATCAATGCCCACAGTGAGCGTGGGCCGATCAACCAGAACGTGTCCCGCGATCCCAGGTGGAGAGCCGCCAGGATTTGGTCGGCGATTCCGGTGCTGGTCATGAAGACGAGGCGCCACAGGATCCCGTTCACAAAGGTCGGAATGATGTAGGGCAGCAGCATCACCGCACGCAGGAATGTCCGTCCCCGGAGCTGGCCGTTCAGGAGAAGTGCGGCGCCCACTCCGATCGGGAGAGTGAAGAGCGTGGTCGCGACCGAAAAGACCACGCTCGCTTTGATTGACCCATAGAACGACGGCGCCAACGGACCGCGCGGGTCGAGGCCGTCGACATAGTGCTTTAGCCCGACGAACGGGGCGTGCGTCCAGTCGCCGATGCTGTTCTGGTTCAGTCCTGTGAGGCTGATGTACAAGGCGAAGGCCATCGGCACGAACACGATCAGCGTCAGTGGAATCAGGCTCGGCGACAGTAGCCAGTACGGCACGCGGATCGAGGAGCGGTGCGACGACCGCCGGGGCCCACTGAGGCCGGCGGCGACCGCGACACGAAGCGCGGCTCCCTTTATGGTCACTAGCCCAGCGAGGCTTGGAGCTCCTGGTTGACCTGGGTCAGGGCGGACTTCAGGTCGCTCATCGAATAGGAACCGGAAATTCCGATCTGGCTCGCAATCTTGTTGATCGCCTTGCCCACCTCCACCTCGAGTGGTCCCCAGGAGGAGAAGAACGGCGTCGGATAGGCCTTGAGCGCAGCATCGTAGAGCGGGCTCCAGTTTCCCTGCTTGAGCTCGGGATACTTGTTGAACGTATCCAGCACTACCGGCTGCTGCGCGCGAAGCTTGAAGTACTGATACTGGATCTCGGGGTTGACCACAACCTTGAGCAGGTTGAGCGCAAGCTCCTGGTTCTTGCTGTATCTGAACAGGGTGTAGTACTGGCCGGACACGAAGCCCTGGGCCGGTTTGCCGCCTGCAGGAAGTGACGTCATGCCATAGGGCACAGTCGGGCCGAGCGTGTACTCGTACTGCCCGGCGACGGGAGAGTTGTCGTAGCTCACGATCCCGCCAGGTCCCGCCATGACCGACATGCCGATCTTGCCGGTGGCGAACGCCCTGACCTCGTCGGCGCCTTTGAACGCAGCGTCCTGGCGCGCAGCGATCTTGTACTTGGCCATCCAGTCGAGCCAGAAGGCGCACGCCTCTACCGATTCGGGCGAGTCGAGCAAACCCTTCTTGCCGGTTGAATCGATCAGCTGGCCGCCGAGTTGGGTGGTGAAGAGCCAGATCTTGTGCCAGGGATCGAAGCCGTCGGCGGGAGCCATCGCGGTGCCCCACTGGTCGGTTCCGTTGGTCATCGCCTTGGCCGCATCCACAAAATCGCTCCAGGTCGTAGGCACCTTGCTGATGCCAGCCGCCTGGAACATCGCCTTGTTGTGGACCATGGCCCACGGGTTGCCGCTGACCGGCACTGCAATCAGCTTGTCCGGCGACGGGCCGCTCATCGTCAGCTGGGGCGGAAGGAAGATTCCTTTGCCGCCGATGTGGTTCCACATATCGTTCGTGAAGACCTCGAAGCTGCCCGTCGCGTACGCGGTCGGCACCAGCGTGGATCCGAACTCGAAGATGTCGGGCCCTTCCTGGGCCGCCGACGAGGTCTCGAGCTTGGTGGTTTCCTCAGCGGCGGAGGCGTAGGTGTCATAAGTGAAGGACGAGCCGGGGTTCTCCTTCGCGAACTGCGCCTTGATCATGTCCATCAGCTGGGCTTGCGCCTGTGGATGGGCCGTGTCTTTGGCGATGTAGAGCGAAAGCGTCGCCGGCTTGGGCGAGCCAGTCGCTGGAGCGCTGGGTGATTGGGCGCACGCCTCTAGAAAACCAGGCACGGCGACCGCCGCCGCGGTGCCCATCCCCGCCACCTCCAAGAACCGCCTTCGCGTCAGCTTGCCATGAAAAAGATCAGCCATTTCTCCTCCTCGTCAATGCCGTCAATGAGGGCTCGCCACGGTCTCGCCCACCAACCCCCGAAGAGCGGAGAGAGCGACGGCAAATCGTTCCGTCGCATCGATCTCGTGCAAACGCATTTGAAGATGCGGCTCGATCACCAAGAAGCCGCGATAGTCCTGGCGTTCGAGCGCATGCAGAAGGTCCGCGAGCTGGCCCTCACCCTCGCCGGCCGGCCGCACGCTTGCCATCAGCCGCTCCTCCGGTGCGTGGGCAGGGTACGGTTCGACACCGTCGCGGTCGACGCGGACCGCGTCCTTGACGTGAAAGTGGACGACGTGCTGGGCGAGCAGCGGCCACGCCTCATCGAAAGGCCGGACGCCGACCTGCACGAAGTTGGCCGGGTCGAACGCGATCTGCAGGGCCGGCGATCCCACAGACTCCACCAGGTCGCGGCAGTGCACGGCGTCATCGCCGTAGACGTAGCTCTCGTTCTCGTGCACGAGCAGAAGGTCTTGCGATGCAGCTTCTTTCGCAAACGCACTCATCCGCCGCAGAACCTCGTCCCTGAATGCGGCGTGACGGCCATTCGGGATGAAGAACGAGAAGACACGGATGCGCCTGGTCTGCAATCGTTGGGCGGCGTCCATCGCGGCACGGAGACGTGACAGCTCTGCATCAAAGTCGCCTTCGATATCGGCCTTGCCCACGGGCGAGCCGACCGCAGACACGCTCATCCCGGCGGCACGCAGAAGCCTGGCCGCGAGCTCGAGCCGTTCGGACCCCAGGTCGACGACGTTGATGCCCCACGCGGAGCGCAGCTCGAGGGCGCCGACACCTTGATCGTGGAGGACCGCGATCTGTTCCTCCAGGCCAGGAGCGATCTCATCGCCCAACGCGCTTATCGGCCAGTGATCAGCCACCCAAAGCCTTCCCCACCAATCTGCGGTGGGACTCGCGCAGCACGAGATGCGACTCGAGCACCAGCTGCTGGCCCTGGGCGGTGCCGTCGCTAGCCGACATGAGCAACTGCGCGGCGACCTCGCCCAGCTGACGAGCCGGCTGCTCAACCACGGTTAGTGTCGGCGTCACCAGCGAGGCCCAGGCCGCGTCGCCAAACCCCACGACCGCGATGTCCTCCGGCCAGCGCACCCGGCGCGCGCGTAGTGACCAGAGCACCCCAGTGGTCAGAATCACGCTGCTGCTGAAGATGGCGTCCGGGCGCGGCGTAAGCGACAGCAGGTCGAGCGTGCTCTGCCGTCCATGCTCGAACGTGAACGGCCCGAGGCGTACGTACTTCTCGCTGAAGACGAGACCCGCCTGTTCGAGCGCGTCCCGATAGCCCCTCAGGCGCTCGCGCGCTGTCGAAATGCTCTGCGGTCCATTTACCAACGCGATCCGGTGATGACCGCTCTCGATCAGCAGCCGAGTCGCCTGGAACGCGCTGCCGTGGTTGTCCATCACTACCCGGTTGAGCTCTGTCGAGCCACCATCCCGATCCATCAGCACCACTGGTATCCCGCGCGACCGCAGGCGCTCGACCTCAGCCGGCACATCGCCACGCGGGGTCAGGATCAGGCCGTCGACACGGGCCCGAGAGAACGCCGCGAGCGCTTTCAGCTCGCGCGCGGCATCGTCGTTGCTTGACGCCGCCACCAGGATATGCCCGGCCTTGCTGAGCACCGACTCTGCCCCCGCCAGCGCCTGGGAGAAGAAGCTGTTGGTGGCGTCGGCGACAATCGCTCCGATCGTCAGGGATCGCGTCCGTGCGCGGCCCCTCCGGCCCACCTGGTAGCCGACGTGATGCATCGCGCTCATGACCCGCTTGCGGGTCGCCTCGCCGACAGGCTTGGGGCCGCGATTGACGACGTACGAGACAGTCGCCAGAGAGACCCCCGCTGCCCGCGCCACGTCGCGCATCGATGTGTGCTGCGCAGTCATGTTGTTCGACTCCCCTGTTCGACTCGTTCGAGCTTATCACAGAATTGCGGACAGCGGACCACCCCTTTAGACTAGACGGTGAAATGCGCTTGTTCGACTCGGTGTTCGAATGAGTCCAAGTGGCCTGGCGATCGGATGTTGTGCTGGCCCAGCTGACCTGGCGGTGCTGAAGACGACACCGGGCCTCGATTTCATCGAGTTGCCCGTGGCCAAAGCCATGATGGGAAGCCCGGACGAGTTCGCACGGCTCGTCGCGTCGATGCAACTCTCGGCGCTCTCGGCGCGGGCGGTCAACGTGTTCCTGCCCGCCACCTTCAAGGTCGTGGGCCCAGATTCCCGACCGCACGAGCTGGCCGAATACGCGACCACTGCCCTCGACCGCGCACGCCAGATGGGAGTTGGGCTCCTGGTCTTCGGCAGCGGCGCCTCGCGCACGGTGCCCGCGGGATTTTCCCGTGACCGCGCCTTCGACCAGTTCGCGGATGCAATTCGCCTTGTCAACCAGCAAGCGTCTCCGCGCGGCGTGACGCTGGCCGTGGAGCCGCTTCACTCCGAGGAGACGAACCTGCTCAACTCGGTTGGTGAGGCTGCCGCATTCTTGAAGCAGAGGCGGCTTGACGGCGTGCGGCTTGTCGCGGACCTCTGGCACATGGAGTGTGAAGGCGAGCAGCTCAAAGTCCTGGACGACCTCGGCGACGTGATCGCGCACGCGCATGTCGCCGCCGCCGAGCGGCGCGCCCCCGGGCAGGCGACGGACCGCATCGAGGAATTTCTACGGCATCTGCGACAGGCCGGTTACGTGGGAGCCTGCTCGATCGAATGCAGGTGGCTGGATTTCGCGACAGAGCTGCCCGCTGCGGTGGCGCGTGTGCGCGAGGCAGCCGCCGCGGCCGGCTGGGGGGCGGCATGAAGCTGGCGTTCAGCACCCTGGCGTGTCCGAACTGGTCGCTCGACCAGGTGGTTGCAGCGGCACACGAATACGGCTACCAGGGAGTCGAGCTGCGGTTGATCGACGGCAAGCTTATCGACGGCGCGATGCCAGCCACGGAGCGCGAGCGCGTGCGCAAGACGTTCGCGGGCGCCGGCCTGCCGGTGGTCGCCGTCGACACCTCCGTCCGCATCGCCGCCGCACCCGACGCGAAGACTGCGCTTGACGAACTGCGGCCGCTGCTCGAGCTGGCGAGCGAATGGGAATCGCCGGTGGTGCGCGTTTTCGGGGGCGAGTGGGACGCTGATCGCAGCCGCGAGGATGCCATCGGGCAGGCAAGGCACGTCCTCGAAGAAACGGCCCGCACAGCGCAGGGGCTTGGACTTTCGATCGCGCTCGAGACGCACGACCGCTTTTCCAGCGTTGAGCTGGTGGCGGACGTGCTCGAGGATCTGCCGCTGTCGGCGGCTGCGCTGTGGGACGTAGGTCACCCTTACCGGGTCGGCGATACGCCGGAGCACGTCCTGCGATTGCTGTCGGGGCGCATCGCGCATGTCCACATCAAAGACTGCCGCCGCGACCCCGGCGCCGACGACTGGCAGCTGACGCTGCTTGGTGAGGGCGAGGTGCCGGTCCGGTCCTGTGTCGACGCCCTGAGAAAGGCAGGCTACACGGGCTGGCTCTCGGTCGAATGGGAAAAGCGCTGGCATCCCGAGCTTGCCGAGCCGGAGGTGGCCCTCCCACAATTCGCCCAAGTCCTGCGAAGCTGGGGCGTCGAGAAGTGACCAAACCTGAACACGGTTTCGGGATCGTCGGTTGCGGCGTGATTGCGCCCTTTCATGCGAAGGCGATTGGCGATCTGCCGGGCGCGCGCCTGGTGGCAGTCGCTGACACATCGCCCGAGAGAGCCCTCGACCTGGCATCCGACTTCGGCGCCGAGGCCGTCGATGTAAACGAGCTGCTGGTGCGCTCGGATATCGACGTCGTATGTGTCTGCGTGCCAAGCGGGCTGCACGCGGCGATCGGGGTGCGAGCTGCGGCCGCGGGCAAACACGTGGTGGTGGAAAAGCCGATCGAGGTAACGCTGGAGGCGGCCGATCGGCTGATCACGGCGTGCAATGAGGGCGGGGTGACGCTCTCGGTTATCTCGCAACACCGCTGGGATAGTGGCGTCCAGGCGCTCAAAGAGCTGGTCGATTCAGGCAAGCTCGGCCGGCTCCTGCTCGGCGACGCGATCGTCAAGTGGTACCGGACCCAGCAGTACTACGAAAGCGGCGACTGGCGCGGCACGTGGAAGCTCGACGGTGGCGGCGCGCTGATGAACCAGGGGGTGCACTACGTCGACTTGCTGCAATGGGTGATGGGTCCCGTGGAGCGCGTCTTCGCTCGAACCCGGACGTCGGCGCACCCAGACATCGAGGTGGAGGATATCGCGCTCGCCGTGCTCAGCTTCGCGAGCGGCGCGGTTGGCATCCTCGAATCCTCCACTGCGGTCTACCCGGGGCTCAGCGAACGGCTCGAGGTGACCGGGACGGGAGGCACAGCGATCGTGGAGGCGGGCGAGCTCAAGGTCCGAGAGCTGAAAGAGGAGAAAGGCGAGACCGCTCCATACGGAGGAAAGGCTCCGGCCTCCAACGACGGCAAGCGAGGTGCGGCCGCGGCAGCCAACCCAGCGGACATCTCCTACATCGGCCACCGCGAGCAGTTGAGAGATGTGCTGCACGCGATCGGCTCGGGCGGCAAGCCGGCCATCGACGGCGCGGAGGCGCGCAAGGCGCTCGAAATCATCCTCGCCGTGTATGAATCGGCTCGCAGCGGCCGCGATGTGGCGCTGCCGCTCGCGGTGGTCTGAGGCGTGGCGCCGGCGTCGCTCGAGCTCGATTCTTCAGAGATCACGGCGGTCCTCGATCGCCTGATTCGTGAGGACATCATCGCCCAACTGCTCGAGCGCCGCGGCCGCATGGCGGAGCTGGCGACCGAGGCGGGCGACGTCAAGCTGGATTGGGTCGACCAGGTCGCCTGGGCGCTGGATCATCCTGATGCGATCGCCGGTGTCGAGAAGCTGGCCCAGTCAATCCGGTCGCGCTTCACCCAAATCATCTGGTCCGGCATGGGCGGCTCGATCCAGGCGGTGCACACATTGAAAGGAATGGGCCTGTTTGCGGCGGAAGCCCCGTCGGTGCATCCGCTCGACACCACGGATCCCGCCGCCCTGAACCGGCTGCTCCGCGAGCTTGCCCCCGACGGCGACCTCGGTTCGGCGCTCCGGCGGACGCTGATGATCGGCGTCAGCATGGGCATGACCTCCGAAGAGCCAATTACCCATCTGCGCTGGTTCGAGGAGCTGTTGCGCGCGCACGGAGTGGAAGACCCGGCCGCGCAGGTCATGGTCATGACGCTGCCCGGGTCTTTCCTGGATCACTTCGCGCAGGAAAGAGAAGCGCCCCGGCTGGACATTCAGCTCGACGGTCGAAGCCACATCGCAGGCCGGATGAGCGCGCCGTCGACTCGTGTGTTTCTGCTCCCCGCGGCACTGGGCCTGCCCGGTCGGCTCCAGGAAGTTCTGAGCCGATGCCAGACGGAGACCGCGATGCGGCCAGGCATGCCCGAGAACGAGCGCCGGCGACTGGTCGAGACCGACCCCTTCGTCAGCCTGGCGGCCTGGCTTTCCGTCCAGGTCGACCATGGACGCGACATGCTGGTGCTGGACCTGCCTCGGCGATGGGCGGCGCTTGCTCCGTGGGTGGAGCAGGTCGTCGAAGAGAGCCTCGGCAAGGAAGATCGAGGCTTGCTCGTGTTCTACGACCAGGATGTCGGCTCGGCCTCATCCTGGCCGGACCGTTTCTGCATCTTGCAGGTGGACGAAGGATCGGGGAGTAACCTGGCGGGCCGGCCGCGCGCGGTGCTGCACCTGGATTCCACGGACGACTCCGTATCACGCATCGCCGCGTGCGCCCGGTGCTTTGCGGGCTGGAACCTGACTGTGGCGCTGGTGGCCTACCTGCAGGACATCACGTTTGCCGGCCAACCGGCCGTGGAGCACTACAAGGCGTACGCGCGCGGCCTGCGCGACGCCGCCGGTGAGTTGCCGTATCCGACAGAGGATGTTGCATCCACCGCTACCGGACGGTTGAAGCTGTTCTCCGGCGCCGCGCCGGTGCCCGCGATGGACGGACGGCCGCGCGACGCAGCCTCGATCCTGGCGGCGGTCGCAACGTCGCTCGAGGACAGCGGCCGCCTGGGGTACTTCGACCTCACGGTCAACGGCGATTCGGCAGGCCCACTCTGGGAGGCGGCGCAGCGCGCTGGCAGAAGATTCGGTAACCGCGTCCTCGGCCGCCCCACCAAAGTTCGGGCCGGACCGCGCGACTACCACTCGACCGAGCAAAGCGAGACGGCGGGACCACCGGACCTGCTATCCCTCAGGGTGCTTGTGCAAGATCCAGAGGACGTGATGGCGGGCCTGTACGATGCCCGCTTCCTCCATGCCCAGGCCCTCGGAACGATCTTCGCAATGCGGGATGCGGGGCGGCCGGTCCTCCTCGCGATGGTGCGCCGGGAGGAAGCCGGGGCGGCACTGGTCGAGCTGCTCGACGAGGCAACCGCGTACTTGACGAACCCCTCCACAAGAAGCTAGAGCCAAGACGTCACATATCGATTCGCCTTGGGCCGCCCGATTGGCAAACATCGAGGCGTGATCATGGAGCCATAGTCCCAAATCGAGAGCTAGGTCGCCAGGCCGAGCACATCCATGATGTGTTCCGCGATCACTTCTGGGGCCGCACTGATATCGACCCGGATCGCCGGTTCGTCCGGCGCCGGCTCCTCGAGGTCGGCGAACTGACTGTCCAGCAGGCTCGCCGGCATGAAGTGGTCACGGCGAGCAGCCATGCGCCCGCGGATCGTCTCATTGGCGCCGGTCAGGAAGACGAAGACGACGCCCCAGCCTGGGCGGTTGATCAGGTCCCGGTAAGAGCGCTTCAGGGCCGAACAAGTGATGATCCCGCTCTGCCCTTGATCAAGTCGTTCGTCCACCCAATCGGCGACTCTAATCAGCCACCGCGAGCGATCGTCGTCAGTCAGCGGATGCCCCGCGCGCATCTTCTCGATGTTCGGTGGAGGGTGCAGGGCGTCGCCTTCTTCGAACAGCCAGCCTAAGCGCGCTGCGAGAAGGCCCGCGACAGTGGTTTTTCCGCTGCCAGCCACGCCCATCACGACCAAAACCATTGCGTTTAGTGAGGGTATTACGACCTTCCTTTCCCGGCGGTGTAATTAGAGCGGATTCGCAGAAACGCGCCCGCGTGCTTAAGCGCCGTCTAGGCTTCATCCAGCGTAGCCGAGAAGGTCTCGAAGACATGCCATGTTGGCTGTGAATCGTGCTACCGCCGAACAGCGGCAGCGTGTTGGGTGCAAATATTCATACAGCAGCCGCGTTTGGCTCGCGTGAGTATCCGCGAAGCAATCCGCCCAGCCTCGAGCGACACCTAATCGCTCCTGTGGCGCTTACTCCGCGCAACCGGCCATTGGGAGGGTGGAGCTGCAGTCCGCGATGCGGTCGCTCATTGTTGTAATGGTCGACGTACTCGTCCAGCACCTGCTCGAGGTGAGATCGGCCACCAATAATCAGCCAGTCCAAGCATTCGCGACGAGCGCTTCCCACCCAGCGCTCGGCGTAGGCGTTGGCCTTCGGAGCCTGTAGAGGTGTCCGGATCACCCTCACACCCTGTGGGGTTCGAAAAGTCCATCGGAAGCACTCCAACCTCCTCCTGCCTATGACCGGAAGCCCAGCCGCGAACACATCGGCGCCGTGATCGTTCCGATCTCGACCCGGCCGCGCTGAGCCAGGTCACCGCCGCCTGCCCTGGATTTCCTTAAGGTGTACAGACACCGCGCGCCTGCGACCTCAGCCGGTGGTCGGCTTCAACGTCGAACGCCCAGTGAACGGATGGTCTATTGGGCGGCTGATGTCCGGCCTTCGAGTCTCGGCGAGGCCCTCATGTCCGGCTGAGGCGCTGAGGCATCGGACGCTGACGTTCGTGTCGGGTAGCAGTCGCACATTCTGAGCGACTGATTTGGAGAGGTGGAGTCCCCAGTCCACGCGATGCCATCGCGGCCAACAGCCTCGGGCTCGAATGCCCCACGGCAGTCTAAGCGCCGCCGCTAACGCTGATCGTTTGACCCGTGATGAATGCCGCGTCGTCGCTACAGAGAAAAGAAACGTGTTAAAAGAAAGGCCCCTTGAACGGGGCCTTTCTTCATCGACAGCTCGCGAAGGCTACGACTTGGCAGCTGGGATGTGCGCAGGGGCGATGCCGACCTCATACGCGTGGACGCTGAGTTCCTTGGAGCCTCCAGCCGAGGTCCCTTGAGAGCGCAAGCCGCTGCCGGCCTCCTCGCTGGCGTGCACGTCCTTCTCGCGGCGCCATAGAGAAATTGACATGCTCTTGCCGATCTTGCGGTCGACGAGAAGGTACGCCCCTTCGAACCCTTCCAGTTTTTGGGCGCCGGGGAGCCGCGCGGTTACGCCGGGGCGCCATGCTGACAACGAGTTTTCCGAAATCGAGGACGCATCGAAATAGCAAATACGGTTACGCGCTAAACGGCCGAGACCCGGTAGACCCGCCGTGCCTCGGAAACTCCCTTGAGCAGGTGGCGACCCCGGTCCTCGAACTCGATGCCAGAACCGGCCACCAGATCCCGGACCGTGCTCGTGACCAGGACCTCGTCTGCCGCTGCCAACGCCCCGATGCGCGCAGCGATATGCACTGCGATGCCCGTGGCAGCAGCTCCGTCTCTCTCCACTTCACCGGTGTGGATTCCGGCCCGCAGCTGAAGGCCGAGCTCGTGGGCTTTGTCCACGGCAGCACGGCCGCATCGCACGGCTCGTGCCGGTCCGTCGAAGATGGCCAGCACGCCATCGCCTGCGTGATCGACGACTGCGCCACCGAAGTACGCAACCTCGGCATCGGTCGCCGCACGGTGCCGAGACAGAAGGTCCTTCCAACCAGAATCACCCAGCTCGGAGGCGCGTTTGGTGGAGCCAACCATGTCGAGCACGAGGATGGAAGCCAGCGCGCGAGTTGTCCTCAGTCGGCTCGGGGCGCCGGTGATGAACTCCTCGATCGTCGCCAGCACCTTCTCGGGCTCGAGGTTGCTGATGGAATGCGTGTCGCCAGGGAACTCCTTGAACTTCGCGCCTGGGATGTGCGCCGCGAGGTCGCGCGCGGCATCGATGTGCGCGACAGGGTCGCCGGTGCGGTTCATGACCAGCGTGGGCACGCGGATGTCGGGAAGGATGTCTCGAACGTCAATCTGCGCGTTCATACGCGCGAGCGCCACGAGCGCCGCTGGGCTGGCACCCGCCCGATGCCAGCGCATCAAATACTCTGCATGCGCGGCTTGGTCGTCGGGGACTCCATCCGGGAATAAGTACTCGAGCGTCATCCCATGCTCGCTCAGTTCGGCGATCCCGCGTTCATCCTCCTCAGGCGTCGATCCCCATGGGTAGTCGTCCGTTTTTACCCATCGCGCTTGGCCGCCCCAGATCAAGAGCGCGCGCGTGCGGTCAGGATAGGTGGCTGCAAAAAGACACGCCATCGAAGCACCTTCAGACCCTCCGAGGATAGCGGCGCTTTTGCTTCCGGCGGCGTCCATCACCGCCCGGATGTCGTCGATGCGCTCCTCTAGGGTAGCGATGTGGTCTGGCCGATCCGACAGGCCTGTGCCGCGTTTGTCAAACCGGATGAGTCGGCAAAACGCCCCAAGGCTTTCCAGGAAACGGGCCCTCGGGGGCCAGTCCCACTCCAAATCGAGCTGCCTAGCCATTGCCGGGGCCCAAACGAGATCGATGGGACCGCCACCGGTGATCTGATATGCGATCTTGAGGTCGCCGCTGCGCGCGTACTGAATCGGCGGTCGCATGACAGACTACGGTAACGCCAGTTGGCGTCTAATTCAGGTCTACTCCGGCGTCACGTAAGCCGCGGTGAGGCCGCCGTCGACCAGGAACGACGAGCCGTTCACGTAGGTTTTTGGAGCGGGCGGAGGGAATCGAACCCCCGTACCCGGCTTGGAAGGCTGGTGCACTACCCATGTACTACGCCCGCTTGACGCTTCTCGCTGGTGCGTCACGGCGGACTCGAACCACACAGATGAGCCGTGCCCCGTATTTTCTTAAGGTGTACGAACTCAGCGGGCCCGAGGTGCACGGTCACGCCTTGACGTGCCCCCGACTGGATATACAGCGTGCTTGAACTCGGACGGCCTCACCGCCCAGCCCCGTGCGGCGCCGTGATCGCCGGCTTCAATGGTCCCTGCGCTGCCGACCCGACCAGTGCAGATGTGGATCGCAGGCCCGGTGTTCGCTGAAGTGCACCCATTTGACCTCAGAGTCATGGTTGTTTGGGCGGGCGAGATTCGAACTTGCGGTCTCTTAGTCCCAAAGTGAAGGCATCGACATGCGGATTGTTAAAGGTGTGTGTTGACGGTTGTGAGTGCGTGCGTTGGATCCCAGCCCACCATGTCCCGGAGCGACACATCCGTGACGAGCTTTCGGGCGAGCACAAGCGCCGCGTAGTAGCCGATCCGGTGAGGGAACGATGCTCCAGCCGGCCTTCTTTCAGGCCGGGCAAAGAACCAGCCCAGATCGGTGGGGTCATTGCTCATGAGGACATTCCGAAGCTCGCTGCGGACGCTCGCCCAGCTCTGCTCACAGGCGCTTAGCCAGGCGTCGTTTTCGCCACCGAAAGCGACTAGGTCGAGATCGGAGCAGGACGGGCACTCGAGCTCTGCCGACGCCATTGCGATCGCTTCCTCAAACAGCTTTAGCCCAACGATTGGTTGCCAGTCACCTGTGCGCATTCGGTGATGTATCCCATGGGCAGTTTCGTGGGCAATCAATGCCCCGTCGACGGGCACTCTCGGAAGTAGCTCGGCCGCGATGAACGAAAGTTGTCGGCCGCCAACTGTTGTCGTCCATGCGCTTGAGCCGAAGGTGCCAACGAGCACAACAAACGGAATTGGCTCGAACTCGTCCCATCCGAACCTCGCCTCGACCTTGCCCACGACGTCGACCAGCAACGCTGGAGTAATGTCGGCTACCTGCTCGAGCCGCGGAGCAATAGCATCCAGCTTGTCGAGCGCCGCTGAAAGATCAAGTCGGCTGCCAAACCCCGTGAAGTAGGCATTCAGAAGCTCCTGATTTGGCCGTTCGTATAGTCGCTCCCAGAGTGCGAGTCGCGCAGCCTCCTCCATCCCTGCCGACAGGCGCTGAAAGTTAACGAAACTCGGCACGAGATTTTGGGCGACGACCACAATCCAGATGATATGCACTACCTCATTTGACGTACGCGGACGCAGCCAAACGGGGCACGAGCGTGATTCTGAATCTGGAGCACCACACTTGGTCTTATTCGAACTTTTTGGAAATGCGGGAGAGACTGGAGAGCCTGTTGGTCGCAATTGGTGCGGCTTGAGCCCTGAAAAGCCAGAACCTGCTGAACTACGTCATCGCATCCAGGGCCTGCCTTTGCCGACAGTTACCAGCGTGGCACCTTCGCCGTGGACACGCGAGTTGCCCAGTCCTCGACAACCTGCGCTCCTCCGGTCTGAGCAAGGCTCTGAATGTCTTCATCCCGCCAAAATCCGCATGGAAGCCAAAACGTTGGCTTACCTTCGCCATCCTCCGCCAGCCAAATCCTCCGCGCTATTTTTCCCGACTGTCCCTGGCGAAGCCAGGTCACTCCGCGAAAGACGCGCGGGAACGGCACCACCGCGCCATCGGGTCCGTAAGGGCCGGTTCGACGAATGCTTCCATCGACGAGGCTCAACTCAGCGTGCTTGGCGTAGCGCCACTCACCTATGTATGCGTAGGCGACCAGCCCACCGGCCAAAAACAATACAGCCGTGATTAGCAATATCCATAGATCGATGAACCATGCCGGGAGATCTCCTGTGTCGAGGTGCGATAGCTTGAACCAGACGATCCCCAAGAGCCAAAGCACCGTGAATCCTGCATGGATCAGTGGCAGGCGGGCTCGCGTCCAAATTCCTCGCTGGTAGGCCTCAAGGTCGGCATGGATAGTGAACGGTGGCACCGCTGCAGAATGCCACGGCGATAGACCTGGACGCCAGGCAGCTCAATGGCACGAACTGGTTAGGTTCGAATAGAACACCGTGTGGTGGGTGTTCGAGCGGGAGACGGGGTTTGAAGCCCGAAGTACCAATCACCCAGTTCGATTCGTTTACCGCCTGTCCTGACCGGAAGCAGGCGGTCGATCGGCGAACCACGATCGTGCGAGGAACTATTTCGAGACAGGTACTCCGACACCGTCCAAGTGCTAATCGCGTGTTATCAAGGCATCGGCGCGACCGTTTTGAGCGAGCTGGATCAGACAATCGTCGCGGGGGGCGGCGGTCGGCACCGGCCTCGCTGGATCGATTGGACCGGGAAGCCCAGCGGATTGATGCGACGAAGGCGTCCTCCCCGCACCGGGGTGCCGAGTGTAGACTCCCGACGTAAAGGGGAGACGCCAGGGCTAGCGACGCCAACGACCCAGTGGACGACTCACGCCGGTCCTTCACCTCCTGGACTCCGATCACCTGGACTGAATAGGAGGTCAAGCGACGTGGGCGATAAGGAGCTATTGGAGGTCGCTCGCCAGATCGAGGAGGCGTTCAACGCGGCGGACTGGGACGCTTACTCGGCTTTAGTCAGCAACGACACCGTCTTCGAAACACCGACCGCGCGATCGCAGGGCCGCGACGAGATCCTTCGCTACGTCAGAGGTGTGAAGGCGGCTTTCCCGGACATGAAAGTCACGGTCACCAAGGCCTTGGCCTGTGACGACACTGTTGTCGAAGAGCTCAGCGTCGAGGGCACGCACCTCGGTCCGATTCAGACGCCACGAGGCCCGATTCCAGCTACCAACCGCTCCATCAAGCTCAAGACTGTGATGCTGTTCGAGTTCACAAACGGGAAGCTGGTCGCCTACCGAGAATACTTCGATCGTGCGGGACTGATGGCGCAACTCGGCATCGGTGCGCCCGCCCCCGCTAGCGCGGTCACCGGTCGCGGGGGCCCAGGGACCCCGTAGCGGCGCGGCCAGCGCGGCGCCCGCAATCAGCCAGCAGGCGCGCCGTTGGCTACAGCACTACCTGTAGCTCCGGCGACGGAGCCCGCCAGCGCGCAGAGGCGGGCAAGCGGGGCGCGAGCTGACTCTGAAGTCGGAAGCTGGAGCGGGAGACGGGGGTTGCCGCCCCAAGTACCAATGCCCGGGTTGAATTCGTTTACCGGCTCGCGAACGACAGTCCAAACAGCGTCTGACGCCTACCGCGTCGAATAGTAGGCTGACCACGAATGAAGCTTGGCGTGATCGCACCGCTCTGGGAGCCATGGCCACGCCAAGCCGCTGACGGCGCCCAGACACCGCGATGGACTGACATAAGGGAAATGGCTCGCTCGGCCGAGGATGCCGGGCTCGACTCATTTTGGGTCCGGGACCATCTTCTAGAGCGTCTGGACGGCTCGGGTGAGATTGGTTGCTGGGAAGGCTTGACGGTAGCCGCCGCAGTCGCCGCATGCACATCACGAATCATTGTCGGGACGTTAGTCGCGTGCACCGGGTTTCGAAATCCCGCGTTGCTAGCGAAGATGGCGGAGAACCTTGATGAGATTAGTGACAAGCGATTCGTGCTCGGCCTAGGTTGCGGTTGGAATGATGTCGAGTTCGCGGCTTTCGGTTATCCACCGAACGACGCGTCGATCGTTTCGAGGAAGCTTTACAGGTGATCGTCCCACTCCTGAGGGAGGGGCGCGTAACGTTCCGTGGGCATCACGCTGCAGTTGACACCGTGCTCCGGCCACGAGGGCCATCTGGAACAGGCCCCCCGATATGGATCGGAGCCAAGCGACCGCGAATGATCCGACTTGCGGCGAAATACACCGATTCCTGGAACGCCGATTGGGTAGCCGCACCTGAGCAAGTTGCGGGGCTTCAGCGAAAGCTCGAAATCGCCTGTGAGGCAGTCGGGCGCCAGCCACGCACGCTTTCGCTCACAGGGCAAGTGAGACTCCAAATTGTTCAGAGTGGAGAGGCCATCAACCCTGACGCGCACTTTGCCGGCAAACCGGGCGAGATACGCGAAGTCTTGCTCGCGTATTCAGCGACTGGCCTGAGCCATCTCACTGTCGACGTTCTAGCCAACGGCGTCCCCGGTGTTGCGGCTATCGACCGCCTCGGGTCCATCTGGAGCGCTATCGGGTGAGGACGCTGAGGCGAGCACCCGCGGGTCCGTTCCGGAGGACCAGTCAGACTCGCCCTGGGTGCCCTGTATTTCCTTAAGGTGTACGAATTGGGTCGCGGCCCACTGGGCGGGTCACCAAGAGCGACTGCCCCCTACCTCGGGCCGCGCCCGGGGCCTCACGGTCCCGAACCGCAGTAGCGGTCGGTTCGGGACGTT
>DMCH01000044.1:0-241 GCA_003446775.1 Chloroflexota bacterium
CCGGTGTCCAGCTTGTCGATGGCCTCGCGCTGGAAGGGATCGAGCTTGAACGGGAGCGTGGCTTCAAAGTCGTCGACTTGCCGCTCAAGTGCTTTCACAGCCGCACCAGCTCGGTCGACACGTCGGTGATCCGCGCGCCATCCGAATGCGACTCGATGTATCTGAGGGCGGCGGCCAGCACCTCGTCGGTGTGCCGGCTGTCGGCGCTGACGCAGGCGATGGCTAGCTCGGCCAGCTGCCA
>DMCH01000044.1:534-4201 GCA_003446775.1 Chloroflexota bacterium
GGTAGGTGAAGGACGACCCTCGCGACGCCGACCGCGACCGTGGAGGTCGTCAAGGCTTGTTTTTGACCATTTCAGGGTCCGCCCATATGATGGCTGGTCAGGCAATCAGCATCCTTCGAGGGGGTTCGACACATGAGTCAAAAAGAGGGTGATGGCGACCAACAGTTCGAGCAGTTCGAACGGTTTTTCGTCCCAGCTGAAGCCGACCATCAGCACGTCGAACTGGCGGGTGTTGGTGAGGGCGGGCACAAGCACCTTGTTCACCCACTGCCCGCGCGCGCAACCGCATTGCGCGGAAGAGGAGCCGCCGCTTGAATCGTTTGGGGACGACCACCTGGCCGCTTGTTTCTATCCAGTAGATTGAAGGCGTGATCGCGGAGCGCAAAGCGCTGGGGCGCGAACTGGTCGCCGCCTCGTACCTGAAGGGCGATTTCGTCCTTCGCTCCGGAAAACGCTCGAACCAGTACTTCGACAAGTTCCTGTTCGAAACCGATCCCGCGCTGCTGCGGCGGCTGGGCCGCCACCTCGCTCAACTGGTGCCGGCCGAGACGCAGCGTCTCGCGGCGCCGGAACTGGGTGCGGTGCTCCTGGGTGGCGCGGTCTCGATGGAGACCGGCCTGCCCCTGGTCCTCGTGCGCAAAGAACCCAAGGGCTACGGGACCTCGAAGCAGATTGAAGGACGGTTCGAAACGGGAGAGCGGATCACAGTGATCGAGGACGTCGTCACCACCGGCGGCGACTCGCTGCGCTCGGCGCAGGTGCTCCGCGACGCGGGCGTCGAGGTGATCCACCTGGTCGTCGTGCTCGACCGTGGCGAGGGCGGCGAGGAGAACATCCGCGGGGCCGGCATTCCTTATTCGCCGCTGTTCCGAATCGCCGACCTCGAGCTTGACTGATTCCGCTCGGGCGAACGCGCTCGTCATCGAGGGCGGCATCGTCCACACACCGGAGGGTCCGCGTGAGGTCGACGTGCACGTCGCCGATGGGGTCATCACCAGCGTCGGCAAGGTCGCCGCCCCTTTGGACGCACAGGTGATCGATGCGCGCGGCATGTACGTGCTGCCCGGCGCGATCGACGTACACGTGCACAGCCGGGACCCGGGCTTTCCGCACAAGGAGGATTTCGGGACGCTGACCGCCGCCGCCGCCGCAGGTGGCGTGACGACGGTCATCGACATGCCCAACACCGTGCCCGCTGTCGATGGGGCCGGCATTCTTGAGGGCAAGGCCGCGCTCGCGCGTAGGAAGGCGCGGGTCGATTTCGGCCTCTGGGGCCTGGTGCGCTCGGGCACCACCCCAGACGAGCTCGAGGGCCTCGCGGCCGCGGGCGCGACCGGCTTCAAGGCCTACCTCGGTTATGCCTTCAGCCTCAGTCGCAAGCAGGTCATCTACTCGCCCGACCTCGACGACCCGGCCCTCGAGCCACCGCCCGACTACGGAACCCTCGCGCGAGTGGCTTCCGTGATCGCAAGCCTCGGCCTGCCCCTGGTGATCCACGCCGAGGACCCCGGGATCCTACGCGCGTTTCGGCGCCCGCTCGAGACCTACGCCGATCTGCTCGCGGCCAGACCGGACGAGGCCGAAGCGGTGGCGATCGCGGCCGCGGCTGAGATTGCAGGTGCATCGGGGATGAGGCTGCATGTCGCCCACCTGTCGAGCGCTGCCGGCCTGGCTGCTGCGAAGGAGGCGATCGGAGCCGGCGCGCCATTGAGCCTGGAAACCTGCCCGCAGTACCTGTGGCTCTGTGACGAGGACTACGGAAGGGTCGGGACCGCCATGAAGGTCTTTCCGCCGATTCGGACCGCGGGCGACCGCGACGCCCTGGTTGAGGGGCTCTCGCAGGGCACGATTGGAATTGTCGCCACCGATCACGCGCCCCACACGGACGAGGAGAAGGCGGCGACGCTCGATGAAGCGCCCGCGGGAAGCCCTGGCGTCCAGACCCTTTACGCAAGCTGCCTCGAGTTGGCTCACCGGCTTGGCGATGTTTGGCGCGCGCCGCGCTGGGTCTCAGAAGCGCCGGCGGTGCTGGCAGGCCTTCAGGAGAGCAAAGGGACGATTGCGGTCGGCTTTGACGCGGACATCGTGATCGTCGATCCCAGCCGGCTCACACTAGTGCGGCCGGAGATCATGCGTTCACGCCAGCATCACTCCGCGCTCAACGGACTGGATTTCGGATTCTCGGTGCATGAGGTCTACCTGCGCGGGATGCTTATCGCTCGCGATGGCAAGACCGTGGGTCGCGCGTCGGGCCGTCTGGTCCGGCCGGCGCGGAGCTAGATGAAACCGGCCCGGCGGTTTGCTTTCGGGCTGGTCACTGTTTTCGTCCTGGCGCTCGGTCCGGCGTGCGGCGCCGCGACCACGTCGAGCACGACATCGACCCCATCCGCTGTCGGCCCAAGCTCAACAGCTTCAGCAGCCAACGGCCAGCTCGATCCGGCCGTGGCGATACCCAACGGCTTCCCGTCCGACTTTCCGGTTTACCCGGGCTCTCGCCTGACCCACGCGAGCCAGGTCACTGCCAACGGGCAGACGAGCTGGGGCATGGAGTGGGAGACGCTGGGCAGCGCGGCGGCTGTGCAGACCTTCTACATGACCAAGCTCAACCAGGGCGATTGGACGCTCCCGTACAGCAGCTCAGAGAACGGAGCGTACTCGGCCATATTCAAGCGTAAGAGCAACTCCAAGGATGCCGGACTTCTCACGGTTGAGATCGAATCGAACGTCACTCACGTTCGCCTGGGGTTCGGGACCAGCAGCTAGGCCCGCGAGGGCGCGCCGCGGAAGATCGGGTTCTGCGCGAGCTCGCGCTCCAGGCTGGTCGCCGGCCCGTGGCCCGGATAGAGCGCCGTCGCGAGCGGCAGGCGCATCAGCTTGGTGCCGATGCTCATCATCTGCCGGCGCAGGTCGGTCTCGGGCGTCTGCTTGCCGATCCCTCCCGCCAGGAGGGTGTCGCCCACGAACGCGTGGTTCGCGATCACGAAGCAAACGCTGCCTGGCGTGTGTCCCGGCGTGTACAGCACGGTGAGCTTGAACTCGCCGAACTCGAGCTCGTCACCGTCGAGCAGATAGCGGTCGGCCGAGCGCAGGAACTGCTTGGCGTCGGCCGAATGAATCGCCGTCTGGCCGCCGGTCAGCTCCTTCAGGTCGTCCTTGCCCGCCACATGACCCGGGTGTCCGTGGGTGGCGAGGATGTACTTCACGGTCAGCCCTTGGGCCTGCTCGGCGAGCCGATCCACGGGAAGGCCAGGGTCGACGATCACTGCCTCCTTGGTGGTCGCGCACGACAGGACGTAGCCGTTGACCTCGCGATCGAGCCTGACCTTGACGATCCCCAGTTTCCCCATGTCTCAGTATTTACGCAAATGCAGCGTGCCGCGGTGGTCGGCTTCTCGATCCTGCTGCTCGGCGTGTGCCTCTTCTGGACCTACGGCTACATAAGGCGCCGCTCGAAGGGCCGCTAATGCGTGGTGTCAAGGCCGGATTTACTCCGGCCGTCCCTGAGCGTGCCTGATTGGCACCATACGTGGCTAGGAGAGATATTCAGCTAATCCCAACAGCGGGAAAAGACGCAGGCGCGTCGGCGAAGCCGACCCGCCGATGAGGGAAAACCGGCAGGTTTTCTCTCATAAATTCACTCTGCTGTTTCGCCCTGGATCTTGACTCG
>DMCH01000044.1:4477-4700 GCA_003446775.1 Chloroflexota bacterium
ACCTTCTCGCGCCGGTCGACGGTTTCGCGGATCACGTCGTCGGTGTCTGTGATGACCTGCGGCCGCGTCGGCCGGAACAGCTCCTCCGAACCAGCGAGCGAAACGCGTTTGAAAGTCGGCATCAGTCTCTGTGATTCTCCAGTACCCGAGCTGCCAGTGCACGATACGACCTCGCGCCGTCCGAGTCCTTCGCGTACTGAAGGATCGACTGCCCCGCCAGCGG
>DMCH01000044.1:4765-4894 GCA_003446775.1 Chloroflexota bacterium
GGGCTTGGCGCGCACCCGATCGGGATACTTGGCGGTCTGGATCGACTCGAGCAGGAGCTCGATCTCCTCCGGCGTGAACTGAAGCGTCCGGAAGACGACCTCCTTCACCTTCTCGCGCCGGTCGACGGT
>DMCH01000044.1:4981-6622 GCA_003446775.1 Chloroflexota bacterium
AGGATCGACTGCCCCGCCAGCGGGGTCTCCGCGAAGCGAATTGAGTCGGTGACGCCGAAGTCGTACACCTTGTCGCCGTACTTCTCCTTGACGGCAGCGAGCACCTCCTGCGAGTGGAGCGCGCGCGCCTTGTACAGGGTGGGGAGGATGCCGATGAGCTCGAGGCGCGGGTTGAGCCGGCGCTTCACGCGCTCCATGGTGATCAAGAGCTCCTGCATACCCTTCAGCGCCAGGAATTCCGCCTGCAGCGGCACCAGCACCTCGTCAGCCGCCACCAGCGCGTTGATGACGATGAGGTCGAGCGATGGCGGGCAATCGATGATGATGAAGTCGTAGCGCTTCTGCACCGCCTCGAGTTTGTCGCGAAGGATGCTCTCGCGGCCGATCTCGTTGATCATCTGGTTCTCGGCGCCGGCCAGCTCGACGTCCGCCGGGATGTAATGAACGCCCATCTGCGGAGCCTCTTGCACCACGTCGGTGACCGTCGTTTCGGGGTCGACCAGGAGGTGGTAGATCGTCTTCTCCAGCTCGGCGGGAGGCTTCATGTAGAGGGTCAGGTGACCCTGGGCGTCGAGATCGATGAGCAGAACCCTCTGGCCGATCTCCGCCAGTGCAGCGCCGAGGTTGACAGCGGTGGTGGTCTTGCCAACACCACCCTTTTGCATGGCGACGGCGATCGTTCGGGCCAAGAGTGCACCGAGTCTAACCGAAGCCAGGCGGTATCGCCCGCACGGGGCGGCCTCTCGAGCCCATCCCACTATCATTGGCCGCGGTGTTCTTGATCCCGCTGATTGCAGCCCTGGTCGGCGCCGCCTTCGCGGTGGTCGTCGGCAGGCAGTACCTAACCCGCCGCAAGCCCTACCAGGCGATCTGGGCGCTGGCCCTCGCCATGTTCGGGGTGGCGGCCGCATTCGAGACCGTCGGGCAGCTCGCCGGCTGGTCGGACGCGACCTACAAGGGCTATTACCTCTTCGGCGGGCTGCTGAACGTCGGCTGGCTCGGAATCGGCTCACTTCTCCTGCTGGCAACGCCACGTGTCGGCCGCGTGGCCGTAATCGTGATGGTCCTGATCTCGTTGATATGTGTCGTGGCCGTGCTCATATCGCATACCAACTCGACCCTACTCAAGGCGCAGGTGCCTCCGGCAGGAGCAATCGACGTACCGGGTGCGCTGCCCGCCATCATCAACACAGGCGGGTCGCTGCTGTTGGTCGGCGGTGCGGCCTGGTCGGCTTGGAAGTCGGCTCGTGCGGGCGCGCCGCGAAACCGGGTGCTTGGGCTGGCCATCCTCGCCGCGGGCGCCTTCATCGTCGCGGGTGGTCACACGCTCGCGCGGTCGAAGGGCATCTACATCCTTCAGCCGCTCAGTGAGGCGGTCGGCATCGTCGCAATGTTCGCCGGCTACCTCGTGATCGAGGCTCGCCGCGAGCTGGTCTCTTCGAAGGCGAGGACCGCATGATCATCGATGCCGTTATCGCGCTCGCGCTCATCGTGGCGCTGTTCCTCGGATACCAGCGCGGCGTGATCCAACCTCTGATGGCGGAGATCTTCTTCTTCGCGACGCTCCTTCTGATCTTTCGATTCCACGACCAGTACACGAACGAGATGCAAAAGCTCTTGCACATCAACCCGGTGCTGAGC
>DMCH01000034.1:0-4944 GCA_003446775.1 Chloroflexota bacterium
GAGGCCGGGATCATCGTCCTGTGCACCAACATGGCCGGCTCCGTGCCCGACGCTGCCGACGTCGTGGTCAGCGACCCGGTGGAAGCGGGCGTGATGGCGGTGATGCTCATCGCCGACACAGCGAGCTTCTCCATCGACCACGTCCGCGGCCGCCGCTTCTAGGGGAGCTCCCGGGTTCTCACCCTGACGTTCATCGTTCCTATCGCGGAGCCGACGAAGACGCCTCGCGTTGGGGCCGCATCGCTGTAGTCGCGGCCGACCGCCACGCGTACGTGGTGCTCGGTGATGCGAACGGGATGGGTCGCGTCGTAGCCGACCCAGCCCCGACTTGGCACCCACGCCTCGCCCCACGCGTGGGACGCGCCCATCACGCCTCTCTCGCCCGGATCGTGGATGTACCCGCTGACGTAGCGAGCGGGCACTCCCATGGCGCGAGCGACGGCGATGAACAGGTGCGCGAAGTCCTGGCACACGCCCGCGCGCAACGCCAGCACGTCGTCGACGGCGCTGTACACGTTGGTGACCGCGCGGTCGTAGGCAAACTCTCGGTTGATCGTCACCGTCAGCTCATCGAGCGCTCGTTCTACATCCGGCCCGGACTCGTGGTCGGCGATGGGGTGCCTGGTCGCCAGCTCCCGCACGCCCGGCACGTCCTTCACAGGCGATCGGAAGCGCAGGAAGTCCAGAACCAGCTCTTCGCCCGGGTCGGCGTCCGGCTCCAGGCCTGTCTCCACCACGGATCGGCTGATCACGTTCAAGCGAGCGTGAGGGCGCACCAGGTTGAAGTAATGGACGTTGTTCCCGTAGCCGTCCCGATAGGCGCGGGGCTCGATGCCCGAGCTCACCTCGAGGTCGAATTTCAGGCACCGCTGCCCATTGCCGTCCATCGGATGGAGCCTCACTTCCATGACCGTCTCCGCGATCGGCCCTACGTACCGATATCGGGTCTCGTGCACGACTTCCAATTTCATTGCTGCTGCTGGGGCATCGCCCTGCCCTCATCGCCCATCACGCTGGCCGGGACCTTGCTCGGATGGAAGTACGCCTCCCGCATAGCGACCACGAGCTGGCGCAGCAGATCGCCGCACTGCGCATCGAAATCTCGCGGGTTCTCGGCGACCCACTGGGTGTCGGCGTGCTCGAACACCGACTCGAGCCGTATCAGCAGGCGGCGCGGACGTGATCGCCGGCCTGGCCCGTCGATCCGCGACACAGACTCGAGCGCCACGCCGGCGGCGAACCGTGCGGAGCGAGGGAGGTTCGGGTCGAGAAGCAGGCATTCGATCACGTGCTCGGGCGTGACGCCACCCGAATAGCGAGCCTGGTATGACTCGAACGCGAAGCACGACTTGAGGACGGCGGTCCATTCCAGCGCATCTTCGGGCGAAAGCCCCACGAACTCGGAGGCTGCGCCGCGAGTTCGCGGGGACCCCCAGTCCGCCAGCTCGGCCGACTTGCGGGTCACGAGCGCGGTCACGTTTCCGGCCCGCTCCAGGAACTTGCCCAGGCGAACGAAGTCGCGTGCTTCGTCGTGAGACATGGTGTCCTCCATCAGTCCGTCCACGAGCCGGATGCTCAGCTGGACGTCGGTGAGGAACGGGTAGAGGTCCGGCTGCCAGGCCGCCTCGTGCACCCGCCAATGGAGCGCGTTGACCTGCTCGTACAGTTCGGAGGGCAGTGAAGGACGAACCGCCTGCGCGGCTGTTCGCGCGGCCTCGACGCTCGAGCGGACCGAGGGCCCTAGCGTGCCGCCGACCAGCATCTCGACCGCTTGGTCGCGGCGGCCGGTGGTGACGCTTGGCCATCCGGCCAGCTCCATGAACCGGATCCAGAAGTCGGGGCCGGGTTCGTCCGTGCGATCGAGCGACAGGGCGACGTGTACGCCCAGGATGCGGGCCAGATGGTCCGCGCGCTCGAGGTGACGGCCCAGCAAAGTCAACGAGGTGGCGGCCCGGCTAAGCATCGCCGTCCCCGCCGTAATCACGGTCGTCTTCCGCCATGACCCAGGTGTCGCGGCTCCCTCCGCCCTGGGAGCTGTTGACGACCAGAGAACCGGGCTTGAGGGCCACCCGTGTGAGACCACCGGGCGTGACGTGAACCTCAGGGCCGGTCAGCACGAAGGGGCGCAGGTCCTGGTGGGCGCGGCGCAGATGCCCCCCGTCGAGGATCGGCTGGACGGAAAGTGCGACCACAGGCTGGGCGATGAAAGCGCGCGGCCTCGCCTCGATGCGCCGCCGGAAAAGGTCGCGCTCCTCCTGGGTCGACGTGGGACCCATGAGCATCCCGTAGCCGCCCGAGGCGTCGACAGTCTTCACCACCAGCTCTTCGAGATGCTCGAGCACGTAGCGGCGGTCGTCATCGATCGCGCAGACGTACGTGTGCACGTTGGGCAAGATCGGATCCTCGTCGAGGTAGTAGCGGATGATCTTCGGGATCAGCGCGTACACGGCCTTGTCGTCCGCCACCCCGTTGCCGAGCCCGTTGGCGATTGCGACGTTGCCCGCCCGGTAGGCGTTCACCAGGCCGGCCACCCCGACGAGCGATTCCTGGCGCCCGAAGATCGGATCGAGCCACTCGTCGTCGAGCCGCCTGTAGATGACGTGGACGGGCCGCAGGCCGCGCGTCGTGCGCATGAAGACCTGGTCTTGGTCGACCACGAGGTCGGTGCCTTCCACCAGCTCGATGCCCATCTGCTTGGCCAGGTACAGGTGCTCGTAGTAGGCGGCGTTGTTGATCCCGGGGGTCAACAGCACGACCGTCGGGTCATCGACCCCCGGCGGCGCGAGCCAGCGGAGGTGGCGAAGAAGCTCATGGACGTAGCCTTCGACCGGCCGCACCGGATAGCCCGCGAACAGATCTGGCAGGACCCGCTTCATGACGTGCCGGTTGGCCAGCACGTACGAGACGCCCGACGGGGTCCGCAGGTTGTCTTCGAGCACGAAGAACTGGCCCTTGTGGTCTCGAACCAGGTCGATGCCGGCGATCTGGCAGTGAATGCCGTGCGGCACGGGCAGGCCCTCGACCTCCCTCATGTACTGCGGGCTGCTGAGCACGATCTCAGGCGGGATCGCACGCTGCTTCAGGATGAGCTTGGCGCCGTAGACGTCGTCCAGGAACAGGTTCAGCGCCGTCAACCGCTGCTTGAGACCCGCCTCGAGGCGTTTCCAGGCCCGGGCCGAGATCACGCGCGGGATGATGTCGAAGGGGAAGACCTTCTCGTTGCCCTGCTCGTCCGGGTAGACGGCGAAGGTGATCCCGTGGTTGCGAAACATCTGCATGGCGAGCTCGTGGCGGCGCTGCAGCTCGGCCGGGCCGAGCCGGTTCAGGCGCTCGTAGAGCCGGCGGTAGACGGGCCTCGGCTGGCCGTCAGTCGCAAGCATTTCGTCATAGAAGCCGTTGGTCTGGTAGGTGGCACCTAGGGATTCCGTTGAGGGCACAGCTATAGTGTCTGCGCCATTCCGACTCCAGGAAAGACGATCAGGCTACGGGTTGGCTGCGAGTTCAACTACGACGTGAGCGCGCCGACCACCATGACGGTTCAAGTGCGCCCTCGCTCGGATGCCAGCCACCAGCTCGTCACGGAGAGTTGGACCAGCTCGCCCCCGCTTCCAGTCGACGAGTACGCGGACATCTACGGCAACCCCGTGAAGCGGATCCTGGCCCCGCAAGGCGGCCTGACCCTTCGCTACGACGCCATTTGCCTGGCCCCGGATGACGCCGATCCAGACGGTTCCGGCATTGGGCAGGCGCCGGTGGAAAAGATCCCTGGCGAGCTCCTGCACTACACCCTGCCGAGCCGCTACTGCCTCTCCGACGAGCTCATGAGCACCGCCTGGGAGCTGTTCGGGTCGACAGAGCCGGGCGGGGCGCGCGTGCAGGCCATCTGCGACTGGGTCCACGACCACATCCGCTTTCAGTACGGAACCAGCAACCCGCTGACGACCGCCGTCGACGTCTTCCGGAGCCGCGAGGGGGTCTGCCGCGACTTCGCGCACCTCGCGGTAGCCTTCTGCAGAGCGATGAACATCCCCGCGCGGTACGTGTTCGGTTACCTGCCCGACATCTACGTGCCGATCGCGCCGGAGCCCATGGACTTTGCCGCCTGGATGGAGGTCTGGCTGGGCGACCGCTGGTGGACCTTCGATCCCCGCAACAACGCCAGGCGCGTGGGACGGGTGCTGATCGGGCGCGGGCGCGACGCCCTCGACGTCGCCATGCTGACCACCTTCGGGCCGGCCGAGTTCCGGTCCATGACCGTCTGGGCCGACCTGGCAGAGGCGGCGTGATGGCCATCGAGATCTCGTCGGTGGACTGGCCCGCCGCCCGCAGGGCGACGTACCTCGTCAAGCAGAGCTTCCGCTATGAGTACCCGGAGCCCGTCCGCGACCTGAGTCAGCGCCTCGTCGTCATCCCGCCGGAACGGTTTGGAGACCAGCGTCGGCTTCGCCATCAGCTTTCTGTCGAGGGTGACGGCGTCCGCTCCGAGGATCGAAAGGATCGATTCGGCAACATGGTCGTTGACGTCTTCGCCCCCCGCGTGTCAGGAGCGATCGAGTTCGTCGCCGAGGTCTCGGTCGAGCGCCACGCGTCGGAGCCGAACCGGCTGCGCGACGGCTGGCTCGCCGACGGGTACCTGCTGGAGCCGTCGGCGCTCACGGCTCCCGACGACCGCATCCGGCGGGCGGCCCAGGTTTTGTCGAGTTCGGCCGAATGGGGCTTGCCGCTCGCCGACACCATCAACGACTGGGTGTACCAATCGATGACCTACAAGCACGGTGTGACCGGGGTGCGGACCACGGCCGCCGAGGCGCTTGCGATCGGCTCGGGTGTCTGCCAGGACTACGCGCACGTGATGCTCGCGATTACAAGAGCCTGCGGGTTGCCGTCGCGCTACGTATCAGGCCACCTCCTCGGGCAGGGCGGAACGCACGCGTGGGTCGAGGT
>DMCH01000034.1:5261-8959 GCA_003446775.1 Chloroflexota bacterium
TACCTGACGATCGCGGTCGGGGGCGACTACGCGGACGTGGCGCCAACCTCCGGGACGTACCTCTCGCCTTTGGTCGGACGCCTGACCACGCGCAAGAGCGTGACGCTCACCGAGCTGGAGTACGCGACAGGGTAGGCTGCGACGATCGCAGCAACCCTGATCCGGAGGCGGAGCGGCGCGTTCATCGCTTCTTCAAGCTCTTATGGAATCCTCATGCCGGTCTTATATATCCCAGTGAGATGACTGGCTCGCTGATCCTCGTGGTCGAGGACGACACCCGGCTGGCCGCGACCCTGCAGCGCGTCCTCTCCGCCGAGGGTCACGAGGTCGCGATCGCGGGCGACGGCAACGATGCCCTGCGCCGCGCGCGCGACCGGCCGCCCGACCTGGCGATCCTCGACGTCATGCTGCCGGGCCTCGACGGGATCGCCGTCTGCAGGCGACTGCGCGCGACGGCCCAGTTTCCGATCCTCATGCTCACGGCGCTAGGGGGCACCGAGCAGAGGGTGCGCGGCCTCGATTCCGGCGCCGACGACTACCTGGTGAAGCCGTTCGCCTACCAGGAGCTGCTCGCGCGTGTGCGCGCGCTGCTTCGCCGCGCAGGTCCAATCGACCGTTTGCGTTTCGCCGACCTCGACCTCGAGCCGGCCACTCGCGGCGCATGGCGTGGCTCCCGGCCGCTGGCGCTGACCCAAACCGAGTTCGCGTTGCTCGAACACTTCCTTCGCCATCCGCGCCAGGTGCTCACGCGCGAGCAATTGCTCGAGGCGGTTTGGGCCGGCGAGCCCGAGGGCGACAACGTGGTCGCCGTCTACGTCGGCTACGTGCGCCAGAAGCTGGAAGAGGCGGGGGAGCCGCGACTGCTCCACACCGTTCGGGGCACCGGCTACTCGCTTCGAGAAGCCTGATGTCGCTTCGCCTGCGTCTGGCCCTCTTCGGGACCGCGGTCGTCGCGTTGACGCTCGTGCTCTTCGGCGCCCTTCTCTATGGGCTGCTCGCGCGCGGCGTGGCGACGAACCAGGACGACGCGTTGCGCGGTCGAGCCGGTCAGGCCGCTGCCGGTCTCAACGCCGCGCCGGACATCGCTCCTCGATCCCCTGTAGCTCCTGCGGACCTGCGCACCAGCACCGAGATCTTTGTCGAGGTGCTCGACCGGAGCTGGTCAGTCGTCTACTCGACCGGCGTGCTGGATGGCGCGGCGCCCACGATTGCTCTCCGGCTGCGCAGCGGAGCATCGCACGGCGCCTTCGACACCGAGAGCGGCCTTCGCCTCTATGCCATGCCGTTCAGCAACGGCTTTGTCATCACAGGACAATCGACCCGTGTGCCGCAATCGAACCTGTCCGGCGTGGTTGGGTTTCTCGTCATCTCGGGCGTCCCGACACTGCTCGCCGCGCTGGCCGCCTCCTGGCTTGTCGCGGGCCGCGCCCTCAAGCCATTGAAGGACGTTGCGGGCGCGGCCGACGAAATCGGCCGGACACGCGACTTCGGACGCCGCCTCCCAAGCCGCCGGAGCCGCGACGAGGTCGCCCTGCTTTCGACGAGCTTCAACCGGATGCTCGAACAGCTCCAGGACTCATTTGAGTCGCAGCGTCGATTTATCGCGGATGCGTCGCATGAGCTGCGTACGCCTCTGACGACCATCCAGGGCAATGCGGGCTTGCTCGCGCATGGGCCGCCGATCGCGGAAGCGGTCCAGCGTGCGGCCGCCACCGACATCGCTGAGGAAAGCGAGCGCATGGGCAGGCTGGTCGATCGCCTGCTCACGCTGGCGCGGGCAGACTCAGGGCTTCGGCTCGAGCTCGCGCCAGTCGACCTGCGTGCCGTGGTCGTAGACGTGACGCGCCAGGCGGGGACCGTTCATCCGGAGCGAGCGTTCGAGGTCCAGGTGCAGGGGGATGCGGCGGGATCTGGCTCTGCCAGGCCCGGCGCCTCGAGGGTGGAGTCCCCCCTAAAATTCGACGTCCACGTGGCCGGCGACGAGGACGCGCTGCGGCAGCTGCTTTGGATCCTCATCGACAACGCGCTCCGGTACTCTCGCTCGGCCATCTCGGTCCATCTCGAGGTCGACTCGGGCTGGGCGAGGCTGATGGTCGGGGACGACGGGCCCGGCATCGCCGTCGAGGATCGCGAGCGAATCTTCGAGCGCTTCTACAAAGTGGACGTCGCTCGGTCGCATACCGACGCGAGTCCCACCGGCCATGGCGCCGGGCTGGGCCTATCGATCGCGCGCTGGATCACCGAGCAGCACAGGGGCCGCATCATCGCGGACCGCAGCGCGGCCGGCGGGGCCGGTCTGTACGTGGACCTTCCGCTCTTACCTCGTTCTTAGCCACCGGCGCGACGCTGTGGGGTATGTACAACATCAACCCCGAGCACGCGGTCGGACTGATCGGCGGCCTCGTCGCTTTGATCATCGCGCTGGCGACGCTGCGCCTTCATCCGCGTTGGCGCTCCGTGCCGGGCACGGTGCGCTCGGCCGCCGTGCTGATGATCGTGGCCGCGGGGGTGCACCTGGCGCTCATCCCGCAACATCTAGCCACGGAGCCCTTTACGTCCTTCCTCTTCTTGCTCAATGGCGCGGCCTTCATCGGCCTGGCCGTCTCGTTCACCTGGCGGTGGTGGCGCCTCGCGTCGGCGGCGCTCCTGATCTCCACAGTGGTGGGCTACCTGGTCTACGTTGCCTTCGGTCTCGAAGGCCCGGACCAGGTCGGTATCGCCACCAAGCTCATCGAGGTGACGGCGCTAGGCCTCGCGCTCGTGCCCGTCAGGGCCGAGGCGCGCCGGACACATCGCGCGTGGCGCTGGGCCGGCCTCGGCGTCGCGATGCCGCTCTTGGTAGTCATGACCGGAGCGACGGTGTGGATCGTGGACCTCGCCCGGCCCGATGCCCGCCACGTGCACGCGGGAGCTTTGCTGCAGTCCACCAATGCCATCCCGACCCAGGCCCAGGTCGACGCGGCCAACCGTCTATACGCTGAGACGAAGGCGGCCATCCAACCGTATGAGGACTGGCACCAGGCGTGGGCGGCCGGGTACCGACCCGGCGGCTCGGCGACGATGCCCTCCTCGCACTGGATGAACCAGCGGTATGTCGACGCCGGGTACGTCATGGATCCGCACCGGCCGCAGGGCCTCGTGTACGCCAACACGCACCGCGGCCCGGTGCTGCTGGGCGCCATGTTTCAGATGAAGGGCATCAACCAGTTCGGTCCTGATCCGGGCGGACCGCTGACCGCATGGCACCAGCACGAGAACATCTGCATTACGCCGTTCGGCTTCGAGTTCAGCCTCATGACCCCGTTTTCGAATTGTGCTTTCGGCGCGATCGACATCAGCGCCTCACCGGTGCTGCATGTCTGGATTGTCGACAACCCTCGCGGCGGTCCGTTCGCCGTCGACATCGACCCGTCGGTGGTGGCGGCGCTGGACCGGACGTGATCGTGACCAACCAGACGAGCCGGCCCGAAGGCGCTTTCGTCCTGCTCCTGCTGCAGTCCATCTTCTGGATGGTGGCCGGGCTCTCAGCCGTCCCGTTTGGGCTCGCCGGCGAGCTGCACATGGCCGCCCTCGGGCTCGTAACCCTGACGTTCGCCCTGGCTACGTGCCTCGTCGCGATCGGAGTCTTGTGGCGTCGCGGGTGGGCTCGCCGTGTCGCGCTGACCCTCGAGGTCGTATGCATCATCGGTTCGGCGTTG
>DMCH01000034.1:9256-12359 GCA_003446775.1 Chloroflexota bacterium
GGCCGCGACCGGAGCTCCGACCGGGAGCGTGAAGTGGAATTCGGACCCGACCCCGACGGTGCTGTCGACCCAGATCTTCCCGCCGTGCATCTCGACGATCTGGCGGGTGATCGCAAGGCCCAAGCCCGTGCCGATGACCTTGGTCTTGTCCTTGCCCTCGAAGCGCTCGTAGCGGCCGAACAGCTTTTTCACGAAATCTGGGGGGATGCCCAGACCGTGATCCCGGACGCTGACCCTGAGCACGCCGTCTCCTGCCTGGCTCGTGACCAGGACCTCGCCGCCCGCCGAATACTTCACCGCGTTGCTAAGCAGGTTGGCGACGACCTGGAACAGGCGGTCGGCATCTCCGCGCGCGGCAGGCAGGTCGGGATCGAGCCGCGTGACGATCGAATGCTTCGGGCTTGCCGCTCGCGCCCGCTCGGCTGCCTCCATGACGATGGAGTTGAGGTCCACCGGCACGATGTTGAGGATCATGCGCCCGGCCTCAATACGGTCGAGCTCCAGCATCTCGGTGATCATCCGGTTGAGGCGCTGAGCGTCCTTGTTGATGTCGCCGGCGAATGTCTTGGTCTCGTCAGGCGACAGTTCCTGATCCCGGATCATCTCGCTGAAACCCTGGATGCCCACCAGCGCGGTTCGAAACTCGTGGCTGACCAGTGATACGAACTCGCTCTTCAACTGGCTGAGCCGCTCCAGCCCTGCGAGGTTGGCCATCGCGGCGTCCTGGGCGGTGTGCTCCGTGGTGGCGTCTTCGAACATGGCCAGGAAAAAATCGGTGCGGCCCCGGGCCGTCTTGATCGACGTTGCGCTCCAGTGCAGCCACACCGTCGTGCCGTCGGCCCGCAGAGCGTGGCTGTCCGATTCGATCGTCTCCACCGCGCCTTCCCACAATGGCTGAAAGGTCTGGACCACCTTTTCCATCTCCTCCGGCGAAAGGAATTGGGCGACAGCGGCGCCGATCATGTCCGCGGGTTTGGCGTGCAGCAGAGCGCCCAGGCGCGGGTTGGCATCGATGATCTTCATGTCGACGCCCACACGCGCGATGCCGAGCGGGGCCTGGACGATCACCTGGTTCAGGAGCGACGTGTGGGCCTGAAGTTGAGCCTCAGCCCGATGGCTCTTGGCGAGCAGGTCGAGCGAATCGCGGTGGGTCAGGATCTGGTTGCAGACGAGGAGCACGCCGATGCTGCCGACGAGGACGGTCAGGAACTGGTCCATCGTCTGATTCGTCGCCGCGATGCGAATCGCGACCAGGGCAGCCGCCAGCACGGCCATCCAGGGCAGCGCCATCTGCCAGAGGTCGATCGGTCCCTCCTCTGTTTTGGGTTCGACCGCCGGGACCGGCCAAAGCGGCGCCAGGGCGATCATCAGGAACCCGATCACCCAGCCGACGTCGAGGATGCTCCCGATCTTCCCGTATGAGCCGTTGGCGTTGAGGTACGTGAATGCGCTGTCGGCCACGGTGTTGGCGGCAAGGCCCCCGATCAGCAGGAGCATGCGGCCGAGCTGCACCCTGGTCGCGCGGCGCAGCGCAGTGATAAGAACGGTGATGGTGATGATGTCGCCGATCGGGTAAGCCAGCCCGATCATGGTCGCGGGCACCGGCAGCTGCGATTGGTCGTAAACAGCGCGGAGCCCGAGCGCCCAGCCGACGAAGAGGAGCGAGAGGGCGACGATCGCCCCCGCCAGTACTGCCTCGCCGCGCGTGGCCAGGCGGCTGGGGGCGGACGTCAGGGCGAGCACGCCCGCAATCGCGAGCGGGATCTCGAGCAGGAAGCCCGCGTCGGCCGCCGACGGATTTGGAACGGTCACACCCTGGACGACCTCGTACCAGGTCCAGATGACCTCGCCCAGGGTCCAGCTGGCGGCCGCGGCCGCGATCAGCGCCCAGGCCGCACGGAGGCGACCTGACGAGCGGCGAGCGGCGAGGGCGAGGCTGATCGCCGCGACGCCAGACGCCACCGCCTCGCCGATGTCGTCCACCGCGATCGTCGTCTTGTCGCCGCCGATCCGAAAGGCGGTCCAGATGAGGAACGCGACAGCGAACACGAACGCGAGCAACGCCGCGAAGGCGAACCGCCTCCATTCGCGGGTGAGCGCTCCTGGCCACAGCGACTGCCGTGACGCCGCCCTGGAGGATCCCTCAGAGCCGGTCGGAAGAGACGCCAGGCGGGACGGCTCGGGGTCGGCGGGAGAAGTTTGCCAGGCCACTTAGAGGGAACCGTATGTTAATTCAATCCCGGCTTCAGTTAACATCGCGATCAGCATTAAGAGCGCGGCTGCAGGCGGTCTGCGGAATCAGCGCGAGGTGAGGGACCCGTCATCGCCCAGGTCGCATTCGAGTCCGACGAACAGGTCTTCGTCTCCGGTGCGGAAGAGCCGCTGGAAGATGGAGAGATCGCGTTCGGCCAAGGGCTGACGCTGCTCGCGGTTTCGGTGGCCGCATTGGCTTTGGGGCTGCTGCCGGCGGCGGTGGGCCTGGCCATCATGCTCGGCTGGACAGTACCACTCGAATTCGGCGCGGGGGCCGGGTTAGCCATCGTGGCCTTCATCAAGCTCGGCGCGGGGGCATGGGGGATGGCGTCGTCGATCCGGGCGCCACGTTCCCCCGCTCCCGATGCTGGCATCCACCTCTGACGACTGTTTGCGACCCGGTGACCACGGGCGGGCGCGGTCTGCGCCGCAAAGGAGGTGAGATTGATGAGGAAATTGATGTTGGCCGCCATCCTGGCGGCGACGATGGCGATTACGCTCGCGACCACGGCCGCCGCCGGCGCGGTGCCCTGCTGCTGAGCTGAACCGAGATCAGCGGCGTTAATCCATCTTTGTCAAGTTGCCTTCAAGGTCATGTAAGCTGGCCCGCGATGCCGGAAGTCGTCGCACGCCCAGCTCCAACTCCGAAGGTCTCGGGCCGGCGGGGCCGCCGCCACGGCATCGAGATCAGGCCTGGGTCGGTGAAGCAAGCTCGCGCGGACGCCGGCCTGAGCCTGGGGCAGGTGGCGAACGGCGCCGTCAGCCGGACCGCCATCTACTTCGTGGAGACCGGCAAGGCGAAGCCCTCGCTGGAGACGTTGAGGCTGATCGCCGAGCGGACGGGGCGCCC
>DMCH01000034.1:12647-25466 GCA_003446775.1 Chloroflexota bacterium
CGCTGGAGGTCGAGCTGCTGCTCGCAACCAACGATCCTCAGGCCGCCCTGGCTTCGGGACGCACCTTGCTCACCACGGTGCAGGATCCCGACACCACGGCTAGAGCCAGGTACCTGATGGCCTACGCGCTGCTGCGCCTGGCCCAGCCCATCGAAGCGCGGACCCTGGCGGCGGCGGCCCGAGACCATTTCGAGAGGACCGGCGACCGGCTCATGACCGCTGAATGCCTCGGCCACGAGGCTTCGGCGGCGTACCTCCTCCAGGATCCGTCCGCGTTGGGACTGGCCGAACGCGGGCTCGAGCTCTGCCGTTCGCTGCAGCCTGTGCCGCGGACGAGCGAGGCCCGGCTGCTGTTCGTGCTCGGCTCCGTGCATGTCACCAACCAGGACTGGCAGGCCGCGATCGACTGCTATGAAAAGGCCATTACGGCCGGCGAGGTCGTCCAGGACCTGCGGCGCCTGTCGCTCATGTACAGCGGTCTGAGCCTGGCCTACAGCGAGGTCGGCCAGCTCAACCAGTCTGCGTATTACGCTCAGCGCGCCCTCGCCATTCACGAGACCCTGAACGACCGGCTGTCGCTCGCTCGCTCGGAGACCAACCTCGGTCTCCTCCTCATCAAGCGCGGCGACCTTTCGGCTGCGGATCAGCACCTGACGAGAGGCCTCGCGTTGTGGGTGGAAACCGCGGTCGAAGTCGGGAAGGCCGAGGTCCTGCTAGGCCTGTGCGAGCTGGCCGTCGCGCGGTCGCAGCGGGACGAGGCGGAGAAGTTCGCGATCGAGGCCCGGGACCTGGCCGAGCGGCTGTCCGAGAAGGCCACGCTGGCCGAGTGCCACATGTGGCTCGGCCGTATCGCGGCCGAGCGTGACGAGCACGCCCGCGTCGACGCCGAGTTTGGCGCCGCCACGGGAATCCTCGAGTCACTGGGCGCCTCCGAGCGCCTGAGCCGCTGTCACGTCCAGTACGCCGAGCTCCTCGAGAAGAGGGGCGATCTTGTCGCGGCGAACCAGCAGCTGCGGCTCGCCCTGGGCCGGCTGCCGGGCCGATCCGCACGGAAGGATCGCACCGCCACCGCCTGATTCCCCTTAAGAAGGCGTTAATTCAAACGCCTCCCCGTACTATGTGGCGGCGTGGGTCACTTAACAAAACGTGAACGTGGGGACGCGGAAGCATGTCGCTCGTACTCGTAGTCGACGACGGAGCCGCCGATCGCCAGTTGGCCCAGGCCTACCTGGCCGGGCTGTGCGACGTTCGCCTTGCCCCGGACGGCCCTTCGGCCCTCCAGCAGATCAAAGCCGAGCCACCTGACCTGGTCTTGCTCGACGTGGAGATGCCGGAGATGGATGGCTATGAGGTCTGCCGCCGGATCAAGGCGGGTCCGCGCGGACGGCAGCTGCCGGTCTTGATGATCACATCAGCGGAGGGGTCAGACGATCGCGCGCGGGCTCTGGAGGCGGGCGCCGACGATTTCATGGCGAAGCCGGTCAGGCGCGACGAGCTGGTCGCACGCGTCCGGTTGGCCGCAAGGCTGAAGGCCCTGTACGACAGCCTCGACAGCGCCGAGCAGGTGATCTTCTGGCTCGCGGCCACGGTGGCGGCCAAGGAGGCCCCCTACGACAAGCACCCGCAGCGCGTGGCCGAGTCGGCTCGTCACCTGGGCGCCCGCCTGGGGATGCCTGAGGTTGCGCGCGACGCCCTGTACCGTGGAGGCCTCCTCCACGACATCGGCAATATCAATGTTCCGGACGCCATCCTGCTCAAGCCCGGCCGGCTCGATGCCGGCGAAACAGCCCGCATGCAATCGCACGTGCTGATCGGCGAGAACATCATCAAGCCGCTGCGCTCGCTTTCGACGCTGCTGCCGATCATCCGCCACCACCACGAGCGATTCGATGGACGCGGCTACCCAGATGGACTGCACGCACGAGAAATCCCACGTCTGGCTGGGATCGTCTCGGTCTGCGATGCGTTCGACGCGCTCGTCAACGACCGCCCATACCGGGCGCGGCTCCCGATCGATCATGCGCTGGCCGTGCTGATCGATGGCGCGGGTCACCAGTGGGACCCCGAGGTCGTCGAGCTCTTCGTGGGCGAGATGCCCGCCCTGCAGCGGCTCGGCGCCGCCTGAACTCGATACCCGAAGACCCCACGAACTCAGAGGCTTTGCCGAGAGTTCGCGGGGACCCCTAAAAGGCGCGCAGCTTCCCGCTTCAGATGTAAGGTGCGTCCGCGATGATCGTCGCTGTATACGCGGTCAAGGGTGGTTCGGGCCGGACCACGATCGCGGTCAACCTCGCCGCCGCCCTCGGCCTCGAGCATCGCGGTGAATGCGTGCTGATCGACCTCAGCCTTCCGTACAACCACGCCGCGCTCGTCGCCAACCTGGTGCCGACCGGTTGCCTGGCCCTGATCGACCAACCGGACCAGGACAAGTTCGAGGACGCGCTCCTTGGCATTGCGCTCCACCATCCCACCGGGATGGTGATCATCCCGAGCGCCCTGCGCGCCGAGCAGGCCGAACTCGTGACTCCGCCGCTGGTGAAGCGCGCGCTCGACGTTCTCGAGCAGACCTTCAACTACATAGTGGTCGACCTCGGCGTGGCCATGACCGACGTCACGCTCGGGGTCCTCGAGCGAGCCAATCGGATCCTGGTCATGGTGACCCCGGAGCTGACCAGTCTCAAGGACACGGCGGAATTGCTCCAGATCTTCGAAAACGTGCTCAAGATCCCGTCAGCGCGCGTCAGCCTCGTCCTCAATCACCCGCGCCCGCAGACGATGGTCACCCGAGCCGACGCCGAACGCCAGGTCGAACGAAAGTTCCAAACCGAGATCGCCTATGACGGCTCCAGGTTCGATCGCGCTGCGGTCACGGGGCAGGTGCTGGTCGAGACCGATCCCTCCTGCGCCGCGTCGAAGAGTGTGATGAAGCTTGCCGGCTCGATCACCAAAGAGCACGTCGGCGCCGCCAAGCGCGTGAAGCTTTAGGCCACAGCTTTAGGCCACGGCCCGGCGGCGCGAACGCCGGCGCAGCGCCGCGTCGGCGTCCGCAACCGAGACCTGAAACCGCCGGAAGTTGCGCAGAGCAAACCGGTCGCACGCCGTCTCGGCTGATGATCGCTTTCCCAACTCCTCGAACAAATACCAGTGCATCCACTCGTGGCAGTACAGGAACCGGAGCACCTCGCGACGAAGGCGGAAGGAGACGGTCTCCGACGCCCATGCGAAGCGGATCCCATGTCCGCGCTTGCGACGCGCCGCGTAGACCACCGGCTCCTTGAAAGGACGAAACGGGATCGGGACCTGGAGCACGATCCGGCGGTCCTCGAACTCGCATCGCGCGGCCAGGTGTGGTGACGACCGGTATCGAAGCGGATTGATCACGACCTCGTAGTCGCCGGCAGGCGGCAGGCCGGCGAGGGCGCGGCGGGCCTGCGCATCGGTAAACCCTTCGAGGTCGCTATGGATGTGCACACCATCGAGCATAGGGTCATCCCCGTAACGGATCGGGTTGGTGAGCACTTCGCAGATTCGATTAGTCTCCGGCTGCACGGATGGCGCCCAAACACGACGACACCTCATCCACGCTTGCCTTCCTCGAGGGCTCGCGCTCCGGAATCCGCTACGACGCGGATGAGCTGCGAAGCACCGATCCAGCCGACGGCCGCACTCTATTGGCGCGGTATGACCTGGAGGCTGCCCGCGGGCGGCTGACGCGGGACGTCATCGCCGTCCGGCGCGGGGGTCTGTGGCGTTGGGAAGAGCTGCTGCCCGTCCGCCGGCGATCCTTCATCACGACCCTGGGCGAAGGCTCGACGCCGCTGCTGCCGCCCGCCCGGCTGGCCCGCAAGCTCGGGCTGTCCGGGCTGCACATCAAGGCGGAGAGCGTGAACCCGACAGGATCGTTCAAAGCCAGAGGCATGGCCGTGGCTGTGAGCCGTGCAGCCGAGCTTGGCGCGGCACACCTCGTGGCGCCCTCGGCGGGCAACGCCGCCGGCGCACTGGCGGCGTACGCTGCCGCCGCCGGCATTCATGCCACGGTGGTGATGCCGGCAGATGCCCCGGCCGCCAACCAGCTGGAAGTGCTTGCCTGCGGAGCTCGCCTCATCCTGCTGGACGGCCTGATCTCCGACTGCGGCAAGCTCGCTCGACTCCTGGGCGAGAAGACTGGCGCCTTCGACATGGCCACGCTGCGCGAGCCCTATCGCGTGGAAGGCAAGAAGACGCTCGGCTTCGAGCTCGCGGAGGATTTCGGCTGGAGCCTGCCCGAGGCGGTCGTGTATCCGACCGGCGGCGGCACCGGGATGATCGGGATGTGGAAAGCCTTCGAGGAGCTGGAAGCTCTAGGGCTCATCGGCCCGGCGCGGCCGCGCATGTATGCGGTGCAATCGGACGGCTGCGCGCCGATCGTGCGCGCCTTCGAGCAGGGAGCCGAGTTCGCGGATCCGTGGTTGAACGCCAAGACGCGCGCCGCCGGCATCCGCGTCCCGTCCGCCCTGGGCGACCACCTGATCCTGGACTGCCTCCGACGCTCGGGAGGCGGAGCCATCGCGGTCCCCGAAGCCGAGATCGAAGCGATGCAGGTCTATGCGGCCGAGCATGGCGCCGGGTATCTCTGTCTCGAATCCGCGGCTGCGCTGGCGGCGCTGCCAGTCATGCGCGAGCAAGGGCTTATCGACCGGGACGAACGGGTCGCCCTCTTCGACACCGGCGCGGGATTCAAATCCGAACCGCCGTCGATGAAGAGGCCGGCCGTCGTGCCCAACGACCCCTCAGCCTGGCTCGACCTGATCTCGGCGCTGGACTAGCGCCTCGTGGGCCCCCATATCATTGCCCCGGGATGAGGTCGCTGCTGCTGTGGTGCGCACAGAACCTGTGGCTTTCCGAGCACGTGCCGCAATGGGGCTTTGTCAAGCGTGCCGCGAGGAGGTTCATGCCTGGCGAGGACTTCGACGCGGCGCTCAAGGCGGGCGTAGCGTTCAAGGCCCAGGGCATCGGCGCTGTATTCACGAAGCTCGGAGAAAACATCAAGGCGATGTCGGAGGCCACCGCCGCGGTCGAGCAATACGAGCTGGTGTTGAAGACCGCAGCCGAGGCCGGCCTCGAGCCCGAGATCTCGGTCAAGCCCACCCAGGTCGGCCTGGACATCGACCCCGATGCGGCCTTTGCCAACCTCAACCGGCTGGCCGATGCAGCCGCTCGGGTCAAGGGCTTCCTCTGGATCGACATGGAGGGCAGCGCATACACCGACCGCACCCTCGACCTCTACAACCGGGTCCATGCCAGGCACTCCGCGGTCGGCGTTTGCCTGCAGGCCTACCTGTACCGCACCGCGTCGGACGCATACCGGATGCTCGCCTTCAAGCCCGCCATCAGGCTGGTCAAGGGCGCTTACGCCGAGCCGGCGGATAGAGCGTTTCCCGCCAAGCGCGATGTCGATGCCAACTTTCTCGCGTTGTGTGCGCTGGTGCTGCCCGATGCCAATCGAGGTCGTTTACGCCTGGTGCTGGCCACGCATGACGTGGCTCTCATCGACCGCGTCGCGCGATTCGCGGACGCGATCGGGATGGATCGCCACCAGCTCGAGGTGCACATGCTGTACGGCATCCAGGCCTCGCAGCAGGCGAGGCTCGCGACGGAAGGCTACCGCGTCAAGGTCCTGGTCGCGTACGGCGACGCCTGGTATGCGTGGTACTTGAGGAGGCTCGCGGAGCGCCCGGCCAACATCGTGTTCGTGGCGAGGCAGATGTTCGGCTAGCTCGACTTCGTAAGGAAGAGCTGGAACTCGATCGTCACCTGCGAGTCGACGGTTGTGAACGGCACCGATGGCGGCGAGACCCCGTAGTCGGTCATGTCGATCGACAGGTTCCCAACGATCTCGATCTTGCCGCCGTTCAGCTGAGCCCTGGCGGTCGCGGTCACATTCTTGGTGACGCCGTGGATCGTCAGCTTGCCGGCCGCGGAGACGTCCACCGGGCCGGAGCCGTCGGTCGCGGACACCGACCCCGACGAGGCCGTGAACGTCGCATCTGGAAACTGCTGGAGGTTCATCTGGCGTGAGACGTACGAGTCCCGCTGGACGACGTTGCGGCCGGCCACCGAGTCCACGCTGTGCAGGTCCGTGAGCGCGGCTGTGAACGTGATCCCGGTCACCTGGTAGCCGCTCGAGTCGCCGCTCACGGTCAGGCTGCCGCTGACGTTGGAGGTCTGGGCGACCGCTTCGTGCTTGGACGTTTCGCCCACGAAGAGCTCCTTGACGCGGTAGCCGGCAACCGAGCCGGTGGTCACGCTCCAGTTCCCGGCCAGGCCCCCCGCCGGGGCGGCGGAAGCCGAGGCATTTGGCGTCGAAAGCGCCAGCGGACTCGGTGAGGAGCGGAGGCCGGAGAAGAAGTAGACATAGGCGCCCCCGCCGCCCAGCGCCAGGGCTGCGACGCAGGCGACGCCGGCGATTATCAATCGGTTTCTCATGGCGTCCTAATCGGGTGGTGGGGCCGGCACCCTGCTAGGTGCGCCCTGCGCGCGCCCGGCGCCAGCCCCACCGATTCGTGACCGCACTTTAGGGTACGGTCGGGACCTGCCCAGCGTTCTCCTGGGCCTCGCGAGCCGCGCTCTCCGTGGCCTCGTGCGCCGCCGTCTCGTTGGGCACAAACGTGCCCGAGCGCGTGCCGGCCGCCGGGGTTGGGCTGGCCGCGGTCGTGGCCGCCGCCGCGCTGAGAGCGGACACACCGTACAGGGTGGCTCCCACCACCCCACCGACGAGCATCGACCCCGCGATAGCCGCTGCCGTGACTGCCGTGCGAACTCTGTTCATGACTGCTGACTCCTCCTGGTGTTTTTCGCTCGAGCGTTGCCCCTGAGGTTGGGGCCGCACGTTCAGCGACCTGTGTGAGGAGCCTGTGAAGTTGCTGGGCCTGGCCTCCCCACCATGTAGGGAGGTGGGCTCCGCCTGGCCTCCCCACCTTGTGGGGAGGTGGGCTCCGCCGCAGGCGCAGCCAGGAGGGGACAGGCGCAGCCCAGAGGGGAAAAATGATCCGGCGCGCGCCGAGCTGCGTATCGACCAGCAGCGCCCCCCACAAGCGTTTGAGGAAAGATGAGCTTCAGCATCGAGCGTTACAAGGAAGAGTCCAAAAAACTCGATACCGCGGGGATCGATTGGAATGCGGTCACCTCCAGCCCCCTGTCCAATGGGGACCTCTTCTGCCTCCACTACATGATGGACATCGAGAATCACGTCCCCCTCTACCTCTCGCACCTGCTGGTGACGCGGGCGTGCATGGACCCCATCCTCACGGCATTTCTCGCCTGCTGGAACTACGAGGAGCTGTGGCATGGCGAGAACATCGGCAAGTTTCTCAACCTGTATGGAATCGATTTCGACACGCAGGACCGGATCGCCAACGTGCGCGCCCACCTCGGCGTTCAGAACAGCGTCAGCCTCCTGTCGACGATGGTCGGTTCATGGCTGCTCAAGGACTTCTCGGCTGTTTATCTGACCATCGGCGCGATCAACGAGCTCTCCACGCTGACCGGGTATGGAGCCCTCATCCGCAAATCGGGCCACCCGGTGTTGAGGGACCTGCTCGGGCGGATCATCAAGGACGAGCGGCGCCATTTCGCCTTCTACTTCAACTCCGCCCGGGAATGGCTCACCGACAACGAGAAGGCCCAGCGGGTCGACCGCTGGATGCTCGATCGGGTCTGGGTGCCGGTCGGCCAGGGAGTGAAAACGCAGGAGCAGGTTGACGCGCTCGCCCTGTACCTGTTTGATGATGAGCAAGGAGAGGAAGAGCTGCTCGCCCTCGATGAGAAGATCGGCAAGCTCCCCGGACTGGCGGGGATCAAGCTCATGTCCAAAGCGCTCTACGCGGCCCGCGATCGCAGGGGCCGGAATCCAGACTGGGCATCGAGGCTCATCGACCACGAAGAGTGGGCGGTCGCGCCCCCGAAGAAGTCCCAGATCGGTGAGCTGACCACCCGCCGGGCCCGCGGCGGCGACTCGGCCGACACTCTCGAGGTCATGTTCCGATAGCCACAGAAGGACGCGCCGACGCCGAGCTCGCGGTCGTCCTGGCGGCCGGTAACGAGGACGCCCTTTTGGAGCTGTACGACAGATATGCGGGTCTTTCCTATGCCGTCGCCATGCGCGTGCTGGGGGACCCGGGTCGGGCGGAGGACGTGGTGCAGGAGGCCTTCTTGAAGATCTGGACCAACGCGGCCGGCTTCGATCCCAAAAAAGGGTCGCTGCGAACCTGGCTGATCACGGCCGTCCGCAATCGCTCGATCGACTACCTGAGGGGGCGCAGCGCCCACGAACGCCAGGAGCTCGAGCTTCAGCCGGAGCTCGCTTCGACATCAACCCATTCGGACCCATGGCGGGAGGTTTCGCTGGAGCTCGAGCGCATGGCCGTGCGTGAGGCGGTCGGCAGCCTGCCGGCAGAGCAACGCCAGGCGGTGCAGCTGGCCTACTTCGGCGGTTACTCGCAGTCCGAGATCGCCGACATGACCCACGTTCCACTCAGCACCGTCAAAGGCAGGATGCGACTTGCCCTCGAGAAGTTGAGTTCGTATCTACTGGGTAGAGGGCTTGTCGATGTCTGATCACGAAGAGTTGGAGAGCACGGTGGCGGCCTGGGTGCTGGGCGCACTCGAGCCCGACGAGGCCGCGAGCATTCGCGTCCACGTCGAGGGCTGCGCGACCTGCCGGCAGACGGTTGCGCGCCTGCGCCGGGCCGCCGCCGCTTTGCCCCTGGAGGTCGAGGAGATCTCCCCTCCGGCCAGGCTGCGCGAGCGGGTCTATGTCGCCGCGGCTGCCGCCCGGGCTTCGAGCGTCCCGAGCGCTCCCGCCAGAAAAAAGGTCGTGCCCGCACGCGGCCGCTGGAAGCCCGTCGCTTCCATCCCGTTCGGCCGGCTGCCCGCGCTGTTGGCCGTCGCGTCTGTGGTGCTCGCCCTGTTGATCGGCCTGGCGGCCGGGAACGTGATTGGACGCAATTCGGTGCCGCCGGCGGCGGCGCAGGTGGCCCGCTACCAGCTGGTGGGCCACGGGGCTCTCGCCGGCGCGCATGGCACCGTCGTCAACCTGAAAGTCGAGGGGGTCGCGCTTGTCGATTTCAATGGGCTGCCACCCCTGGCGAAGGGCAAGGTTTACGAGCTGTGGCTCATCACCCCGGGCGGCCACCCGGACTCCGCCGCTGTGTTCGTGCCCGACAGCAATGGCGGCAAGGTGGTGCTGGTAGGGCTCCCGCTGACGGGCTACACGGAGATGGCGGTCACCGCCGAGGACGCACCCAACGGATCGCCCACACCGAGCCAGCCACCCGAGCTCTACGGGAACCTGGGGTAAGAAAAATCAGCGGCGAGAATTTCTCCCGCCGCTGAACCCGATTGATTCGTCTCTACATCCGAGGCGGGATTATCGGCGTCGGAGGGACATCGTCTTCCGCGGGAGGCTTCGATGTCTCTTCCGGCTCCGGCTCCTCGATCGCGTGCATCTTTTCCATGTGCTTGGCGAGCTCTTCCGAGTTGTCGACCTCTTCGCCGCAGATGTCGCACTGCACGATATCGGTCCTCCTTACGCTTGATACAGGCGTGAGGGAATTGGGGCGCTCAGCCTTGGCGGGTCAAACGCTCCCCCTTATATAACGCACAGCCCCGTGCTTGTACGCGGTGGCGTTTGATCGAGCGCTTCCCCCCTCTGGGCTGCGCCTGCGGCGGAGCCCACCTCCCCACACGGTGGGGAGGCCAGGTCAGGCAGTGACGATGCGGTGCTTGTTCTGGCTGTCGAGCTTGAATCTGCCTGCGCTCGAGGTGATCGCGAAGGTGACCGCGTAGTCCCCCCAGGCCGCAGGCGAGCCGGCGGCGCGGCCGGTGCAGGCGCTGGGGATGGCCACGTCGATAGTTGCGCTGGAGCCCGGGCCGATGCTGGTCGGCGCGTAGTTCACATTGCCGGCATCGAACTTGTCGCCCACCTTCTGAAGCCATCCGCCCTTCACGGCGGCCAGGGTCATGGTGGCCGTGACCGCGGAGATCGTCACTGTGTTCGAGGTCCCGTTGTGGGCATCGATCGTGCCATGGAGCTCGTACTGGAGAGCTTTGGCGCCGACCGGGCACGTATAGCCCTGGTCGACTGTAGCGTTGTTCAACGAGAACGTCGAGGACGAGCCGATGCTGCAGCCGGCGAGTAGAAGCACGCATGCGGCGGCTGCGATGTATCGGGAGCGGACGTCCATCACATCGACCCGCGCGCTGCCGGCGCCGGTGTGCCGCCACCGAGGGTCTGCCTGACGGCGACCACCCTGGCCACGTCGACCGGCGACACGATGCCTACCAGGCGGTCACCATCGAACACCAGCACGCGCTGATCGAGCGAGGCCCCGACCCGTTGGATGAGAGCGGCGAGGTCCTCATCGGGCCGCGCCACCGGCACCGCCGAGATCGGGCGGGCGCGGTCTCTCAATCGCTCCTCGGCGCGTGCACCGGCCGGCATCCGTACCAGGTCGCCAAGCCGCACTATCCCGGTGAGCTTGCCCGACGGATCGTGGACCGGGTAAGTCGTGAATGCGTGCTGCGGGGCAATCGACTCCAGGAACTGCTCGACCGTCAGCCAGTCCGGGATGGTGACCACGGGCGACGTCATTGCGGCCGACACCGGCACCGAGCTGAGCAGTCCCCTGACCGTGGTGCCCACCTCCTCCGAGCTCCCGGCTGACAGCAGGAACCAGCCGACGAATGCGATCCAGATGCCGTTGAGGACCGAGCCCGTGAAAAGCAGCAATGCGCCGAAGGCGATCATGAGGTAGGCGAACACGCGGCTGATCCGCACGGCGCTGTGCACGCCACGCTGCCGGCTCCCCAAGCGCCACCAGAAGAAGGAGCTGAGCAGACGGCCGCCGTCGAGCGGAAAGGCGGGCACGAGGTTGAACAAAGCCAGGGCCACGTTGACAAACGCGAGCCAGCCGAACAGGTCGGCGACGAGAGCCGGTAAGGGCAGCAGGGACAGAAGGTACGCGATCAGCGCGACGGCTAGGCTGGTCAGCGGGCCGACGCCCGCGATCACCGCCTCAGCGCCCGCGCTCTTGGGCTCGCCGTCCAGCTTGGAGACGCCGCCGAACAGCCAGAGCGTGATGCCGCCGACCTTGACGCCATTGCGCCTCGCGACGAGCGCATGGGCGAGCTCGTGCGCGAGCAGGCAACCATAGAACGCCACGCTGCCTAGGGCTCCGGCGACCCAATACGACAGTGCGGGCTGGCCGGGTACGTCGAACGGGAGCACTTCGGTGGCCACGGTCCAGGAGATGAGGGCGAACACGAACACCAGGCTCCAGTTGATCCCGATCTCGATCCCGAAAATCCGCCCGAGCCGTATCGACGAGGCCATTCGAGCTCAGGCGTTCCGAGGCACGAGCAGCACCGGCCGCTTGGAATGGAGCGAGATCTCGTGGCTCACGCTCCCGAGTAGCAGCTCCGCCACCTCTCCGCGTCCTCGCCTCCCGACGACTATCAGCCCGGCCTTCTCCTTGTCGGCGATGTCCAGGATCACCGATGCGGGGCGGCCGTCCTGGAGGACCGCGCGGAACCGAACGCCCGCAGTCTTGAGTGGGCGGCACCATTTCGTGACGAGGTCCTTCTCGATCCCGGCGCGCACCTTGTCATCGAGATACAACGGCATCGTGTAAGGGTCGGGCAGCGCGACCGGTATGTCGAGGGCATAGACCGCGATCACCTCGGAGCGCATGGCTTTCGCCAGTCGAGCCGTCCATTCGACCGCGTGCTTCCCCGCATCTGATCCATCGACGCCAACTACGATTCGCTTCACCGCAGCAGCACTCGTTGTCGCCATCCCTACCTCCTCCCGTCGTCCTGCCGTCGCCGCCCGCGTTCGGTGGCCGTGGCCACGGCCAGCATGCCGGTGAGGACAGCCCCCTCGAACAGCCCGTAGAAGATGGATCTCAGCAAGGGCTGGTTGAACGGTCCGATGTTGATCAACAGCGTGAGCGCCGCGAAGATCGGAAAGGAGATCACCAGCTGCCGCCACGTCTCGAGCCCTTCCCACCACAGGATCAGTCGGGACCTTGGGCCGCCCATCTCAGTGGGATCATATTCGCAACCGCATATGGGCCCCCGAACCGCAATGGCCGGCTGCCTGGCGATCGTCATGCTGTGCGCGGCGGCGTGCGATCCCATGACGGGAACTGGGCCTGGCACTCCGCCGGATCCGAAGGCCTACATCCACTCCGATCCCGCCGCCAAAACTGTGGTGATCACGTTAATCGCGGGTTATCCGGCGGGCGACTACCAGTTCAACTACGACGGTTATGGCAACGGAACCCTCGTGATCAGCATCCCGGTCGGCTGGCAGGTCACCGTCCAATGTGAGAACCGCGGCACCGTGCCCAACTCATGCGCTGTGGTGCAGGGCCGGAACGATATCGCTCCGGTCGAGCCCAGTTGGTCGACACCGGATCCGACGCACGGTCTTGGTCCAGGGCAGTCGGCGACGTTCGTCTTCAGCCCCTCGACCTCTGGCAGCTACCGGATCGCCTCTCTGGTCGGGGGCAACGAAGCGAGCGGGATGTGGGCCGACCTCGAGGTGACCAAGGGCGGCGCGCCCGCGATGAGGGCCGAGGGCTGAGGTGATGACCCCGGTCGCATCGGGCCGGATCACAAACCTGTCGCTCTTTTTTCTGCTGGTGGTTGCGTTTGCCAGCGGCTGGCTGGCGTTCGAGCTGTCCGGTCAGCCGGCACGCGCGATCCTATTGCTGCACTCGGGTGCCGGCGTCGGGATCGTGCTGCTGGTGCCGTGGAAATCCCTTATCGCCAGGCGCG
>DMCH01000034.1:25770-34502 GCA_003446775.1 Chloroflexota bacterium
TCGATCGCGTTCGGGGTCGTGCACTCCGCCGGCCATCCCAACATCGGGTATCTGACGGCGATGGACTTTCACGTCGGCGCGGCGTTGTGCGTGATCCCTTTCCTTCTCTGGCATCTGTTCGCGCGGCCGCTCAAGCTGAGAGTCACCGACCTGAGTCGCCGCAACTTTCTCCGGGGCAGCATCCTGGCCGGGGCTGCGGGGCTGGGCGTGGCGCTGCTGCCGTCGGCGCGGCGCGCACCCACGGGATCATTCCAGGCCGCTTACCCCGTGGCCACGGTATGGATGTTCGACACCGTGCCCGAGGTGGACGTCGTCTCGTGGCGCCTCGCTGTCGGCGGCCGCACGTGGACCTATGACGAGCTGGCGGGGTACTCCGATCGCATCGCAGCCGTCATCGACTGCACCGGTGGCTGGTACTCCGAGCAGGTGTGGGAGGGCGTCCTGCTGCAACGCCTGCTGCCGGGCCGCTCAGGCGGCGGCGCGAGCCTGAACGTGAGGTCGATCACGGGCTACAGCCGGCGCTTCGGGATCGAAGAAGCCGGCCGCCTGCTCCTGGCGACACGCCTGGCCGGCGATCCCCTCGATGCGGGGCACGGCTACCCGGTTCGCCTCGTCGTCCCAGGGCAGCGCGGCTTCGCCTGGGTGAAATGGGTGGTCGCGATCGACGTCGAGGACCAACCGTGGTGGTGGCAGCCGCCCTTCCCGCTACAGTAACTCTCGGATTGCGCCACCTCGAGTCGCAGCGTTCGCTGCTCGCGCTGGGCAAGGATTCGCCCGGCCTGTCCGTGCTTGCGAAGAAGCTGCGGCTGGCACCCAACCATCACGTCGCGGTCATCAACGCGCCCCCCGGCTACCTCGCCCAGCTGGCGCCGGCACCGGCGGATCTGTACACCGCGCTCAAGCCGTCAACGCTCTACGACGTGGTCCAGCTCTTCGTGAACAACGTGGACGAGCTGCGCACGCTTGGGCCATCCGCCATGAACGCGGTGAGGCCGGACGGGCTGCTCTGGGTCGCATATCCGAAGGGCGGCGTCACCAGCGGAGCGTCGGACCTGCCCGCCACGCCCTGGTGGACCAAGCGGGACGTCCTGGGTGAGATCACGGGCGAGACAGGCTATAAGCCTGTCGCCTTCGTCAAGATCGATGACGACTGGACCGCTCTACGTTTTAAGAGGACGTAGTTTCTGTCTGGGATGGGGCCGGCCCGAGGCGGACTTTGGGGCAAGGTGGCCGTCGTCACGGGTGGCGGCAGCGGGGTCGGCCGCGCGGTCGCGAAGGCGATGGCGAAGCAAGGTGCGAACATCGTGGTCTCAGACTTCGATGAGCCACGCATGGACCGCACCGTCGAAGAAATCCTGAGGCTCGGCACGAGCGATTCCTCGATCGCCCTCGCCACTGACGTGCGCAGCGACTCCTCGGTGCGATCGCTCGCGCGCGATTCGATCAAGGCGATGGGCCGGGCCGACATCCTGGTCAATGCGGCGGGGGTCCTACTCCAGGGCAAGCTGGAGCGCATCTCCACCAAGGACTGGAGCTGGATGCTCGAGACCAACCTCCTGGGTGCGGTCCGGACCAGCATGGCTTTTCTTCCGCATATGACGGAGCGCGGCTCCGGCCACATCGTCAACGCGGTCTCGTACGGCGGCCTGCACCCGGGCGATCCGATGACCATCCCTTACGACACCGGTCACTCCGCTCTTGCCGTCTTCACTCAGTCGCTTGCGCAGCAGACGCGCGGCACCGGCGTCCTTGTATCGCTTTTCTGTCCCGGCTCTCGCAGTCCACGCATCGGCCAGAACACCCGGTCGCGAGGCATGGGCCGGTGGCTGAGCGGCGTGGGCGCGGAGGAAGGCGCTCGCTGGTTCGACCAGATCGCGGCCAGCCTGATCGACGCACTTCACCACCCGAGATTCCTGATCGTCGGCGACCCGGCGGAGGCGGATGCGCTTCGCGCTCGCTGGGATGCTCCCGCAGCGGCCGCGACGAGGTGAACGCTCCCTCCGACGAGCTTCTGTACAGCATCGGCATCTGCGTCGGCGCGGCGGCTTTGCTCGCCGTGGTCGGATGGCGTCTGCGGCAGCCGCTGATCCTGGCGTATCTGGTCACCGGCGTTGTCATCGGTCCGGTGGGCCTCAAGTGGGTCACCAGCCAGGCCAGCATCGGAACGGTCGCCGAGATCGGGCTGATTCTTCTTCTCTTCATCATCGGGTTGGAGATCGACGTCAAGAGGCTCGCCTCTGCGGGGCCCGTCGTGCTGCTTACCGGAGCCCTGCAGGTCCCCATCTGCTTTGCGCTCGGGCTCGGCTTTTTCTATGCGATCGGCGTGCGGAACGTTCCTGGCAACTACGCGCTGCTGTACCTGGCTGCATGCATGAGCCTGTCCAGCACTCTGGTGGTCGTCAAGCTGCTCTACGACAAGCACGAGCTAGACACCCTGCCCGGGCGAATCACGCTCGGAGTGCTGATCATCCAGGACATGTGGGCGGTGCTCATGCTCGCGGTGCAACCGAACCTCCTGAACCCAAACCTGCTTCCGCTCGCGTTCTCGCTGTGGAGGGGCGCGCTGCTCGTGGTGGGTGGTCTGGCGCTCTCCAAGTACGTCCTTCCTCATCTGTTCCGGGCGGTCGCCAAAGCGCCGGAGCTGGTGCTCGTGAGCGCGCTGGCCTGGTGCTTCTTCCTCGCCGGCGCCGCGAGCCTCATCGGACTCTCGCGAGAGATGGGCGCCCTGATCGCCGGCGTGAGCCTGTCGACCTTTCCCTACAACCTCGACGTGATGGCGAAGGCGGTCAGCATCCGGGACTTCTTCGTAACGCTCTTCTTCGTCGCGCTCGGTTTGCAGATCCCCATCCCGAGCCTTCAGGTGGTCGTCATCGCGCTAGCCGCATCAGCCTTCGTGATCGTCAGCCGACTCTCGGTCGTGCCTATCCTCTACTGGTTCGGGCTGGGCCATCGCGCGAGCCTGCTGCCGGCGATCAACCTGGCGCAGGTGAGCGAGTTCTCGATCGTGATCGCGTCGCTTGGACTCATGCAACGACCTGCCCAGATCGACTCCAGCGTGGTCACGATCGTGATCATGACATTCGCGATCACCTCGGTCGTATCGACCTACATGATCCAGTCGAGCCACTACGTCCAGAGGGCGCTGAGCAACCTGCTGAAGCTGCTTCGGGTCCGGGACCTGGATTCGGCCGCGAGCGCGGTGGAGAAGGTCGAAAGCCGGCACGAGTCGGTCGTCTTCCTGGGCTTCTTCCGCGACGCGAGCTCGATCCTGCACGAGTTCGAGCGAGACGGCGATCCCGCCGAGGCCAAGGACTTCCTTCGGAAGATTCTCGTGATCGACTTCAATCCGACCGTGATGCGAGAGCTGCGCCACCGCTCCATCAGCTGCATCTACGGCGATATCGCGCACGCGGACACCCTACGCCATGCGGGCATCGAGAATGCCGAGCTGGTGGTGTCGAGCATCACCGACGAAATCCTCCGCGGCACGAATAACCTGAGGCTCCTGCGCAACATCCGCGCCGACTGCCCCAGGGCCAAGGTCATGCTCTCGAGCGAGCACATCGCGCAGGCTCTCTTTTTCTATGAGGCCGGCGCCGACTTCGTCTACATACCCAGGCTCCATTCCGCGTCGCAGATCGCCGGCATCTTGAAGAAGGGGCTGGTCGAGGGCTTCGACGCGGTGCGGGAGGCGGAGATCAAGCACTTGACGTTGCGTCGAGAGGTACTCGCCTGACCCGCATTCTCGCCATCGCGGACGAGGAGGACGAGGGCCTTTTCGGAGACAAGCTCATCACGTTGCAGCCCGACCTCGTGCTGTCGTGCGGGGACCTGCCCTGGGACTACCTGGAGTACATCGTCAGCCGTCTCAACGTGCCGCTGTTGTACGTGCCGGGCAACCACGATCCGGTCCCGCCGCCGCTCGACGATACGTGGACGCCCCTTCGAGCCGAACGGCCCGCGCGGGGGCCGCAGGGCTGCGTGAATGTGGACGGCAGGGTTGAGCACGCGGCCGGGCTCCGCATCGCGGGCCTCGGAGGTTCGATGCGCTACCGACCCGGCCCCAATCAGTACACGTCGGCGCAGATGCAGTGGCGGGCGCTGCCCATCGAGATCCTTGCGCGCTTGAGGCGAGGCGACGGCAACCGCCGTCTCGATGTGCTGCTGACTCATGCGCCGCCAGAGGGTTTCAGCGGCAAGTACGACGACCTTGCTCATCGCGGCTTCCCGGCGTTCAACCGGTTGATCAAGAACCTGGCGCCGCGGCTCCACGTGCACGGCCACGTCCATCCATATGGCGTGACGCAGGCCGACCGAAAGCTTGGCGTAACGCTGATCGTCAACGCGGTGCCGTACCGTCTGCTCGAGCTCTGAGAGGCGGCGGCTGGCCTCCCCACCACGTGGGGAGGTGGGCTCCGCCGCAGGCGCAGCCCGGAGGGGCGACCCTAAAGCGGGAGCGTGACGCCAGCTCCTTCTGAGCGGGCGCGGTCGAACACGAGCCGGGCCGTGGCGGCGTCCTCCACGGCATGACCTGTGGACTTGTAGACCGTGATCTCATCCTCGGACAGTCGCCCAGGGCGCGTGCCCGCGAGCACCTCCCCGACCTCGGTCAGCTTCTCGGCGTCGAGGCCCTGGAGCTCATGCGCGCCGGCCGGCGGCGGGTTGGTGGCCGCGCCGCGCCACTCCACGAACACGCGTGCGGCGGACATCGTGGCGGGATCGATCTCAGGCCCGAAAGTCCCGCCCACCGAGCTGACATGCGCGCCAGGTTTCAGCCAATCGAGGCGGATCACCGGCGCGTGCGAGTCGGTGCAGCACGCGACCACGTCGGCGCCGCGTACGGCATCTTCGAACGAACCCGCGGTGCGGGCCCCGGGGTGGCGTGCTGCGAGGGTCGCCGCCTTGCTGCCGTCTCTCGACGCGATGCGGATCTCATCGAAGTCACGAACTCGAGGCAGGGTCTCGAGATGCGACGCGCCCTGCACTCCCGCGCCCAGGATCGCCAGCACCTTCGCATGCTTGCGCGCCAGCGCGCCGGTCGCCACCGCGGCGGTCCCGCCCGTGCGGATGGCCGTGATGTATGTGCCGTCCATGATCGCCAGCGGCGCGCCGTTGCTTTCGTCGAAGAGCGCGATCAGCCCCTGATGGGAGGGAAGCCCGTGCTTATGATTGCCAGGGAAAACCGAGACGAGCTTGACCTCGAGCGCTACGCCGGGTACGAAGCCCGGCATGGTTCCCATGATCCCCAGGTCCGGCACGCGAATCCCGACCCGCGGCGGCACGATCGTGATGCCCGCGGAGAAAGCGATCAGGGCTTTGCCAAGAGCGTCGAGCATGGCGTCGACGTCGAGCAGCCGTTCCACGTCTTCGCGGCTGAGGTAGAGAAGCTCACGCACGCCCGGCCATGATAAGACTCTGATGAGGGAGCTACTCCGCAACGGCAAGCTGGTGACGCTGATGCTCGGGCATCTGACGGTCGACAGCTATGTCGGCGTCATCCCCGTCCTCTATCCGGTGCTGATCGGACGGTTTCACCTGACCCTCGCCACGGTCGGGCTCGTGAGCCTGGCCTACTCCGGGACCGCGGCCATCTCGCAGCCGCTGTTCGGCGTGATCGCGGACCGGTACGGAACCCGGTTTACCGGAGTCGCCCTCACCTGGACCGCGCTCACTTTCGCGCTGGTCGGCTTCGTGCCCACATTCCCTCTCCTGGTGGCGCTCGCCTGCGCGTCGGGCCTCGGCTCCGGCGCGTTCCATCCGTTCGGAGCTCTAGACGTACGTGCCCTGCTCCAGGCGTGGCGGCGCAGCTTTGGCATGTCCGTCTACGTCACGTCGGGCACCATCGGCGTCGCGTTGGGGCCGCTGATCGGCATCGGCCTCCTGGCCTTGTTCGGCCTTCATGGAACCGGGCTGCTTGTGATCCCGGGCGTCGCGACCGGCGCCTACCTGCTCTGGCGCATGCGCAGCCAGGTGCGTCCCTCTGTCGCGGCCGCGAAGACCGCCGCCGCGGCTGCGCTGCCGGTGCCGGTCTTTGCTTTGGCGATGGTGATCGGCGTGATGATGTCGCGCAGCTGGACGGTCAGCGTCTTCCAGGCGTTCACGCCCACCTGGTACCGGCAGCTTGGCTACGGCCCCGAGTTCTATGGCCCGCTCGCGACGACTCTGGTATTGGCGAGCGCGGTTGGCACAGTCGGCTGCGGATCCCTTGCCGACCGCTACGGCCGCCGCACGGTGATCCTCGCAACCCTTGTGCTGACCATCCCCGCCATCCTGCTGTACACGATGTTCCCCGGGCCGTGGGCGTTCGCGACCGCGATCTTGATCGGGTTCCTCGCGGCATCGACAGCGCCCCTGATGCTGTTGATGGCTCAGCAGCTCATGGCGTCTCGCGCCGGCCTGGCCTCGGGCCTCGTGATGGGGCTGGGCTTCGTGACCGCGGCCATCGGCGTCCCGATCAACGGCGCCATCGCCGACGCCGTCGGACTACAGAAGTCCCTCATGAGCCAGGTGATCCTCGTGGCCGGCACCCTCGTCGTGGCCTGGCTCCTGCCCACGGAAAAGGAGATGGAGACGTACTCGGATGTGGTGCCGGCGATCAGGCCGGCGACGGCCGCCGCCACATCCGTGCCGTGAAACCTCGCACGATCGCGATCGCCAGGGCGGCGTAAACGACCCCACCGATGACATCGGCGACGTAGTGCTCGCCCAGGTACACCACCGCGACCCAGACGATCACCGCCCATACCCACAGCAGCGCGCCCACCTTGCGGTTCTGGCCCCATGCGGCCGCGGCGGCGACCACCGGGAAGCCGGCGTGCAGCGAGGGGAACGCGGCGTAGAGGTTGTAGTCGTGCTGCGAGTAGAGCCAGACCAGACTGGATGGAAGGCTGCTGCGCTGGATCGCGTCCTCGATGAGATGCCTCACCGCCGCGGGCTGCGCGAGCCAGGGTGGGGCGGTCGGTGCGACCACGTACGTCACGAAGGCCAGCCCGCACAGGACGACCAGGGTCAGCCCGAAATTGCGAAAAGCGACGCGGTCCTTGGACCACAGCCAGGCCCCGACGGCGACAGGCAGAAGGAAATGCATCGCATAGACCACGCTCCCGACGTCCTCGAACAAGTCCGCGTCGGACAGCTTGCCGATCGCCGCCTGCAGGACCAGTGTCGGCTGGTAGCCGGCGAAGAGTGTGCGATCGAGGCCGGCGAGGTTGTGGGCGGGCATGCCGAGCATGGACGCGAGGTCGCGCATCGCCTCGTACGCGACCAGCACGAGCACGAAAGGAGCCCATCCCCGCACCAGGGCCGGCACCCGCCGGTCGGCCAGGGCAGCGATCCGGGTTGGACCCAAGCTCACAATTGCTCAATACACGTGTTCGATACCGAAGGCTTCAAGAGTCTGTAAATGCCCGCATGGCGCTGAGCACTGACGACCAGCTCGAGTTCGTCGTGCGCGACGATGGGGCCGCGCTCGCGCGCCTGTTCACGCTTCCGCTGCCGGCCCGGCTCGACGCCCTCGCGGCGATGCGGGGGATCTCGTCGTTCGACACCGCCGGCATGGACTTGCTGCGCCAGATCCACGAGCGGGGCGACGGATTCCGGGTCGAGATCGACGATCCGCGCTACCAGGCCGCGGTCGAGCGCCTGGTCAAGGCCGACGCGTGGGGCCAGATCAAGCGCGACCTGGCACGCGCCTGGGATTACCAGAATTCGGCCCTGCCCGGAATCCGCCACCCCGACCGCATCGAGGTGACGCTCACGCTCGGCTACCCCGACGACTCGGTCTTTCTGGAGCGCACGCTCGGTTACTACGGCATGGGCTCCGACCCCGGCACGATCTTCATGGTGGTCTGGCCGACCGACTACAACGAGACCAGGATCGGCGCGTGCGCGGTGCACGAGCTCGCACATAACATCCGCACTCCCAACGTCGAGGGCCCATTCAACCTGGCCGAATGGGTGGTGCACGAGGGACTCGCGGAGGTCTTCACATTCGAGGTGTGCGGTCCCGACTCGACGGGAGGTTGGTACAAGGACGTGACCGGTAAGGCCTTCGACGAGACCTGGGACAAGGTGATCCGCGCGTTCGGCACCGGCTCTACATTTCGGGACTGGAGCCCCTACGTGCTCGGCGACGAGGTGGCCCGCCGGCTGGGAGTGGAACCGGTCGGCATCCCTCACATGGGCGGGTACGCGGTAGGGAGGAGGATCATCGAGCGATACCTCGCCGCGACCGGGCTCGAGGCGGCGCAAGCCATCGTCCGGCCGGTGCACGAGCTGCTCGAAGGTGCCGGCGTCACCCCGCCCACACCCGCGTGATCTCTCGCTTATCGGCAGACAGGTACAGCCCGACCGAATAAGCGACCACCGCGATCGCGAATCCGGTGGCCAGGATCGCCCAGGTGACGCTTTGCGCGACCCCGCTGAAATGCGCCGGAGGATTGGAGCCGGGGTGGTCGGTGAGAATCTTCACGAACAGGTTGACCGCAATTCCGAGCAGGAACTGGGCGATGAGCATCACGAGCGCGAACAGGAAGGTGATCCGAAGCTGACGGGTGCTGGCCATCGCGCGGACAAGTCTATGTTCAGTGGGACATGACGGTTTACGAGGCCGCGGGCGGAGCTGAGACCTTCAAAACCCTGGTCCAACGCTTCTATGCGCGCGTCGCCTCAGATCCCGTCCTGCGCCCGGTCTATCCCGAAGAGGACCTTTCGGGCGCGACCGAGCGGCTGAC
>DMCH01000080.1:0-4640 GCA_003446775.1 Chloroflexota bacterium
GACCTCAACGAGCTCGTGACTCGTGCCCTCGGCATGGCGCGGCCGCGCGCCCGAACCAAGGAAGTCCAGCTCGCCGTGCGTGAGACGCCGGACACTGTCAACGTGCGCGCGGACCCGCTGCTGATGCGCGAGGTGATCACCAACCTGCTGAACAACGCCATCGATGCCGTCGACCAGGGCGGTCGGGTTGAGGCCACCACCGGAAGGCGGGGAAACGGATGGCTTTACTTCAGCATCGCCGACAACGGACGCGGAATCTCGGAGGACCAGCGCCGCCGGTTGTTTGAGCCGCATTTCACGACCAAGGAGGGCGGCACCGGCCTCGGCCTCTTCATGTCATATGGCATCGTGCGCGAGCATCAGGGTGAACTGCTCTACTCAGGATCGTCGCGCGGCGCCGTGTTCACCGTTGTTCTTCCGCCCTTTGCCAGCTGACAAAGGGCTATTTCGTGACGGCTAGTTGGCGCCGACGACCTTGAAGTCCTGGTTGACGAAGATGTGGTGCGGCCAGTTGACGCCGATGTAGTGAACCTCGTACTCGCCGTTGCTCAGCTGCACAACACGGTCGACGATGCCCCCCGCGTAGGCGGCCAGTGCAGCTTCCGTCGCCTTATACGCTGTCGTTCCGCTGACGATAGTTCCCGATCCCTGGCTGTAGTTCGCCGGGATCTGACCGACCTGCTTTGACGCGGTCGGGGCACCGGGCTGGAAGGAAATCACACCTGCCGCAGATCCGCTGCCGCCAGTCGGTTGCACGATGACCTGCGTGGCCGTGATGGTCGTTCCGCTGGTCGTCCCAAGTACGAGGACGTCTTGGCCTGTTGTAATCGCACTCGCCGAGATCGAGCTCGTGCCATTCTGGAACGTAGTGGAGGATGTCTCGTCGACGGTCACCTTCTGACCCGCTGATGTCGACATCGTGAAGCCCGACGTGGACACGCCGGCGACCGTGCCGGCTGCCCCCCCTGAGGCCGGCCCAGACCGAGCGTTGGATCCTCCGCCGTTGCCGGCTGCTATCGCCGAGGGGGACGTGGCTGTTGCCGAGGACGTGCCGCAGGCGGCGGAAAGTCCGATCACCAGACATGTCAGCACCGCGCCCATGATCCATCGACTTCTTCTGTTCGACGCGGAGACGGTCTCGTGGGTGCTTGTTGGGTCGTAATCGTTCATGGTGGAGTTCCTCTTACTTAGGCAGTAAGCAAATAGTGACCGCCGTTCATTTGAGGTTCATGTGGGCGGCCTGTGAGGGGACTGTGTTTGCTACCGCGCCGACCCTGAGCGGGGCCATCAGCCCCGCCGGCAGCCTTGCGCCGTCTGCGCTCGATCCTCATATGGGAGTCCGTGATTCGCTGGCATCAAGGCCAACTTATTTATGAAGGCAATCGGCGGGGCGCTGTCTTCACTGTCACGCTCCCACCCTTCCCTGGCTGATCAGCGCTTGCCGAAAGGCCCGTCGCCGCCAGGCGTAACTGGCTAAAAGAAATAACCGTTTGACATGCATGAAGACGGCAGCTCTCCTGCTGGCGCTGGCAACCGCCGGCTGCAGCGGCGCCACCATCTCGAGCTCTCAGGGCAGCCCAAGCGCTGCCTCCAGCCCTAGCCCCGTCACGCTCAGTTCGTGCCGGCTTCCATTCACAACGTTCACTACGACCGGTTTCATAGGAGTGCCGGACGGCGCCTTCACAGCGGACCCCAGCTCGGCAACCCAGCCCGACCGCAGCCGTCCTGGCTTCGTCCGTACGGTTGCCTCGCCGGCACTGTACGGCCCCGAGGGAACGGGCCAAGAGACTTATGACTGGAGATTCTCGCGCTGGCTCCCGGTGCCTCACGAACTGGTCTCTCCTGATGGCTCCCAATACGCCTACAGCGAGTTGATACCAAATCCAGCGAGCCAGGGCCTGGGTGGACCGCCTCCGCTTGGCACGCTCGTGCACGTCGTTGACGTAGCGACTGGGAAGGACCACATCGTGGATCACTCGGTGGATGTCTTGTCGGCCGTCACTTTCAGGCCAGAAGGCATTTACCTCACTCAGCCGACCGTCCTCGTCAATACCGTGGTCCCTTTCTATGTATGGCTGCTGGATCCCGCCGCGCGTTCAGCTCACAAGCTTTTGGGAGGCAACTCTGTTGGTCCCGGAACGAATGTATTCACAGACGGGACGCTTTGGATTTTGGCCTCCGACCCAAACAATCCGAAGGGCACGCCTCAGTTACTGCGCGTGAACCTCGACGATGGAAGCGTGTCGACCTGGTTCCAGCCGACCAGCATGTTCGCGCAGTTCCTTGGGCTCGACAGGCTCGATCAACCGATTGTGTCCACCTTCTCCGGCACCAACGGTGATCCTGGAAAAACCTGGGTGGTTACCGCGGCAAGCACGTTGCAGCCAATCGCGGACGAAGGATTCAGTGGACAACTGGTTGCAGACAGTCATGGGTTATGGCTTACGGGCAACGGGGTCTTCCTGTATCCAACTGGCGGCCCCTTGCACAAAGTCTCTACCGAGGTAGGCGGCTTGCTCCTCGGTACCTGTGGCTGAGCGTCGAGGCGCGGTCTTTACGGTGACGCTGCCACCCTTTCCGGGCTGACGAACCTAACAGCCGATCAGCGGCCCTGGTGCGGTCGGCATGCCGCCGACTTCGAGTTGAAAGTGCAGATGTGAGCCCACCGAGAGGCCTGTGCTGCCGACAAAGCCAATTATCTTGCCCTGCTGGACTTCCTGCCCAACGGTTACGTTCACCAGCGACATGTGGGCGTAAATCTCGACGAGTCCGAAACTATCGGTCACCTCGACGCGGGTCCCGAAATAGTCCGCGTCACCTGCTGCCGTCACCTTTCCACCGGCGGCCGCGACGATCGGTGTGCCGTATCCGGCCAGCAAATCGAGCCCAGTGTGGAAATGCAGATAACCGCCGAAGGGCGGTTCTACCGCGAACGATGTCGGCCCGAACTGCTGAATGATCTTTGCCCCAGCGATCGGACACAGGAACTGGCCGGGCTCGATCGGGTCGGCCGGCACACCTGTGCTCAGGTTCGGACCCTGGGCGGGATCAATGGGAATCACGAGCACGGAGCCCGGCGTCAGCTGAGGGCCGCGAAGCCCGTTGAAGCCGAGCAGGATGGTTTGATCAACGCCGTATTTGGTGGCAAGGCTCGCCGGCGTCTCCCCAATCTTGACGACGACCACGACGCCCGGCACTGGTGGCAGCTTGATGGGCCGACCCACCGTCAGCGGCATCCGCAGGCCTGGATTTGACCAGAGGACCTCCCTCCAGGAAAGGTTGAACTGTCGGCCGATGCTCTCCAGAGTGTCATCCCGCCCGATGATGTGCACGATCGGAGCGCGGCTTACGAGCGGTGATGTCGGAACGGAAATCGGTTTGATGATGACGCTGTCGCGGCCGAGTGAAAAGTCGCCGACGGCAACTCCTTCGTACGCGGCGGCAGCGGGAACTGGAGCCGCGTGGAAGGTCAGAAAGAAGTTTCGGTCCGTGGCGCTGTAGCTGAAAATGGCCATCGCTATAGCGAGCACCACAGCATGGGTCATGTAGCGATGGATGCGTAACACGTAGCCCCCGGTCTCCTTTTAGCGTTCGCAGACGTTGAAGACCGACGTCACCCTACCAAAGCTGTGGCAAAAACGTCGCAATATCCGATCTCAACAGGCGAACACGTGTTCACCTTCACTCTTCTGCCAATCGGCGGTTGATCGCGGCCGCCAGCTCGTCCAGCTCGATTGGTTTGACGAGATAGTCGGTCGCATCAAGGCTGGCGGCGAGGGCTCGCGCTCGCTGGTCGGTCGCGCCGGTGACAACGATCGGCCTGCTCGCCCGAACGTCCTGATGCGCTGCGACGTCGAGCGCCTCGAGCAAGCTGAGGTCGACGACCAAAACCTCCCGATCCCTGAGGCTGCGAAGCGAGCTGCTCGCGGCGGCGTCGAAACCGAGGCGGCGAAGGCCGCGGGCGGTGATCTCGGCCAATCGAACGTCGTCGTCCACCACCAACACCGCGCCGCGGAGGTGACTCGCATCTTCGGCCGCGCTCAGGTGGGACAGCGCTTCGCGAACGTCGTCGAGCAGTCTCTTTGTCGGAGGCGCCGCGCCGTCCAACTCCGCCAGCTCCAGCTCGGCTTTGAGCCGGGCCAGCGTCGAGCGCAGCCGGTGCAGCGCCGCCCGGAGGTCAGGCCTGGGTGACGAACCGATATCCGATGCCACGTACGGTTTCGATCCAACCGGGTTCTTTGAGGGCACGACGCAACTCGTATGCGGCCTGCTCGACGCTGTGCTCGAAACCCTTGAAGGTGCTGCCCCATACGCGTTCGAGAAGCTCGCCACGCGTGACCACCTCGCCCTCACGCGCCGCCAGCATCTGCAGCATCAGCAGCGGCCTCCGTTCCAGCTTCAAGACCTTCGAGTCGAGAANNTCGAACGTCGTCATCCACCACCAGCACCGCGCCGCGGAGGTGACTCGCATCTTCGGCCGCGCTCAGGTGGGACAGCGCTTCGCGAACGTCGTCGAGCAGTCTCTCTATAGGAGGCGACTCGCCGTCCAACTCCGCCAGCTCCAGCTCCGCCTTGAGCCGGGCCAGCGTCGAGCGCAGCCGGTGCAGCGCCGCCCGGAGGTCAGGCCTGGGTGACGAACC
>DMCH01000080.1:4743-5401 GCA_003446775.1 Chloroflexota bacterium
CTTCAAGACCTTCGAGTCGAGAAACGCCTGACCTTTCGCCGTATCGATTCGCAACCGACCCCTGACCAGAACACGATCGCCAGACGCGCGCTCGCGAAGCGCCCCGCGGACGCGCGCCAGCAACACTTGACGATCCGTGCCCTTGACGATGTAGTCGGTCGCTCCGCGCTCAATCCCGAGCACCTGGTCCCCTGCCGAATGCCGTGCGCCGGTGAAGATGATCACCGGAAACGCCACACGATCCGCGCCCGACCGCAGCTCATCGAGCACCTCTGGCGCGTGCATGTCGGGCATCTCATAGTCGAGCAGCATCAAATCGGGCGCGCTCGACCGCGCGAGGGCAACCGCTTCGGTGCCGCTGGCCGCCACCTCCACCTCGTAGCCGGCTCGTCGCAGCAGCTCGGCGGTGAGCGCCGCCGTGCGAGGCTCGTCGTCCACGACAAGAAGCTTTGCGGTCACGCCGCCATCCCCGCTCGCAATTATCAGTAGTTCAGCGTTTCTTGAGGAACTGCTGAACCGCCGGTGAGGCCAGGCTGACCAGACGCTCATAACCTCTGGGCATGGGCCAGCTCCCAGAACTCCGAGAAGCCAGGCGGCGGCTGGGACTGGCCCTGGAAGCTCTCTGCCACGACCGCTGGGTGCTCGGCTACCTGCGGGC
>DMCH01000080.1:5735-6541 GCA_003446775.1 Chloroflexota bacterium
TCGCGGCGAGCCCTCTACGAAAAGAGACCAGTGGTCGTGAACTCCGTGATCGAGAACCCGAACCCTTCCAACGGCTACGACTGGGAGCTCGACTGGCCCGCGATTCTCTATGTGCCTGTTGGCGAGTTCGGGCAGCGGCCCGTGGGTCTGCTCACGGTCGGCTGCCGTCGCGACCACTGGTACTCGGAGGCAGACGTCCATTACGCGGGCAGCCTTGGAGTCACGCTCGCGCCGATGGTCGAAGCCCTTCGCCGTCCGCTCGGCCGGCTGAATCCAACCGAAAGCGAGGTCGCGCAGCTGCTCAGCTACGGTCTGTCAGAGTCTGAGATCGCGCGCGCCATCAAGGTCCCCGAGCGCAAAGCGAAGATCATCGTGGACGACGTCGCGCGCAAGCTGCGAATCGTTAGCCTCGAGGTGGCGCTATCCCTTCCTGCGGTGCCGGCGCGGCGCCGCGAGCTGCGGCTGTGACCTGGTAGGCCGCCCTAGTTGGGGCCGAACAAGAAGACGGTGGTTCCGCGGCCCGGGGTGCTGACCACCTCCAGCCGGCCACCGATGCCGGCCGCCCGCTCCCGCATGCCCACCAACCCGTACCCGCCCGGACTCGGAGACTTGAAACCGCGGCCTTCATCGGCCACCTCGATCAGGAACGGCCGGGCCGCAAATGCCAGCCTCACCCTGCAGATCGATGAACCCGAGTGCCGCCTCACGTTGGTGAGCGCCTCGCGCACGACCTGGTACACCACCTCGCGCTGAGGACCGGGCAGCATGTTCTCCGTTCCGTTGCTCGATATCTCGACCCGGATCGA
>DMCH01000080.1:6904-7349 GCA_003446775.1 Chloroflexota bacterium
GGGCCGCCGGCCTTGCCAAAGCGAGGGTGACCCTCCATGTGCGTCTTGAAGAGGGAGATGGCGGCGGCGAGGTCGGTCGCGATCCCATCGTGCAGCTCGCGCGCAATGCGAGCCCGCTCTCGCTCGACCGCGTCCTCGGCGGCCTGCCTGGCGGCCGTACGCGCATTCGACGCCGGCGACTCGGGAGCCTCCGCCGCCCGACGCACCTCTTTCACCGCGCCCTCCGGCGCCGCACCGACGCCAGCACCGCGAGGACGAGAGGGTGGTTCAGCATGCGCAGGACCTGGCTGTAAGGCTGCCAGAGCACCTTGGTCTCCTCGATCGCTCGCCGCAACCGCTCGAGGTCGGCCTGGATCTCAGCCCGCTGAGTCGAAATGCTCTCGTTGAGCGCGAGCATCCGTCTGCTCATCGCCAGGCCCCACACCGCCATCAACACGAGCTCGAC
>DMCH01000080.1:7651-15210 GCA_003446775.1 Chloroflexota bacterium
CCTTCTTCGAGCGCCGCCACCGGCGCGATGGCGACGATCTGGTCGTCGGGCGCCAGGCGCATCACGATCACGCCCTGCGTCTGCCGGCCGATGCGTGAGATGGCCCCGACCTGCGTGCGCAGCACCATGCCGCTCGCGCTGATGATCAGCACCTCCTCTTCTGGATCGCTCACCACGCGCATGGCCGCCAGCTTGCCGACCCGGTCCGTCACCTTGAGCGTGAACACACCCTGGCCGGCCCGGTGGTGCATGGGATATTCGTCGACCGGGGTGCGCTTCCCATAACCGCGCTCGGTCACGACGAGAAGGTCACCGCCCGGCGTCGCGGTCGCGCTCCCGGCCACGCTGTCGCCCTTGCCCAGCTTGATGCCGATCACGCCCTGCGTATCACGCCCCATCGCGCGAACTTCCTTCTCGCTGAATCGGATCGCCTTGCCGAGGGCGGTGGCGATGAGGATGTCGTCCGAGCCGGTGGTGGGTGTGACCCAGTTCAGCTCGTCACGTTCCTGGAGGTTGATCGCGATCAGGCCGTTGCGGCGCACGTTGGCATACTCGGCCAGCGCCGTCTTCTTTATATATCCGTTCTTAGTGACCATCAGCATGTAGCGCGCTTCGGCCTCCGTCTCGGGACGCACGAACACTGCGCTGATGCGCTCGTTCGGTCCGATGTCGATGAGGTTGTTGACCGGGACGCCCTTGGCCTGACGCTCGCGCTCGGGCATCTCGTGGACGCGCAGCTGGAACACGCGGCCGCTCTGCGTAAAGAAGAGCATCGACGCGTGCGTGTGCGTGGTCAGCAGATGGACCGCGTAGTCCTCTTCGCGTGTTCCGCTGGGCGCGTCGCTGCCGGCGGTCGGCCGCGCTCCCTTCAGGCCCACCCCTCCGCGCTTCTGGGCTCGGAAGACCCGCAGCGGCTGCCTTTTCACGTAGCCGCGGTGCGTGAGCGTGACGACTACGTCCTCTTTGGGCACAAGATCCTCGGCGGACAGCTCGTTTGGCTCCTGGTCAGTGATCTCGGTGCGGCGATCGTCGCCGTACTTCTTGACGACCTCGTCCATCTCGTCTTTGATGAGGAGGCGGACCTTCTGGTCGCTCGCGAGGATGCTCTCGAGGTAGGCGATCGTCTTGATCACCTGCTCGTACTCCTCGTCGATCTTCCCGCGCTCGAGCTTGGTGAGACGGCCCAGGGTCAGCGCCAGCACCGCCCTCGCCTGGCGCTCGGACAGCCCGAACTTCGTCTGCAGCTGGGTCGCCGCGACCTCGGTGTCGGCGGCCGCCCGGATGGTCTTGATCACCTCGTCCAGGTGGTCGAGGCAGATCTTCAGCCCTTCGAGGATGTGCGCGCGTTCCTGGGCGCGCTCGAGGTCGAACCGTGTGCGGCGCAGGATGACGTCGCGCCGGTGGTCGATGAAAAGCTGCAGGGCCTGCTTGAGGCTCAACACCACCGGCCTTCCCTCGACGATGGCGAGCAAGATCACGCCGAACGTCTGCTGCAGGGTCGTGTGCTTGTAGAGGTTGTTCAAGACGGTGAATACGCGGGCTTCACGCTTCAGCTCGATGACGATTCGCATGCCGTCGCGGTCTGACTCGTCCCGCAGGTCGGCGATCCCCTCGAGCTTTCGCTCCGAGACGAGCTCGGCGATCTTCGCCACCAGAGTCGATTTGTTGACCGCGTACGGGAGCTCATCGATGATGATGCGCTCGCGTCCGTTGGGCGCCTGCTCGAACGTGTGCCGGGCGCGAACGATGATGCGGCCGTGCCCGGTGGAATATGCGGCCTTGATCCCGGCCGTCCCCATGACGATCCCGCCGGTGGGAAAATCCGGACCTTTGATGAAGGCGAGGAGATCTTCGCCAGTGGCCTCGGGATTGTCGACGAGGTGCTTCACGCCGGCGGTGATCTCGCGCAGGTTGTGCGGCGGAATGTTGGTGGTCATTCCGACCGCGATGCCGGTGGCGCCGTTGACCAGCAGGTTCGGCACGCGCGCCGGCAGCACCGATGGCTGCTCCTCAGTCCCGTCGTAGTTCGGAACCATGTCGACCGTTTGCTTCTCGATGTCTGCCATCAGCTCGCCGGTAATCGCGGAAAGCCGAGCCTCCGTGTAGCGCATCGCCGCGGGCGGATCGCCGTCAACGCTGCCGAAGTTGCCCTGGCCGTCGATCAGCGGATAGCGCAGCGAGAACGGCTGGGCCATGCGGACCAGTGCGTCGTAAACCGCCGCATCGCCGTGAGGGTGGTACAACTTCATCACGTCTCCGACGAACGCGGCGCACTTGCGGTGCCGGCTGGCGGAGGTCGCGCCGGCCCGATGCATGGCGTAGAGAATCCGGCGTTGGACCGGTTTCAGCCCGTCGCGCACATCGGGCAGCGCCCGGCTGATGATGACGGACATCGCGTACTCCATGTAGGAGGTCTGCATCTCCTCCTGGAGGCTGCGATTGAGAACGGTTCCGGTCGTGGCGTCGTCGGTCAAGCTACTCCTCGTACTTTTTCAAAACCACGACTGCGTTGTGCCCGCCAAACCCGAAACCGTTGGAGATGGCGATGTGCACATCCTTGCGGCGGGCCACATTGGGCACGTAGTCGAGGTCGCATTCTGGATCTGGGTTTTCGTAATTGATGGTCGGGTGGATGAGCCCGCGATTCATCGTCAGCAGGGTCGCGATCGCTTCGACGGCGCCGGCCGCGCCAAGCAGATGGCCGATCATGGACTTTGTGCTGCTGATCGCAACTTTGTAAGCCTCATCGCCGAGCGCGATCTTCAGCGCCCGCGTCTCGCCCGCGTCGTTCAACGTGGTCGAGGTGCCGTGCGCGTTGACGTAGTCGAGATCCTTCGGCTCAACTCCGGCGTCTTTCAGGGCGAGCGTGATCGCCCGGGCCGGCGCTTCGCCAGTTTCGTCGGGGGCCACCTGGTGAAAGGCGTCGCATGTGAGAGCGAAGCCCACCACCTCGCCGTAGATGCGCGCGCCGCGGCTGATCGCGTGGTCGATCGACTCCAGCACCAGCGTGCCCGCGCCCTCGCCGGGAACAAACCCGTCGCGATCGCGATCGAACGGACGGCTCGCCTTCTCTGGTGCGTCGTTGCGTGTCGACAACGCGCGGATCGCATTGAACGCTGAGATGCCCACCTCGCAGAGAGATGCTTCGCTGCCCCCGGCGAGCATGACGTCCGCGTCGCCGTGCTGGATGATTCTGGTCGCATCGCCCAACGTATGCGTGGAGGCCGCGCACGCAGTCGTCACGGTGGTGTTGGGGCCGCGAAGGTGGAAGGCCATGGCAACCGATGCGGCGGCCATGTTGGGGATGATAATCGGAGCGTAGAGGGGGTTCAGCCTGCCCTTGGTCGCGTACGAGATGGCGCCGCCGGTCATTTCGATGAAGCCGCCAATTCCGGTCCCCATGTCAACACCGACGCGGAAGTCATCCTCCTTGGAGAGGTCGAGACCAGAATCCGCGAGCGCCATTGACGAGGCGGCCACCGCCATCTGCGAGAAGCGCGCCATGCGTTGAGCCGCCTTGCGGTCCATGTACAGGGTCGGGTCGAAACCGTGTACCTCGCACGCGAACTTGGTGTTGAGCTTTTCGGTTGCGTACGAACCTTCGACCATGCGGGCGGTGCTGCGTCCTTCGATCAGGCCGTCCCAGTACTCATCCAGGGTCTTTCCGAGTGGGTTTACGGTCCCCATTCCGGTGACCACGACGCGGACTCGCCCGTTCTTTTTCACTTGCCCACCTCAGCCCGAATCTTACGCACGAGTTGATTCTCGGCCGCTTCCTTGGTCACCCGGATGGCGTTCTTGATGGCGCGGGCGTCGGAGCGTCCGTGCGCCACCACCGCCACCCCATCGATCCCAAGCAGCGGCGCGCCACCGAACTCCCGCCAGTCGATGCTGCTGCGCAGCCGGCGCACACCATCGCGGATGAGGATGCCGCCAAGCTTGCCCCGCAGCGTGCGTGGAATCTCGTCGCGCAAGCTCCGAAACAGGAATTCCGCCGTCGCCTCCGCCATCTTGATCGTGATGTTGCCGACGAAGCCGTCGGCGACGACCACATCCACCTTGCCTGCGTACAGATCCTTCGGCTCGACGTTACCCACGAAGCCCTTCATGGTTCCTTTCAGCCTGCGGGCCGTCTCCTTGACGAGCTCGTCCCCTTTCCCCTCCTCCTCGCCGTTGCTGAGCAGGCCCACGCGAGGCTCGGATCGGCCCATCATCTCGCGTGCGTAGATGGCGCCCATGAGCGCGAACTGCACCATGTACTCGGGTTTGGAGTCGACGTTGGCGCCGACGTCGAGGAAATAGGCGAACCCGCCCTTGATGGGCACGATCGAGCCCAGCGCCGGCCGCTCCACGCCTCTGATGCGGCCCTGGACCAACAATGCGGTGGCCATGATCGCGCCCGAGTTGCCGGCTGACATCCATCCGTCGGCCTTGCTTTCTCTGCACAGCCGTGCGCACACGGCCATCGACGAGTCCGGGTTGGACCGGACCGCCTGCGCCGGGTGATCGTCCATCGCGATGACCTGTGTGGAAGGGCACAGAGTCAGATGCGGATGCTTGTCGAGCAGCGGTTGCACGACGCCGGGAGAACCAACCACAACGACCTCGATCCCGTACTGCGCGACCGCTAGCGAGGCGCCCTGCAGCACCTGCGCGGGCGCATGGTCGCCGCCCATGGCGTCGACGGCTATTCGCATCTGGATCGACTCTCAGATGTCGAGGTTGCGAACGCTCTTGGCGTGCGCCTGAATGAATTTCTTGCGTGGCTCCACGTCGGGGCCCATCAGCTTCTCGAAGGTCTCGTTGACGGCGGCGACGTCCTCGACCTGGACCCTGAGCAGGACTCGCGTCTTCGGGTTCATGGTCGTGTCCCAAAGCTCGTCGGCGTTCATTTCGCCAAGGCCCTTCATGCGCGCCGCTTCGGCATTCTTGCCGAGCTGGCGCAGCGCCTTGTCGCGCTCGCCTTCCGAGTGGCACCACACGATCTGCTTGCCCTTCGACACCTTGAAGAGGGGCGGCTGGGCCATGTACAGGTAGCCCTTGTCGATGATGTCGGGGAAGTAGCGAAAGAAGAAGGTGAGCAGCAGGGTGCGGATGTGGCTTCCGTCCACGTCCGCGTCGGTCATCGTCACGATCTTGTGGTAGCGGAGCTTGTCGATGTTGAAGTTGTCGCCCACGCCGGCGCCCATCGCGGTGATGAGGTTGCGAATCTCCTCAAACGTGAGGACCTTGTCGAGGCGCGCCTTCTCGACGTTGAGGATCTTGCCGCGCAGCGGAAGGATGGCCTGAGTACGGCGGTCGCGCCCGCCCTTGGCCGTGCCGCCCGCGGAATCACCTTCCACGATGTAGAGCTCGCAGAGGGCGGGGTCACGCTCTGAGCAGTCGGCGAGCTTGCCGGGCAGCGTGCTCGATTCGAGCAGGCTCTTGCGCTGCACCAGGTCGCGCGCTTTGCGAGCGGCTTCGCGTGCACGCGCAGCGGTCAGCGACTTCTCGATGATGCGACGCCCGTCGGACGGGTTCTCCTCGAGGTACTGCGTGAGGCCTTCGGTCAGTGCGATCGACACGTGGCCCTGCACCTCGGCGTTACCCAGCTTGCCCTTCGTCTGGCCTTCGAACTGAGGCTCGAGGACCTTGACGCTGATCACGGCGGTAAGGCCTTCGCGCACATCCTCGCCCGTGAGGTTCGGATCCGCCTCTTTGAGGATGCCGGCCTTACGCGCATACCGGTTCAGGACGTTGGTCAGCGCCGAGCGGAAACCGGTGAGGTGGCTGCCGCCTTCGATGGTGTGGATCGTGTTGGCGAAGGCAAGGACGTTCTCGACGAACGTCTCGTTGTACTGCAGCGCGATCTCGACCTGGGTGCCTTCCACCTCGCGGTCGACGTAGAAAGGCAGCGGATTGACGGTTGCCTTGTCGCGGTTGAGCGCGCGCACGAACGAGACGATGCCGCCTTCGAAATAGAAGGTGTTGGTGAACCCGAGCTTCTCGTCGGCGAGTGCGATCTCGAGTCGCTTGTTGAGGTAAGCCATCTCGCGGAGACGGTGTTGGATCACCTCGCGGTCGAAAGTGGTATCGGGGAAGATCTGCGGGTCCGGCCAGAACCGCACGATGGTGCCGGTGTGGTCGGTCTTGCCGACGGCCTTCACGCCGCCTTTGGGTACGCCCCGCGCGAACTCCTGGTGGTAGACCTTCCCGCTTCGGTGCACCCATACCTGCAGCCGTTCGCTGAGAAAGTTGACTGCCGACACGCCCACCCCATGCAGGCCCGAGGAGACCTTGTAGCCGCCGCCGCCGAACTTGCCACCGGCGTTGAGTCGGGTGAGCACCAGCTCGAGGGCTGAAAGGCCTTCCTTCTTGTGAATGTCGACCGGGATGCCCCGGCCGTTGTCCTCGACCTGGACGCTGCCATCGGCATAGAGGGTGACGATGATCCGGGTGGCATAGCCCGCCAAGGCCTCGTCCACGGCGTTGTCGACCACCTCGTAGACCAGGTGGTGGAGGCCCTCCTTGGTCGTCGAGCCGATGTACATGCTCGGACGCCGCCGGACATGCTCCCGGCCCTCGAGGACCTGGATCTGCTCGGCGGTGTACGCCACGTCGGCGCCTAGAGGCTGGGGCCTGCGGCTACGCGCTGGGAGCGGCTCTTCGGCCTTGCTCACCGGTATTTCGGCCCTCCCAGCCTGGAGAACTCGTAGGGGACAACTGGGCAGAGGTTCAGGCCCTTAATTTTACGCGATTTCGAGTTCGAAAATGGCCTCTGGAGGCCTCTTAACAGGGCTGTTCGCGAACTGGTTTCCAGCGGAGGATGGGGTCCTCGCTCTGGCCCTGCAAGTAGGCGTTGATTTGCCGGGCGGTGGCCACTTCGTCAAGGCGCCCGACCGGCAGGCTGTGGGGCTCGTGATGCAGCTTTTCCGGGTTCTCTTTGGCCTCTTTGACGATCTGCGCAATCGCCGCCGCGAAGGCGTCCAGGGTCGGCTTGCTCTCGGTCTCGGTGGGCTCGACCATGATCGCCTCCGGGACCACGAGCGGGAAGTAGATGGTCGGGGCGTAGAAATCCCGTTCGAGGAGGCCTTTGGCCACGTCGAGCGCCTTGATCCCGTTGGGGGCCAGGTTGCGCGCGCTGGCGACGAACTCGTGCATGCAGGGGCCCTCGTGAGGGAGGTCGAGAAGGCCCTCGATGCGCTTGCGCAGATAGTTGGCCGACAGCACGGCGTCCATCGAGGCCTGGGTCAGCCCGTCGCCGCCCATCGCGACGATGTATGTGTACGCGCGGACCAGCATGCCGAAGTTGCCGTAGAAGCTGCGTACTCGCCCGATCGACTGCGGCCGCTTGAAATCGAGCTTCAGATGCCCGTTCATACGCTCCACGGTCGGCGTGGGCAGGAAGGGCACGAGATCCGCCTTCACCCCCACCGGGCCGGCGCCCGGCCCGCCCCCGCCATGGGGGGTGGTGAAAGTCTTGTGGAGGTTCATGTGCACCGCGTCGAAACCCATGTCCCCAGGGCGGCACACGCCCATGAACGCGTTCAGGTTGGCGCCGTCGTAGTAGAGCTTGGCCC
>DMCH01000080.1:15508-15693 GCA_003446775.1 Chloroflexota bacterium
GTGTTGGGGTTGGTCAGCATGAGCGCCGCGACCCGGCTCGAGAGCTTCGCCTCCAGGTCGGCCAGGCTGATGCGGCCGTCCCGCGCGGAAGCGACCTCGACCACCTGGAAGCCGCTGAGCGCGGCGCTGGCCGGGTTGGTGCCATGGGCCGAGTCGGGGACCAAGACCTCCGTTCGCGCCTCGCC
>DMCH01000080.1:16036-21145 GCA_003446775.1 Chloroflexota bacterium
GGCTGGAGGGTCACGCGATCGACGCCGACCACAGCGCAAAGGGCCTGCTCGAGCCGCCACATCAGCTCGAGGGCGCCCTGGACGGTGTCCTCGTCCTGGTACGGGTGCAGCGCTGTGAATCCAGGCAGGGCGGCAGCCGCTTCGTTGGCGACCGGGTTGTACTTCATCGTGCAGCTGCCGAGGGGATAGAACTGCTCGCTGATGGAGTAGTTCATCGACGCGAGCTTGCTGTAGTGGCGCATGACCTCGGGCTCGCTCAGCCGTGGTAGCGCAGGCGCCTGCGAGCGCAAGAGCTCGCGGGGGAGCACATCGCCGGCTTCCGCAGCTTCGACGTCAGCGTCAGGTAGGCGAGGCGCGTGAGCATTGAGCCGGCTCTTCTCGAAGCTGAGCGGCTCGGTCATGAGCTCACCGCATCCACGAGCTCATCCATCGCGCGCGGGTCGTTGACCTCGGTGCACGTGAAGGTGAACACGCCCTTGAGGTCGCGAAACCAGCGGTGCATGTCCAGCCCCCCGAGGATTCCCTTGCGGGCAAGCTTTCGATTCACGGCCGCCGGATTTGGGACTCGAATCGGAAACTCGTTGAGGAACTGCCTCTCGGGAAACGCGAGCTCCCACCCCGGCAGCGCGGCCAGCCTTGCCGCCAAGGCATGGGCGCGTTTGAAGCTGACGTCGGCGACATGGCGCATGCCTTCTGCGCCCATATAGGTCATATAGACGCTCGCCGCCAGGGCGCAGAGTGAATGGTTCGTGCAGATGTTGGACGTCGCTTTCTCGCGGCGGATGTGCTGTTCACGCGCGGTGAGGGTGAGCACGAATCCCCGCCGCCCTTGGGCGTCGTGCGACGTGCCGATCAAGCGGCCGGGCAGACGGCGCACGAGATCTTTGTGGCAGGCGATGAAGCCGACGTGTGGACCGCCATAGCTTGGGCTGAGGCCGAGCTGCTGGCCTTCGCCGACGGCGATGTCAGCGCCGTACTCGCCAGGCGGAGCCAGGAGCGCAAGGCTGATGGGATCCACGCAGGCAATCGCAATCGCCCCGACGTCATGCGCCCGCTTGGTCAGGTCGGGCGCGTCGACCAGCAACCCCAGGAAATCCGGCTGCTGAAAGATGACCGCAGCGGTCTTGGCGGTCGGCTCGGAACCTTTTCTGACCTTGATGCCCCGTCCTTCACTGAAGGTGCGGAGCACGTCGACGTACTCGGGATGCACATAGCCCGCGACCAGGACCTCTTTTCGGCCCGTGTGGACGTACGCCATCATGGCCGCCTCGGCAACCGCGGTCGCCCCGTCATAGAGCGACGCATTCGCAACATCGAGGGCTGTGAGCTCGGCGATCAGGGTTTGAAATTCGTAGATCGCCTGCAGGGTGCCCTGGCTCGCCTCGGGCTGGTATGGCGTGTAGGCGGTGTAGAACTCCGGTTTCGACGTCACCGCTGCGACGGCTGCCGGTATGAACCTGCGATACACCCCGCCGCCGCGGAACGTAAGGCGATCGGGGAACACGCGGTTGCGCGCCGCCAGCGATGTGACCTGGGCCATCGTCTCGAACTCAGAGAGTCCGTTTGGCAGCTCGAGTCTTGGAATGCGCAGCGACTTCGGGATGTCGACGAGCAAACCCTCCATCGAGTCGATGCCGAGCGCGCCCAGCATCTCAGCGCGCTCTTCCGGAGAGTGAACGAGGTACGGCAACCTAGGCTTGGGACTCCGTTGATTTCTTATACGCCGCTTCGTCCATCAGGTCCGTGGGCAGCTCACCGGTCAGCTCCAACTTCAGGATCCAGCCATCGCCGTATGGGTCGGAGTTGATGAGCTCGGGCTTGGCCGCGAGCTGCTCGTTCACCGTCGCCACGCGACCGGAAACCGGGGAGTAGAGATCGCTGGCCGCCTTGACGGACTCGACGACGCCGAAGCTCTCGCCCGCGTCGAGCTTTCGGCCTGGCTTCGGGAGCTCGAGAAACACGACATCGCCGAGCTGGGACTGCGCGAAGTCCGTGATCCCGACCGTAACGGTCTTGCCATCGACAGTGAGCCATTCATGCGACTTCGTGTAAAGCCGGCCCGCCATGCCATTCCTCCCTCTTCGTGAACGCTGCCGCGACTCGGCTCAGGACTTCGCGGGGGCGGCGGCCGATCGCGCCGAACCGCGATAGAAAGGCAGCTGCACCACTTCGGCCGAGGCTTGCCGGCCTCGAACGTCGACGCCTGCAGTTTCCCCGACTCGCAATGATGCGACTTCCACCAGCGCGAGCGCGATGGGGTGCCCGAGAAAGAAGGAATGCGTGCCGCTGGTCACGCTGCCGATCACGCGATCCTGGCTGCGGACTGCGGCACCATGACGCGCAATATCGCCCGGCGCGGTCGTCAGCCCGACGAGGGTTCGCCTCGGGCCGTCGCGCTTGATCCGTGCCAGCGCGTCGCGGCCGATGAACGCGCCTTTGTCGAGGCGCACGGTCCAACCGAGGCCCGCCTCGTACGGATTGACGCTGTCGTCCATGTCATTGCCGTAGAGGCGCAGCGCAGCCTCGAGGCGGGTGGCGTCACGCGCTCCGAGCCCGGCGGGGAGCACGCCATGGCCCGCTCCGTTTTTCAGAATCGCGTCCCAGACCTCACCGACCCGATCGGCCTTGACGAAGATCTCAAAGCCATCCTCGCCCGTGTACCCGGTGCGCGACACGAGCGCGCTCACGCCCGCCACCTGACCCGGGCGAAAGCCGAAATATGGGAGGTCGTCAAGTCCTTTCGCGGGCAAGAGCTCCTGGGCCCGCGGACCCTGAAATGCAATCAGCGACAGCTCGAACGTGCGGTCCTCGATTTCAACCGAAGACGGCGCGTGGCTGCGCATCCAATCGAGATCTCGCTCGCGATTGGCGGCATTGACGACGACGGTGAACCCATCGTCGCCCCAGTACACGACCAGGTCGTCGAGGATGCCACCTTCCTCATTGCACATGAGGTTGTACTGCGCGCGCCCCCGGCCGATGCGGGACAGGTCGTTCGTGAGCAAGCTCTGTAGGAAGTCGAGGCCGGCTTCGCCGGTCACCTTGAAGCGACCCATGTGCGAAATGTCGAAGAGCCCGGCGACCTTGCGCACCGCCAAGTGCTCGTCACGGATGGACGTGTATTGCTGGGGCAGCTCCCAGCCGCCAAAGTCCACCATGCGTCCACCGAGGGCGACGTGACGTTCGAAAAGTGGAGTTCTGCGCGGTGCGCTAGCCGTCAAGTTCAGAGCGCTCGTCGTCGTCGTCGTCGAGGACGGTGGCCTCGGGGTCGATGAAGGCGAGCATCTCTTCGTCGTATCGGCGCCGCGCATCGGCGACCACCTGGGCGACGTAGAGCGTCCGATCGACGGTCCACTCGAGCTTCTCGGCGAGCTCTGCCGCCGTGGGCACGCGATGCAGGATCCGCGCCAGGACCAGCTCGGCGCGCTCGTAGTCGGTGGCCGCAGCCACGAGCTGCTCTCCCTCGCGCACGGCCGCGGCCTCAGCCGCCAGCCCGGCGTCGATCTGAGCGGCGATGCGGGCTTCGGCAAAACCGTCGAAGTCCGTCTCTCCGCTGTCGGCGAACGTACGGACGGCGTGTAGGAGGCCAATCGAGCCCTCCTGGACCAGGTCGGCCAGGGATAGTGCTTGCTCGCCCCGCGCAGCGGCGAGACGCAGGACCCGGTCCATGTGCGCGGCCACAAGCCGGTCCTGGCTGAACCGGTCGCCGAGCGAAGCCCTCATGAGCAGCGTGGCCTCCTCGCTTTTCGCCAGGGCCCCAGCCGATCGAGCCCCGCGCATCAACGCCTGGAGCGCGTCCTCGTCCTGGATGCCCTCGTGGCCATCGCCACCAAAGGGCTCCTGCCGGCGTGAAGAGGTTGCCATCGGGCTGATTTTACGACGCTCGCGGCAGCCGTCCCCCTTGCCCTCGGCAGGGCAATGTTCCACGTTTTACACGGCCGGCAAAGCCGGGGCCTATGCTCAAAACATGCGCGCCCGTCACTTGCTGGGAGCTGGAGCCGCCGCCTTGGCGATCGCAGCATTCCTGCCGGCGCCAGCGGCGGCCGCGGCCGTACCGCGTGTCGAGCAAGCCGACCTCAACGGCGACATCAACACGATCATGGCCGCCTACATCTCGGCCTCTGTTTCCCGCGCCGAGTCCGACCACGCGGATGCCCTCCTGGTCGTGATCAACACCCCGGGCGGCATCTCAACGTCGATGGATGACATCGTCACGAGCCTCTTGAACTCCAAGGTCCCAGTGATCGCGTTTGTATACCCCAGCGGCGCGCGAGCCGCTTCGGCCGGCCTCTTCGTCGCCCAGGCTGCCGACGTGCTGGCGATGGCGCCAGGCACCAACATCGGTTCGGCTCATCCCATCCAGGCGACCGGCGCCGACCTCACCGGTGATCTCGGCAAGAAGGTGCTCAACGACGCCGTGACCAGGGTGCGCAATCTCGCGTCCATGCACGGCCGCAACCCGGACTGGGCCGAGGATGCCGTGCGCAACAGCGTCAATATCAATGCTGAGGACGCAGTCCGCCTCCACGTTGCCGACCTGGAGGCCGCGGATCCTACCGCTCTCCTGAACGCCGTCGACGGCCGAGTCGTGCCGAGACCCAACGGATCGCTCACGCTGCACACAGCGGGCGGCCAGGTCCAGGACTTTCCGATGCCCTTCTGGATGCTGTTCCTGAACGCCCTCATCGATCCGACGGTGGCCGCGCTTTTGATCCTGCTTGCGGCCTACGGCATCATCACCGAGCTCACGACGCCCGGCGCCATCTTGCCCGGCGTCGTGGGCGGGATCGCCGCCGTGCTCGCCATCGTCTCGCTGGCCAACCTGCCGGTGAACATCGCCGGAGCGCTGATGATGCTTCTCGCCTTCGCGCTCTTCATCGCCGACCTCAAGGCCAACACGCACGGCATCCTCAGCTCCGGCGGGGTACTTGCCTTGCTCCTGGGCATGGCCTTCCTCATCAACACGGGACCGTTCGGCCTGGGCGTCAACCCCATCGCCGTGCTTGCTGCCGCGATTTTCACGACCGGATTCTTCGTGTTCTTCATCCGCAAGGTGTGGGCCGCGCGCCGGCGTCCGGTGACCACCGGCGCCGAGGCGCTCCTGGGCTC
>DMCH01000080.1:21425-30985 GCA_003446775.1 Chloroflexota bacterium
CGGTGCGCGTGGTGGGTCGCAAGGGCCTGCAGCTGCAGGTGGTCGCCGGTGACACGGAAGCAAAGAAGGAGAACGGCTGATGGACGTCGGCACTCTGGTGGTTGTGGGCGTAATCGTGGTGCTGCTGCTCATCATCGTTTTCTCGAGCCTGCGGATTGCGAACGAGTACGAGCGTGGCGTGGTCTTTCGCCTCGGCCGCCTGATCCCGCTCAAGGGCCCGGGTCTCTTCTTCATCATCCCGTTCGGCATCGATCGCCTCGTCAAGATCGACCTCCGCGTGATCACCCTCGAAGTGCCCCCTCAAGAGGTCATCACCAACGACAACGTGACCGCCAAGGTCAACGCCGTCATCTATTTCCAGGTCGTTGACGCGCAGAGGGCGGTCACTCAGGTGCTCAACTACATCAACGCGACCTCCCAGATCGCGCAGACGACCCTGCGAGCTGCACTTGGACAGGCCACGCTGGACGAGCTGCTCGCGAACCGCGAGAAGATCAATCAGAACCTGCAAAAGATCATCGACGAGCAGACCGAGCCCTGGGGGATCAAGGTGGCGGTGGTCGAGATCAAGGACGTCGAGCTGCCCCAGAGCATGCAGCGGGCGATGGCGAAGCAGGCCGAAGCCGAGCGCGAAAAGCGAGCCAAGATCATCAACGCCGACGGCGAGTACCAGGCCTCGCAAACCCTTGCCAACGCGGCCCAGATCATCTCGACGCAGCAGGGTGCCCTTCAGCTCCGCTTTCTGCAAACCCTCGTCGAGATCGGTACGGAGAAGAACACGACGATCGTGTTGCCAATCCCCATCGAGCTGTTCCGGCCGATCCTGGAGGCAACGACATCCAAGCCATCAGCACCCGGACCGACCAGCCCTAAGGCGCTGACTCCAACGACCACCGAATCAGGCTGACCGCGCCCATTTCCCTCGACGCGGCCGGCGCCTTCATTTCGCTGCTTCTGCCACTGCCCCTGATCGTCACAGCCAACGCTGTGATCGGCAAGCCGTGGGCGAGTCACGCGTCAGGGATCCTCGCCGGCCTGACCTCAGGCGCAACCTTTCTCTTCGGCGCCCTCATCTTCGCCGGCGTCCTGGGTTCTCCGGCGCCCGGAGCCTCCGCGTCGGGGTTCGCGATTGGTGTCATGGTCACAGCCGGCCTGGCGGCGGTGGTGGCCTCCAATCCGGTGCGCCAGCGCGTCGCCCGCATCCTGCACACAGATCCGGACAACCCGGTCCACACGTTGGCGCTCGTGCTCGCGGTGATCCTGCTTGGCTTGCAGCTCGCGCTCCTCGCATTTGTGGACGTCCTCGCCGCCGACCGAAACCAGGCGCCATTGACAGTCGGCGACCTGTTTGCTCAGGAATTGCCGTTCCTGATCATCGCCGGCGCCGGCGTCGGCCTCTGGATTCGTCGCAACGCGATCCAGGCGGCCGACCGACTGGGAGTGGTCAAGCCGGCGTGGTGGCAAATCACGCTGGCGCTCGCCGCAGCCGGCGTCTTTTTCGCCTTCAGCCAGGCCGTCGTCTCACTGAGTCAGGTACTGACGCCACAGGTCGCGCACAACGTCGACGTCACCACCCAACACGTCTTCAGCGGACTCAACAATCCAATCGGGATTGCCGCCATCGCGCTGCTGCCGGCAATTTGCGAGGAGGTCCTGTTCCGAGGCGCGCTGCAGCCGCGGCTGGGGCTGGTGGTGACCGCGCTCCTCTTCACATCGATTCATACGCAGTACAGCATCTCGTTCGACACCCTCGCGGTTTTCCTCCTCGCGCTGGGCCTGGGCCTGATTCGCAAATACACGAACACGACGACGTCGGCCATCTGTCATGGGACCTACAACCTGCTCGTGAGCGTAGGCGTCGGCGGCGATGTGGTGGCCTTCGCCATCGCCGCGGAGGTCGCGCTCGTCGTCCCTACCGCGTTCGCGGTGTGGTCGCTGCGGCGGCGGCGCATCGAAGCCATTTCCAATCCGTGACGGCCCTGTTCTTAACAGGCTGGGTTGCGGGGTCGAGATCGAACTTCTAACTTGCGCCGTATGGTGCGAGGCGGGGGAGGGGCCGCACCGGGACAGGGAGGGCCCCCAAAGGACGTGCGCGGATTCGACAGGATTGAGGGCGTTGCTGGGGACATTGGCAAGTGTTAACAGCGGGGCTAGGCGGCCACCGCCTTCTTGGCTACAATCCGCTGTATGGCCCCAGATATAGGATTGGCCTCGAAGGCTGACCCCAAGCTGTTGCCCGCCACCAGGGCGACCGTCCTTGCGATCGTCAACCAGAAAGGTGGGGTCGGCAAGACCACTACCGCCATCAACCTGGGCGCCGCCCTCGCCGAGCTCGGACACTCGGTGCTGCTGGTCGACCTCGACCCGCAAGCCAACTCGACATCCGGCCTCGGATTGGATCCCGACCGGATTCGCAGCACCATCTACCAGCTCCTCGCGGGCGAAACCAGCGTGGAGGAGTCGATGGTGGAGACGACCGTGCCGCACCTCAGACTCGTGCCTTCGCACATCGACCTCGCCGGCGCGGAGATCGAGCTCGCCTCGCTCGACGGGCGCGAGACCCGCTTACGCTCGGCGCTCGAGTCGGTGCCGATCGGTGTGGAGTGCGTGATCATCGACTGCCCGCCGTCGCTCGGACTGCTGACGCTCAACGCCCTGACTGCCGCCACGAGCATGCTCGTCCCCACCCAGTGCGAATATTTCGCGCTCGAAGGATTGCGACACCTTCTCTACACCCACCAGCTCGTGCGCTCCCGTCTCAACCCCGAGCTCGAGATCGCCGGCATCCTGATGACCCAGTTCGACGCGCGCACCACCCTCTCGTGGGACGTTCTGGAGGAGGTGCGGCGCTCGCATCCGGCGCACGTGCTGAAAACGATCATTCCGCGCAACGTCCGGATCAGCGAAGCGCCCAGCCACGGCAAGCCTGTGATCCAGTACGACCCCACATCCCGCGGCGCCGCCGCATATCGCGCCCTGGCAAAGGAGCTGTTGGAACGATGACGCAATCACGTATGCGCGGCCTCGGCCGCGGACTCGACGCACTCATCCCGATGTCGCGCGACGGTGAGGCGATGGTGCCCCAGATGATCGCGGTCGACCAGATCCGTCCCTCCCATCAGCAGGTGCGGTCCCGCTTTGACGCCGCACCGTTGGGAGAGCTGGCGGAATCGATCCGCCAGCACGGCGTGCTGCAACCGCTCCTCGTGCGCAGGAGTGCTGACGGCTACGAGCTGATCGCGGGCGAGCGGAGATGGCGTGCGGCGCGGCTCGCGGGCGTCAACGCGGTGCCCGCAATAGTGCGCAATGACGCCGGCAATGACGCCCAGCTTGTGCTTGGACTCATAGAGAACCTCCAGCGCGCGGACCTCGACCCCATCGAAGAGGCCCGCGGTCTCAAGCGCCTCACCGAAGAGTTCAACCTCACGCACGACGAGGTCGCGCAGCGCATCGGAAAGCATCGCGTGTCCGTGACCCAATCCCTCCGGCTGCTCGGTGGCTGCGCCGCGGTGCAGTCCTCCGTGGCTGCCGGCGCCATCACGGCCGGTCACGCACGCGCGTTGATCGCGCTGGAGAGCCAGGCGGCGCAGGAGCATGGCCTGAAGGTCGTGATCGCTAAAAGGCTGTCCGTACGTCAGACCGAAAACTGGGTGCGGACTTACAAGCCGCGCCGACTGCTGCGCAATAACGCGCCGGCGGACCTTCGCAACATCGCCGCCAATGTCGAGTCCAACCTTGGCGTACCGGTGAAGATCACGGGCACCCTCAATCGCGGAAAGATCGAACTTCGCTACTCGAGTCGAGAAGAGCTGGAACGGGTCTGCGCTAAGCTCGTCCCCTAAAACTCATGGCGGTCCCGCAGCAGCCCGCAGTCGCGGCTAACCAACCTCGCGCTTCGACCGGCTCCTCGTTTCTGCGCGAGCTGGCCGAAGTCGTCTTGCTCGCCGTCATCCTGTACATCGGCATCAGCTTCGCCGTGCAGACGGTGCATGTCGAAGGCCTGTCGATGTTTGCCACGCTAGACGACAACGATTACCTGATCGCCAACAAGATCGATTACCGCCTCCATGCTCCTCAGCGCGGAGACATCATTATCCTGCGGCCCCCCAACAGCAATTCGACCGACTTTATCAAGCGGGTCATCGCATTGCCCGGCGAGCGGCTCCTGATCCGAGACGGAGTCGTCTACATCAACGGCCACCGGCTTATCGAGCCCTACCTGCCCGAGGCCTGGGTCGTCTTCAACAACTGGCCCGCCCCCATCGGCAGCTCCAACGGGACGGTGATACCTCCTAATCAATATTTCGTGATGGGCGACAACCGCAACAAGTCGCAGGACTCACGCTACTTCGGGCCGATTGGGCGCGACCGCATCGATGGCCGCGCCTGGTTCCGCATCTGGCCCCTCGACCATTTCGGTGACATCTACTCGCAGGTGCCCAGGCTCGAGAGCGGCTCGATATCCGTGGGCTGAGTACGCGCTAGGCCCCGACCGCGGCCCTGAGTGCGAGGTCTTTGGCGAAGGGACCGACAACAGCCATCTGGATGGGTGCGCGCAAAACGTCATTGGCGACTCGGCGCACGTCCTCCGCGGTGATGGCGTCGACGAGCGCCACCTCTTCTTCGATCGTCTTGATCGATCCGATCAACAGCTCCTGATACGCCAGCCAGAACGACACCCCGTTGGTGCTCTCGAGCTCCAGTCGCAGGCGGCCCTTCGTGAATTCCTTGGCCCGCACGAGCTCCTCCTCGGCCAGATCGTGATCACACAGGCTTTGCAACTCGGCTATGACCGCATTGACCGCACCCACCGCTTGCTTCGGATCCACCCCGAGATAAACCCCCAGTAGGCCGGTATCTCGATGCTTCTGGGTGAAGCTGTGCACGTCATACGCGAGGCCCAGCCTTTCGCGGATGTTCAAGAACAATCGTGAGCTCATGCCCTCACCGAGCACGGTGTTCAGGAGGTCGAGCACGAACCGATCCGGGTGCAGGTAGCTGAACGCCCGCACACCCAGGCAGATGTGCGCCTGCTCCGTCTTCCTCCGGCGCATCATCACGCCCGGGCCACGCAATGGCTCCGGCGGCATTGCGATCAGCTGCCCATCCGGTTGAGCCGGAAGCGCCAGGCGCCCACGCACCGCCTCGAGCATCTCCCCTTCGCCGAACGCACCGGCCGCGCCGATGACAAGGTTTGGCAGCCGGTAGTGCGCGTCGGCATACTCGAGGATGTCGTCTCGCGTGAGTCGGGCTACCGATTCCTCCGTGCCGGCGATGTCTCGCCCGAGCGGATGATCGGGCCACATGATCTCCTCGAAAAGGTTCTGCACGAAATCCTGCGGCTGGTCCTGGTACATCCGCAGCTCCTCCAGGATCACCGACCGCTCCCGCTCGACGTCAGCGGGCGCGAGCTTGGAGTTGGAGACGATGTCGACCAACACGTCAAGCCCGAGCTCGACATGCTCGGCCGGCACTCGCGTCCAGTAGGCAGTCAACTCCTTGTCGGTGGAGGCGTTGATGAAGCCGCCGACACCCTCGATCGCGTCCGCGATCTCCTTAGAGGTCGGCCTCCTCTGGGTGCCCTTGAAGAAGAGATGCTCGATGAAGTGCGAGACGCCTGCGTGGCGTTCGTCCTCGAGCCTCGAGCCTCCGCCGAACAGGAAGACGAGGCTTGCGGAGAGGCGCTCGGGCATGACCGCGGTGACCAGCTTCGCGCCCCCGGCCAGCCCATGAACTCGGTGTAGAGCCATGGGAGCAGCAAGTTTATCGGACGCCCCGTAAGGACGAATTTTGCGGCTAGTCCTCGCTCCAGCTCTCCCCAAGCGCGCCGAGCGCCGCGTAAAGCGTCATGGCCACGAAGTCGGCGGGCATCCCGTCTGAAGTTGCGTCGAGCGCCTCGCCGAGGTACTTCCGCACGTTCGATCCCTGCTCGATCTCCCGAAGCTCGAGGCAATCCCGGATCGCCTCAGCGATCTCGGTTGGAGTGAGTTCTTCGTCACCAGCACCGTCCGCGGCGGCGTTGACCAGCGCGATCGCCTTCCGGATCCGCTGAGCCGCGGCCCGGCCCCCGGGCATGGATCAGGTGCTCGCGGGCTTGCGGGGTCCGACCACCACTCTGCGATCGGGCTCCTCGCCGATGCTCGAGCTGCCGACGTCGGGATCGTCCTGAAGGGCGAGGTGGATGGCGCGGCGCTCAAACGCCTGCATCGCGTCGAGTGTGATGGCGTCGCCCGTCATCTTCACCTGGCGCGCCGCGCGCAGGGCGATCTCGCGCACCGTGTGTTCGCGCCTCTGTCGGTAACGCTCTACGTCGACGATGACGCGCTCACCCTCTGCGAGATTCTTGCCGAGCATCACGTTGGTCACCGACTGCAGTGCACGCAGGGTCTCACCCCGCCATCCGATCAGGCCCCCGAGGTCGCGGCCGCTGATATCGAGCGTGATCGGGTCGGTGCCGGTGCGGACGGTGACTTGCGCGCGGACGCCCATGTGCTTGAGCAGCCCTTCGACCAGCGCGCGCGCGGCTTCTGCTTTGCCATTGGCGGGTGATGCCGCCCCTGCCGGCGCCGGCGCCTGATCGATGACAACGACCTCCACCAACGTCTCTTCGGGACCTTCACTGATCACGCGCACGTCCACGTTCCGACGGCTTTCACCGAGCTCGATCAAGGCCGCGTCGACGGCTTCGTCGAGGGTGCGGCCACGGCCCTCTGCCGACCTCATCGCACGTCCACCCCATCGCGCATTTCTTCTCTCACCATTTCCCTTACTTCCTGCGCCTCCTGGACCCGGCTCCCGGCTGCGGAGACGGCTTGAGCCCGGGCTTGGATCCGTTCTTCGGGCCGCCTCCGCCCTTAGGCGCGACGGCCAGCACCGGCCCACCCCCATCTCGTCTCGGCAAGAGGCTTCCCCACCCGACTACGAAGTACTGAAGAATGATACTGACCACGTTGCCGACGAACCAATAGAGCCCGAGCCCGGCTGGAACCTGCAGGGCGAAGAGCCCGATCATCACCGGAGACAGCCACACCATCGTGCGCTGCATCGACTGGGTCTGGAGCTCCTGCTCCGTCGGATTGGGCGGAGGTGGTTGCTGCAGCATCTTCGACTGGATGAATGTCGTGATCGCCGCGAGCAATGGAAAGATCGCGTAGCCGAATATCGGAACTGGCAGGGTGAAGCCGACCAGGTGCATGACGAATATGGCGTGTTGAGCCGCGCTGTCATTCAGGTTGGGCACGAACAGGAACGGCGCCGCCGAGTGGGCGCTCTTGGCAAAGCCCTGGAACACGTAGTAGAGCGCGGTGAGAATCGGAATCTGGACGACCAGCGGCGCACAGCCAACCAGCCCGCCAAGCGGGTTGACGCCGTGCTCCTTGTAGAGCTTCATCATCTCCGTGTTCAGCTTCTGCGGTTCCTTCTTGAACTTCTTGCGCAGGTCGGCGACCTGGGGCGCCAGCTTGCGCTGCTCGGCCATCGTCTTGCGCTGCGTCGTGAGCTGGAAATACGTGAGAGGCGAAAGCAGCGCTCGGATGATGATCGTGAGGATGATGATCGCCACCCCATAAGCGCCGATGGTCTCCGCGAGTGGCATCGTCTGGAGGTTCACGTACAGAAAGTTCAGGAACCACGCGATCGGCTCCTTCACCGCCGCGCTCCACAGGTGCACGACGGGCAAGAAAACGTCGAAGAGGGCTCTCAGATTGATGTCAGAGACTCCAGATAGCGCTCAGGCGGATCAAGGAACAGGATCGTAGCCGCCCTTGGCGAACGGATGGCAGCGCGCGATGCGCGCCGCCCCCATCCAGCCTCCTCGAAGCCACCCGTATTTCTCAACTGCCTCATATGTGTAGTGCGAGCAAGACGGGTAGTAGCGGCACGAGGGCGGAAGGAGCTTCGAAAACGAATGTTGGTAGCCGCGGATCATGGTCAGCAGGATCGTCGTCATGGCTTGAGCTTCGAGAGCCTGACAGCCGCCTGTTCGGTCTCCGCCTCGAGGTCTGCGAACGGCACTTCGAGCGCGGCGGGGCGGGCGATCAGGACCACGTCATATCGTATTCCCAGTCCATGTAGCGGCGAATCAGGTCCCAGAAGCCGATCTCGCGCGGCCTCGCGGATTCGGCGTCGTGCGCGATTGCGGTTCACCGAGCCTTTGACGTTGCGGCTGACCGTCACGCCGACCCGGCTCTCGTCAGCCTCGCGAGGCACCGCAAATGCGACCAGCGCCCGCCCGGTGTAGATGCGCTTGCCCCCGATCGCGGCCTGAAAGTCAGACTGCCGGCGGAGCCGAAAACGACGCTTCACGCGCGATCGAGACCGGCTACGGAGTGAGGCGGTGGCGCCCTTTGCGACGGCGGTTTTGCACCAGCCTGACGCCGCCCTTGGTGGACATGCGGCGGAGAAAGCCATGCACCCGGCGGCGGTAGCGCTTCTTGGGCTGATAGGTTCGCTTGATGGAGAAATCCCCTGTGGCTAGAGCCTGATGGAACCGCGGTAGTGTAGCCGACACCGGCTCCTCGATCCGTGATACCGCTTATGTCACATCATCCGTCGGCATCGGGCCTTGCGGCACCCACTGGCCTTTGCTACAATCCCCGCCCGGAAGCAGGTTGGAACGGGTCAGCCGAACCAACTCAGTACAAGTTACGCAAACCCGACTCATGCATGAGTCCACTTGGGCGCCAGGCTAAGGTCACAACACCGCTTCCAGATTTCGGAACAGACCGGATGGGGGATTTCGAACAGGCCGGCACCGCCAGCCTGTGGAAATCTGGTCCGCTCTTTTCCACAGGCGCCGAGAATACGAAGCCCGTCAATGGTGGGCTTCGATTGAAGTAGTGCTCGCTGGCACGTAATTCACGGACTGCTTCGCGAGCAGGGGAGCAGGAGGAGATGGGCGGTGACTTTGAACCCAGGTTGTCCACAGCATTTGCAAAAGCGGGCGCCGACTTGCCCCCAGCCGGTCGGGGGCCGGCAAAGCGGTTGTGAGACTGGCACGGCGGCGCAAGGAAAGGCGTGAGGTGAACCAGGATCAGATCTGGTCGCAAGTACAGGAGGAGCTGCGCTTCCAGCTCGCCAAGCGGACCTACGACATGTGGCTCAAGAACACGTCAGTCGTGTCGGCCGACGGCAACACGTTCCGGATCGGCGTGCCCAGCAAGCTTGCGAAGGATTGGTTGGAGGACCGCTTCTCGGGACTGATCCAGGAAACCCTCCAGGCGGTCACCGGTTCGGAGGTGGACATCGACTTCGTCATTTCTCCCAGCGGGCACCGGCCGCCCCTGGCTGCCGCGGACGGCGACTTCGCAGTCAACGCCGACAACGGACGTGAGAACGGCGTCGAGGGGCCTGCGGATGGTCCAGTCATCACGCCCTCCGAGCTCAATGTCCGATTCAAGTTTTCTTCGTTCGTGGTCGGACACAACTCGCAGTTCGCCCACGCGGCGGCCAAGGCCGTCGCCGAGGCTCCGGGCGACAGCTACAACCCGCTTTTCCTCTATGGAGGCGTGGGTCTCGGCAAGACCCATCTCATGCACGCGATCGGCCATGAGGTGCACGAC
>DMCH01000080.1:31313-40903 GCA_003446775.1 Chloroflexota bacterium
GAGGTGATCAGCTCCATCGCCACCGCGCGCATGGGCGAGTTCCGGCACAAGTACCGCACGGTGGACGTGCTGCTCATCGACGACGTCCAGTTCCTGGCCGGCAAGGACCGCACGAAGGAAGAGTTCTTCCACACGTTCAACGCGCTGCATGAGATCAACAAACAGATCGTCATTTCCTCGGACCGTCCTCCCAAGGAAATCCCCACGCTCGAGGACAGGCTGCGGTCGAGATTCGAGTGGGGTCTCATCGCCGACATCCAGTCCCCAGACTTCGAGACTCGCCTCGCAATCCTTCATTCCAAGCTGGGCACCAACGGCAGCCTGGTTCCCGAAGACGTCCTCAACTTCATAGCCCACAAGGTGCAGCGCAACATCCGCGAGCTCGAGGGCGCGCTCACACGCGTGCAGGCCTTCGCCGCCGTGCACCAGCGTCCCGTCGACGCCGAAGAGGCCGCCCGCCTACTCGCTGACATCATTCCCGCCGGCACGCGCCAGCCCATCAAGGTGGAGCGCATCCAGGCGCTGGTCGCCGACTATTACAACGTCACCCTCGAGGACATGAAGGGCAAGCGGCGCGACAAGCACATCGTCTTTCCTCGGCAGGTGGCGATGTTCCTCGTCCGCGAAGAGACCCCATCATCGTTGCCCGCCATCGGGAAGGCCTTTGGAGGCCGCGACCACACTACAGCCCTGCACTCCATCGAGAAGATCGCCAACGAGCTCAAGGAAGACGAGAGATTGCGCTATGAGGTGCAGGCGATCAAGGAGCGCCTCTACGCACAGTGATGACGAGATGCATGTGGCTTTCCACAGGTTGTTCCGGCCGGCGCGGGAGAGACTGGGGACCAGCGGTTGGAGCGCGACCTGTCCCCAATCGGCTAACAGGCAACGTTCGCTGCTACCGGGCTTGTCCTGAGCTTATCCCCCACTCCGTTCGATCTGTAAAGCCTCTCGACATCCACAGTCTCCACAGCGCTTACTGTTATGGACTACGGGTGATTTCAATTAAGAGAAACACTTTGAATAGGGGACAACTGTCTTGAAAGCCAAAACCATCGAAGCTCAGATGAAGGTGACGTGCAGGCCTGCGGTTCTGGGTCAGGCGCTGCAGGTCGTCTCGCGCGCAATCTCCAGTCGCACAACGCTGCCAATCCTCAACAACATCCTGGTCGAGACCACCTCGGAAGGCCTCGCGTTGACAGCGACCAACCTGGAAATCGGCATCCGGAAGCTCGTGCCGGCCGAAGTCTCGATGGAGGGCAGCACCACCGCGCCGGCCAGGTTGCTGACCGATTTCGTAAGCACTCTGCCCGATCAGGATCTCGAGATGACGCTTGACGCAGCCACCCAATCGCTCAACCTGCGATGCGCTCGGTTTGACACGCACATCAAGTGCATCGAGGCCGAGGAATTTCCTCCCGGGCCTCGACCGGACGAAGGCGACAAGATCGAGGTTGCCCTCGACGACTTGGTTACGGCTGTCGAGCAGACACAGATGGCGGCTTCCACCGACGAAGCTCGACCAGTGCTCACGGGCGTGCTCGTCCACGTTCAGGGCGGTGGGCTTACGTTTGCCGCCACCGACGGTCATCGACTGGCGGTGAGCAAGCTGAGCGCGTCTGGGGCAGGCGACCTGGAAGCGAGCCTGATCGTGCCGGCTCGGGCCCTGGCAGAGCTCTCACGAGTTTTGAAGGGTGAACCCGGCCGGGTCGAGTTGATCATCTCGAAGGCCCGCAACCAGATCTTCTTCAAGGCCGGCAGCTCCGAGCTGACCTCCCGCCTGATCGACGGGAAGTATCCCAACTACGCACAGGTTATCCCCAGTAAAAGCTCGACCACGGTCAAGGTGTCCACTGCCGAGCTCACCCAAACGGTGCGTGCCGTCTCGCTGTTCGCCCGCGACAGCGCCAACGTCATCCGGGTCAAAGCGCAGGCCGGAACGCTGGTCCTGTCCGCGACCACCAATGAGGTTGGCGACAGCCGGGCGGAGATGGCAGCCGAAGTCGACGGTTCCGACATCCAGATCGCCTTCAACGCCCGCTACGTGCTCGACGCCCTGGGCGTGATCGGCGAGGACGAGGTCGAGCTCATGTTCGACGGCCCGCTCAGCCCCGGCCTGCTGCGACCGCCGGGCAAGGACCACTATCTCTACGTGATCATGCCCGTGCGGGTGGCGATGTCCTAGCGGTCCCTGGGTGCTCCTCCGGCGTCTGCAGCTCAGGAACCATCGCAACTACGCCCACCTGGACATCTCGCTGGAGCCCGGCGTCAACGTGTTCATCGGCGCTAACGGCCAGGGCAAGACGAATCTCCTCGAGGCCGTGGCGATGCTGGCGCTGTCCGCTTCGCCGAGAGCCCGACGCGACGAAGAGCTTGTCGGACCGGTCGCACCGGCGTCGCGAATCGAGGCCGAGGTGGAAAGCGCCGGCCGGCGGATGGAGCTGACCATCGCGCTCGCCGTGGACGGGACGCGAGCGCACCGCACGATCGACGTCGATGGCGCCCGGCGCCGCGCTGTCGATCTTCCAGGGCACTTCCGCGTCACTCTCTTCTGGCCGGATGACCTCGGGTTGATCAAGGCCGGTCCGGAGCAGCGCCGGCGATTTCTGAATCAGCTCTTGGTACAGGTCGAGCCCGGGTATGCACGTGCCCTCTCGGGCCTCCGCCGGATCCTGGAGCAGCGCAACAGCCTGCTGAAACGCATCGCCGCCGGCGAGGATGCGCCCGATGTGCTCGAGGTGTGGAACGCGGAGCTGGTGCGAGTCGGATCCGAGGTCGCTGCCGCCAGGGCGGAGGCCGTGCGCGAGCTCGCGCCCGACGCCGCCCGCTGCCACTCCGAGATCGCGGCCGGAGAGCGCCTCGAGATCGAGTATCTGGGTCCGCCAGAGGACCTGGCGGCGGCTGTGCATAACTCGCTCGCCGACGACCTCCGCCGGGGCTCGACCGGCATTGGTCCGCACCGTGACGATCTGCGGGTGCTCCTCGACGGCCAGGATGCCCGCGGCTATGCCTCCCAGGGCCAGCAGCGCACCGCCGTGGTCAGCCTGAAGCTGGCGGAGGCCGAGCTCGTGGCCAGGCGAAGCGGCGAGCGGCCGGTGCTCTTGCTGGACGACGTCTTGTCCGAGCTGGACCTCGAGCGACGCGGGGCCCTGCTGCGCCAGGTCGGGAACGGGGGCCAGGTCGTCATCACGTCGGTTGACGTCGGCCCGTTTCCGCCGGATCTCATCGCGGGAGCGAGCGTCTGGAGCGTCGAAGCCGGGCAGGTCCTGCCCTGTGGATAAGCTGGGCAATATCCTCCCGCGCGTACTCCGGCGGCAGCCCGACGGAAGCCGCCTGCTGGGGGGGCAGGTGGCGGCGGCGTTTCGGACCGTGATCGGCTCGGAGCCGGCCCGGTTGTGCGACGAGGTCGAGCTCCGGTCCGGGGTCCTGGTCGTGACCACGTCCAGCCCCGCGCTCGCGCATCAGCTGAAGCTCGACGCCGAGGTGATCATCGAGCGCCTCAACGGCCTGCAGCTCGGGCGACGCGTCCGCATCATCAGAGTGCGCATCGGTCGTTCAACGGCGATGGAGTGATCAGGCTCGACGCCGAGCAGCTCGCCGCGTCGGCCATCGGGCGAGGCCCGGTGCGGGTGGTCGCGGGGGCGGGCACGGGCAAGACCGCGGTCATCGCCGAACGCTTTCGCCGGCTCGTGGTGGGCGGCGCATCACCAAGCTCGATCCTGGTGATGACGTTCACCGACCGCGCGGCCGCGGAAATGCGCGATCGCATCGAAGACCTGATCGGTGCGGCGGCGCCGGCGGTGGGCACGTTTCACGCGATTGCGCTGTCGTGGCTGCGGGCGGATGGGCGTTCGATCGGCGTGCCCGCAGGGTTTCGAATCATCACCGGCGCGGAGCGCTGGATTCTCGCGCGCGAGCTGATGTGGCAGCTGGGCGACCTCGCGCTGACCGGCGACGAACGGCCCGACGACCTGGTGGCGCCGGCGCTCCAGATGCTGGAGCGCCTCAAGCAGGAGCTGGTCCCCCTCGAGCGCCTGGCCGCGTGGGCGAAATCTCAGGGGGGTGCGCCGAGAACTGGCTCCGCCAGGCTCGGCGCCCATAGGGGGGAGTCCCCCCTCAGAGCGGACACAGAAAAGGCGGAGCTGATGCAGGCCTGCGTGCGCCTGTTTCGCGCCTACGAGCATGCGTGTCGCAAGGAGCGTGTGCTCGACTTCGAGGACCTGCTGACGCAAACGGTTCGGATGCTCGAACAGCGACCCGCGCTGCTCGAGTCTTACCGCGAGCGATTCCCGCACGTGCTCGTCGACGAGTACCAGGACCTCAATCTCGCCCAGGAACGCCTGGTCGAGCTCATCGCCGGCGGCGGCGCGCCATTCGTGGTCGGCGACGACGACCAGAGTATCTACCGTTTCCGCGGCGCCTCGCGCGCCAGCCTCGAGCGCTTTCTGCGGGCCTTTCCGGCCGCCAACACGGTGACGTTGGGCCGCAACCACCGCAGCTCTCGCCGGATCGTCGCAGCCGCATCCGCGCTGGTCGGCAACAACCCTGATCGCCTGCCCAAGGACCTGCGCTCGAACCAGTCCGGCGACAAGGTGGAGGTGTGGGCGTGCGCCGACGGTACGAGCGAGGCGGATGCGATTGCTAAAGAGGCGTCGCGGCTGATCGCATCCGGGTTGGATCCGAACGCAATTGCCATCCTGTGCCGAACCAACGCCATCGCGCGGCCGATCGCGGACGCGCTTGCAGCGCACGGCCTGCCGCATGTCGTTATCGGCGGTCATGGATTCAATGACCGGCCCGAGATCAAGGACGTGATCGCGCTCCTGCGCGTCCTCAGAGACGCGAACGACATCGTGGCGCTGGCTCGCTCTGTGACGCGTCCGCCCCTATCGCTCGCGCAAGACGTTGCCCTGACGAAGCTGCGCGACCGGAAGGAGTCGCCTCCCCTCGAAGTTCTGGCGAGCTGGGCCCCGGCCTCGACGTTTGCACGCCTGCTGCAGGCGCTCGGCGCGCAAGCGGCCGTGCTCGACGTCCGCGACCTGTTCTTCGAGCTGATGGAGAAAACGCGCTACCTCGACGTGCTCTCATCCCGGCTCGAAGCGAGCGAAGCGGCGCGGTCGGTGGCCAACGTAAGTCGCTTCGCCGAGCTCATCGCCGAGTTCTGCGAAACGTCGTCGGACCGCTCGCTGGAGGCTTACATGCGCCACCTCGACCTCGTCCTTCTGTCGCAAGAGGACGAACGTCCGGCGGAGGTCGAGGGGCTTGGAAATGCGGTCCAGGTCATGACCATCCATCAAGCCAAAGGGCTCGAGTTCGAGGCGGTCTTCGTGCCGGGCCTGGTGGAGGGCAGGTTGCCCCAATCGGGCCGGTCGCCGAGGTTCGAGCTGCCGGCGGTCGTGCTGGAGCCGCTGGTTCGCGGCCGCGAGGACGTCGTCGCGGAGGAGCGCCGCCTCCTGTACGTCGCCATGACGCGCGCGATGCGATATCTCTACCTCACTCGAGCGTCGCATTACGAAGGCGGGCGGCGCTGGAGGGATTCGCGGTTCCTGGATGAGGTGAGAGGTGCGGGTAATGGGACGGTTGTGCTGCGTGACGTTGCGGGCGACCGAGTCTCCCCACCCCCTGCCCTCCCCGCGAGCGGGGAGGGCGGACCCGCTGTAGTGCTTTCCTACTCCTCGATTTCGGCGTATCGCGATTGTCCGCGCCAATACTGGTACCGCCACGTCCAGAGGCTGCCCGTGGTTCAGAGCGCCGAGGCGGTCCAGGGTGTGATCCTGCACGAGACGTTGCGGCGCGCCGCTGACGAACGGCGCAAGGGCGCAGACGTGTCCGCGCCGATGTTGCGATCGCTCCACCGTGACGTTCGCGGCGAGATCACGTTTCCGGACGCTCGCCGCGAGGCAACGTTCGAGCGCAACGGCGCCGCCCAGCTCGAAGCGTTTCGCAAACAGGGTGGCCTCGACGGTCGGCCGGAGTACCTCGAGCAGCCGTTCAGTGTCGCCGTCGATGGTTGGACACTCAACGGCGTCATCGACCGCATCGATCGCACGTCCGGGAGCTGGCGCATCATCGACTACAAAACCGGTCGGCCGCTTGCGCGCCGGACTCGCGACCTGCAGGTGGCGCTCTATGCGCTGGGCGCGGAGTCGGCGCTCGAGCTCGATCCCGTCGAGCTCGAAATCGTGTACCTGGCCTCAGGCGAGTCGGTGCGTGTCGAACCCAACGGCCAGTTGCTTTCCGAGGCAGCACGGCAGGGCAGCGAGGTTGCGGATGGAGTACGGGCCGGGCACTTCGAAGCGCGGCCCGACCGGCGGCGCTGCCGCCTCTGCTCTTACCGTCTCGTCTGCGCCGACGCCCTGTAGCGAGCCGCCAGCAGCAGGCACTCGCGCGCGATGTCGGACGATGCGTATGGGTGCGCCATCTCGGCGGCCTTGCGCGACATCTCCTGCCACGTCGGCCCGCCTTCAGCCAGCACGCGCACCTCGTCGAGCAGGTCGCTATCCCTGGGGGTGAACGCGCCGAAGCCGGCTTCGACCACGAAGTCCACGTTCGGCGATTCCTGGCCAGGTAGGAAGCCAGTGACCAGGACCGGGACGCCGGTGGCCAGGGCCTCGGCGATGGCACCGGGTCCGGCCTTGGTCACGATGACGTCCGATGCCCTCATCAGCTCTGGCATGTTGTCGACGAAGCCAAGGACGAGGGTCGGGGTCGCGAAACGGACGCGAGCGAGGCGGCTCCGCAGCTTCTCGTTGCGCCCACAGACTGCGATCACCTGCCATTGGTGGGGTCCCCAAGCGAGCACGCGCACCTGCTTGATCAGGTTGCCCACACCCGCGGCGCCTCCCATGACCAGGACGGTGAATCGTGCCTCGTCGAGGCCGTAGCGGCGGCGCAGCGCGCGCTTCTCGCCCGGAGCCGGAGGGCGGAAACGCAAATCGACCGGCAGTCCGAGCAGCTTGATGCGATCGGCAGGCACGCGACGGCGCAGAGCGACCTTGCGGGCGAGCTCGGTCGGCGCCACGACCAGGTCGGCCCGGCTGAATGTCCAGCCGCGATGGAAATCGACGAGGTCGGTGATGACCGTCATGAGCGCTCGAGGCCGCCCGCCCTTGAGGATGGCCTGGTGCGCGATGTGGTTCAGCAGCGGATGGACGGAGAGCAAGACGTCGGGGTCGCGCTTGGCCACCAGGTCGATGATCACCTTGCGTACCCCGGGACCGAAAACCGCGCGAATCGCGGCGAAGGTCGGTTTGGTGTTGCTCGAGTGGTAGACAGCGCCCCAGGCGGCGCGGGACCGTTGGATCATCGGCGAGTAAAGCGACGCGAGCCGGCGCACCACCGCCGGTCCCTGCGAGATGAGGGGATCGGCCACGGTCACGTCGCAGGTCGGATCGAGCTGCTTCAACGCATCGGTCAGCGCTCGCGCCGCCGCGCGATGCCCCCCGCCCGTATCGCTGAAGAGGATCAGGATCCTGGGCGCGCCACCCTTTGGCGTCGCCACCGGGGACGGCGCGGAGCGGGGGCTGGTGTCCGCCGGGTGGGCGCCTACCTGCGTCGCGCCGCCGCCCGGCGCGCGATCCACCGCATGTTGTACTGCGCCAGGAGGAACGTCACGAAGAGCATCGAGAGGATGCCGATGCTGACCCAGAAAATAGTTCGCTTGGCCAGCTCGCCCGCCGCGAGCGGGAGCGAGTTGGGATTGATCTGGTTCTGCACGATGATGTAGGCGGCCAGGTCCTTGACGTCCTGGTCGGTCAGGTTGGGGTTTCCGCCCTTGAGCGGCATGTCCTTCTGCCGGGGGTCGCCCGGTTGGTGAACGCGGCCGTTCGTAATGATGCCGATGAGGACGGTCGGGTCGAGGGGGTTGGCCACCCCTGGCAGCTTGTCGATCGGGTTGAGCACCGCGCCGATGCCGCCCTCCAGGTTGGCGCCGTGACAGGCGGTGCAGTTCTGAGCGTAGAGCGTGGCGCCGCGGCTGGGGTCGCCGGGCAGGGCGGTGGTTCGGGAAGGCGAGGCGTCGGCCAGGGTGGTGATCGCGGTGAGCGCAAGCATGGCGGGGATCGCCATTGCGACCAGGGCGGAGACTTTGAAGCCCTTGACCAGGCGCATGCCGCCAAGATCATAACGTCTCAAAACTCGCTCTCCCGCCGGCATCAGCGGGAATAGCAAGGAAGCGCGTACGTTTTGAAGTGATATGGCCTCCTGTTCGCCGGTCTCTCGTTCCGGGTTTTGCTGCGTCTCGAGGCGCTGGCTCGACGCGAGATCGGCATACCGTGGCTGAGCCCACCAGATTGATCTCCGACCGCGCTCCGAGGCGGATCGCGGTCATATCCATGCACACCTCGCCCACGGCCTCGCTGGGTCAAAACGCCAACGGCGGCCTCAACGTTTACGTTCGCGAGGTCTGCAGCGCGTTCAGCGACCGGGGCATCGCCACCGACGTGTTCACTCGTCTGCAGTCGCGCGACGACCCGGCGGTCGAAAGCCTGGCGCCGCTGTCGCGGGTGATCTACCTGGCCGCCGGCAATGGGCTCGACAAGTACTCCCTCATCAACGAAGCGCCGGCGTTCGCCGCGCAGGTCGGGGCCTTCGCGGAGATCCAGGGCCTCCAGTACGACCTCCTCTTCTCCCACTACTGGCTTTCCGGCGAGGTCGCCTGCCTGCTGCGGCCGCAGCTCGCAGTGCGCTGGGCGCACGTCGCCCACACGCTCGGCCTCGTCAAGAACAAGCGGCTCGCCAGCGGCGCCCGCCCGGAGCCCGCGATGCGCATTCGCTTCGAGGGGGAGATCGCCCAGCAGGCCGACCTGCTCATCGCCTCCACATCAGACGAGGGCGAGGAGCTCGTCAACGCCTATGGCGCCAGGCCGGATCGCGTGTTCATCGTCCCGCCCGGAGTCGACCTCGCCACGTTCAGGCCGCTCGATCGGGCCGAGGCACGGCGAAAGATCGGTTATTCGGGCGGACCGTTGCTGCTCTTCGTCGGCCGGCTCGAGCGGCTGAAGGGAGTCGAGATCGCGATTCGCGCATTGGCCCTGCTCAAGGGCCGCGCGTATCCAGACCTGCGCTTGCTCGTCGTCGGTGAGGACAGCCGCGACGGGGACGAGAGCGAGAAGGATCGCCTCATGTCGGTCGCCTCATCGCTGGCCGTGCGTGACCACGTCGACTTCCTCGGGTCGGTGGCCCACCACGAGCTGCCGTACTTCTACTCGGCGGCGGACGCTTGCGTGATGCCGTCTTACAGCGAATCCTTCGGGCTCGTCGCTCTCGAGGCGCAGGCGTGTGGCACTCCGGTGGTTGCCTCGGGCGTTCCGGGGTTGCGCTCGGTCGTCCGCGACGAGGTGAGCGGCTACCTCATCGACGGCGACGATCCCGCCGCATACGCCGATCGCATCGGGCGCCTGCTTGCGGATCGCGAGCTCGCTCAGCAGATGGGGAGGCGTGGCAGCCTCCTCGCGCAGCGGTTCTCGTGGACGCGCACCGCCGATCGGCTCGAGGAGCTTTTCGATCGCGCTGTCGATAGGGATGAGACGCAGCTCCAGACGTTCGTCGGCGACTAAGAATCAGAGGCGCGTCCATTGAAGGCCGGACGC
>DMCH01000080.1:41193-50480 GCA_003446775.1 Chloroflexota bacterium
GTCCATTGAAGGCCGGACGCGACTAGAGGCGCGTCCATTCCGGCGTCCGGCATGAGAATGGGAACGAGGAGCTGTCGAAGCGCGTGAGCGCCGTGGGCCGCGTCCCGTCGGCGTTCATCAACCACACCTGATCCTGGCTCACGAACGCGATCTGGTGGCCGTCAGGTGACGGGACGGGGTCGGCCACGTCGAGGGCGAGGCTGGAAGGGATCGCCAGCGCGGCGGTCAGGGCCGGCGGCGGGGCGATCACGCTGAGCAGGAATGCCTTGCGTCCAAATCCATCGGCAGTCGCGATGCCGGCCGCGAACACGACATGCGTCGAATCCGGTAACCACGTCGGATGGCCGATGTCGCCGGTGGCGATGGTAGACGTCAACGCTTGACCGGTCAGGCTCCGCACGCGGAGGGAGATGGAGCCCCCGTCCTGACGCAGGTACGCGATCCGGTTGCCGGCGGGCGACCAGCTGAGGTCGCTCACCGCCCCTGTCTCGGTCGATAGCTCGTACTGCGACCTCAACCCCACGTCGTAGCCCCACACGTTCGATGTAGTCCCGTTGGATCGAATGAACGCGACCCTCTGGCCGCTCGGCGCGGTGGCCGCAGCAGATACATTCGTCGCGATGGCCTCGTCCGCCCCATCCGCCGACCAGCGGTGGAGAGTGCCGTCCATGTCGATGTAGACGTACCCAAGTCCCGCGGCCAGTGCTGAGGCCCAGGTTGCGGTGAAGGGCAACGGGGTCGAGCCACCGCCCGGCGCGAAGGACGTCCAGCTCGCAATATCGGTTTGGATCAAAAGACTCGATCCTTCTGGAGACCAGCTGAACGACTGCACCGACGGTGCGTCGACCAACCGGCGCGGAAAGCCTGATTCGTTGACGATCCAGACGCCTCCCGACGAACCGCCGGCGAAAGCCGTGGCAAATGCAACCCAGTGCCGCAGGGGCAGTGCGGGGCCAGTCTGGAAAACGAAGCTCTGGTTCCGATCAAGGCGGTTGCCGTGCGCATCGAGGGCAGCCGTGGTGACGTCGACGGTGTAGGACGTCGATGGATCCAGGAGCGAGTCAGGCGCAAGCACTGCGCGCCTTCCGTCGGTCGGATCGAGCCGAACAGCGAAGGACACAAACGGCTCGATGGTGATCGCGCCACTCAATGTCGAGGCGTCCATCTCGCGCGTGAAATCGATGGACAGGTATGACGAAGGATCCACATCGCTCTGGTTGTTGGCGGGGCTGGATCCGGTCACGCTCGGCGGACCCTCCGTGGTGAAGGACCAATGGTGGCGGAGCGTGTATGCGTTGCCGGCGAGGTCGGTGTAGCCCTCACGCAGAACGACCTCATAGGCCGTGCTCGGCCGGAGGGTCGCGTGCTGGTACTCGAGCTGTCGCGGCCCGAGCCAGACCACATTGCCGTCGGTGGCCGGCACCAGAGACAGCCTGCTGGCCACCGATTCCTTGTCCACGTCGTGGTCGAAGGTGATCCGGACCGGCGCCGCGGTCGAGACGTCGATAGCGCCCCGCTCGGGCGAGTAGTCGGTGATCTGCGGTGGGCTGCCTCCGCACGCCGGCAGCGCGCTCAGCACGAGCACCGCCGCCGCGACCGCCGCCCTCTTCACAAACGTCAGCCTATCGGCCGGCCACTACAGGTGCGACTTGAGCCTGGCCCTCATCTCCTGAGCGAGCTGTTCCAGCCGTGAAGAATCGACGAAGAGCAGCGAGATACTCGGCACCTGGTCGATGGCGCCTTCGATCCCGGGCAGCGACGGATCGGCCGCGCCGAGGATGTCTTTGACCTTGCGCGCGCGGTTGCCCAACGAGTCCTCGGCCATGGCCTGCAGCTCGGCGACGATCGAGCCCCAGTCCAGCTGGGGGCCGCCCGCGCCAGGCGGCGGCGTGGTCGGCGCGACCTGCGCCGGCGCCGACTGTGGCGTGGGGAAAGTCGGGTACGTGGCGGTGGGCGCCTGCACCGAGGGCGGGGGCGCGCTCGGCATCGCCGCCGGTGTCGGGATGGCGGGGAACTGCTGGGTCGGCGGCTGCTGCGCCGGCGTGGCCGGCGGCGGGGGCGGGGGCGGGGGCGACGGGTTGCGCGGCGCCGACCGCTGCCCGGAGGACACGACCTCGTCGACATCGAGCGGCTGGTGCTTGACCGTGTCCGCCGATTTGACCTCGATCATCGCGGACGGGTCGTCGCAGAGGGCGAGCGCGCGGTCGGGCTTGTCAGAGATGTCGCGCGACTCGCTCGTGTACGCGCCGGCGAGGTCACCGTCGGACATGATGATCACACCAGTGCCCGCGCTGGAGCGGATCATCACGCTGCCGCTCAACTTCCGTTCGCTCAAGAACTTGAGCAGCGCCCTCATGTCGACCCAGGCGGCATACAGCTCCGTGTACATCGGCTTCGACACGGTCAGTTCGTACAGACCGTCAATCAGCTCCGGCGACAGGCCGACGACGTCGAGGACGCCGTGGCCGGCCGTGACGTCTTGGTTGAACTGGTGCAGAGCCTGCTTTCCGAGCACAAGACCCGCTGCATCACCCGCTCCGTCGTACATGCACTCGAGCGCCGAGCCGTCTTTGAAGAGGATGAGCCCCGCGGCATCGTCGGTGAGGAGGCGGACATAGCCCGTGTAGCCCTCCTTCTCCAGGGTCGTGATCAGGCGCGGGAAATCGACGAACGATGTTTTCAACGAGTCGTAGATGACCTGGCCGGCGGGCACTGGGATCGGCTCGCGCCCGTGCTTGGGCTGAGGTCTGTGCTTCACGCCTCGTCTCGGCTGGGGTGCGTCCAACTTTCTCTCCGGTTCAGGATGCTCTTCGCGCTCAGAGGGCGCCTCGGCGTTGGTGCTCTGCGGCGCGGGTTGAGGGGGCGCTTGGGACGGCGCGTCGCGCGGTGCGGCTTCGGCCGCATGGACCAGCTCCGGGATGCCGGCCTTGACGGTCTCGTCAGCCGGCAGCTTGGCCTTGGCGTCGAACTCGAACTCGCCCTTCGTCCAGCCGAGCGCGCTGACGACGGCATCGTCGCCCGCTTTGCCGTTGCCCTCGGCGTGGAAGAGGTGGCCGAACAGAAAGTAAAGCGCGGTCGACTCACCGTTGCCATTTCGGAGGGTAAGGGTACCTGTCGACCTCTCGCCCTGGGCAGATTCCAGAAGCGAGCGAAGGGTGATGTCGGCGAGCGTGCCGTGTGACTGCAAAGTCGTCTCCCGAGATCGGCCCAACACCGATCGATGGACTAAGAGAAGCTAGTATAGATATCAAGATCGGACTCGCGCGCCCGGAGCCGCCAGACCCCCCTGTCCCTTCGAAACCTTCGCCCGCGCGATTGTTGCTGGTCCGCCACGGCCAATCGACCTGGAATCGCGAGCATCGCATCCAGGGCCAGCTCGACCCCCCACTCTCGGACGAGGGTCGCCGCCAGGCGATGCGCGTGGGGCGACGGCTGGCCCGTCACCACTTTGTTGGCTTCTACTCGAGCGACCTCAAGCGCGCCCTGGAGACCGCTCAGGTGATCGGCGCCGCGACTGGCGGCTCGCCCAGCCCGACTACCGGCCTGAGGGAGATATCCCTTGGTGATTGGGAGGGCCTGAACACCCAGGAGCTGGCCCAGCGATTCCCCGAGGCCTGGGCACGGTGGACTGAGGAACCGAGCTGGGACGTGGTCCCGGGCGGGGAGGGCGCCGTGGCATTCGAGAGCAGGGTGGTTGCTGAGATGGACTCGATCCTTGCGCGCCACGAGCTGGGGGACATCCTGGTCGTGACCCATGGTGGGGTGATTCAGGTCGCCTTGCATCGCATCGTCGGGCGGCCCAACCATGGCCTGTTCCCGTTCCGGATCGAGAACGCCTCGATCTCGGTGATCGAGAAACGCAATGGGCGCTTTGTGGTGTCAGGCGTCAATGACACGAGCCATCTCGAGGGCTCCGAGTGAGCAACAAGCAGGCGATCTGGGACGGCGAGCTCGAAGAGCGCGCATCACCTTCTCCGCTGCTGCAGGCGTGGGGCTGGGGAGAAGTCCAGTCCCGGGCCGGCTGGACGGTCGAGCGAGTGCGGCTCGCAGGCGGGGCGATGGCGAGCGTGCAGCTGCGCGGACTCGGACCGGTGCGCGAGGCATACGTACCGCGAGGGCCCGTGCCCGCATCGCCGGAAGCCGTTTCGGCCCTTGTCGACTGGGCGCGGTCCGCCAAGGTGGCGCGCATCATGGTGGAACCTGAAGCGCCGCTGGAGTTCGGCAAGGTCATGGGGGAGCGTGGCTTCAGTCGCGCTGCTGCCGTACAGCCGCAACACACACGCATCCTCAGACTGGCGCCGCCAGATCAGATGCTCGCAACCTTCAAGCACGGCCGCCGGTACAACATCCGGGCGGGCGAGCGGCGCGGCGTCGTGGTCGAGGAGGGCAAGGACGCCGCCGAGCTGGAACGGCAGTCCGCGGCGGTCGAGCGGCGCGAGTCCATCCACCTGCCGGCGCGGAGCTACTACCAGCTGCTTCTCGACCAGCTACCTTGGTGCCGCACTTACGTAGCCCGCCACCCGACCACGCATGAGGCGCTCGCGGCGGTTCTGGTCGCGCGCCATGCCGGCCGCGCCTACCACCTGTTTGCGGGGCGAAGCGGGGTCCATCCAGAGCTCATGGCCAACGACCTGGCGTGGTGGGCCGCGATCAAGGCGGCCGCGAACGATGGCTGCCGCGACTACGACCTGTGGGGCGTGCCGCCCCCGGACGCCCGCCCCGAACACCCGTGGCACGGACTCGGCTTCTTCAAGGCCGAGTTCGGCGGCGAGGAGGTGACCTATGCGGGCGCCTGGGAGCTGGTGCTTTCGGAGGCCGGCTCGCGGCTGATCGGGCTGGAGAAGAAGGCGCGTGGCCGCATTCGGGGTCTGAAACGAAACATCTCCTAACAATCCTTCAGATCGGTTAGGATTTTAGCGATGGTACAGGCGAACGGAGCCCGCAAGGTCCTGGTCGTCGATGGCGACTCGGCGACGAGGAAAGACGTGCGGTCGGCTGTCGCTCAGGACGGGTACCAGGTTGTAGAGGCGGACACCGGCGCCGAAGGCCTGCGCCAGGTCGACGCGCTGCACCCCAGCCTGGTCCTCCTCGAGGTGACGTTGCCCGACGCGTCGGGCTTTGACGTCTGCCGCGAGCTGCGCAAGAAGGACGCCGCGGTGCCGGTGATCATGATGAGCTCGCGTTCCGACGAGATCGACGCCGTGGTCGCGCTCGAGATCGGCGCGGACGATTACGTGGTCAAGCCGCTCCGCCTGCGCGAGCTCGCGGCGCGGATCGCGGCCCATTTGCGCCGGATGCGTATGGAGTCGACTGAGGCTACGCGCAACCGCCTCGAGTTCCGCGACCTCGTCATCGACGTCAACGAGCGCCGTATCTACCGGGCGGGGCAGGAGGTCGAGCTGACCCACACCGAGTTCGACCTGCTGACGTTCCTGGCCAGCAACGCCGGCAGGGTGCTGAGTCGCGAGAAGATCCTCAACTCCATATGGGGCTACGAGTATCCGATCGAGACACGCGTCATCGACGTCCACATTCGCAACCTGCGCCGCAAGATCGAGGGCCAGCCCTCACGGCCTTACTACATCCTCGCCGTGCCGGGCATCGGCTACCGGTTCACGAACGCCCGCCCGACCTGATCAGCGGCCCCACTCCAAGCTCTTTGAGGCCGTCCAAGACGAAGGGTCGCTCCGCGATCCGCGGGTGAGGGATCTCCAGGTCCGGCTCGGAAACGCGCTCGCTACCGAACAGGAGGATGTCCACGTCGATCACGCGTGGGCCCCAGCGGCGTGTCGATTTGCGTCCGCCCTCGCCCTCGATGGCCTTGGCCGCGCGCAGCAGCTGACGAGGCGATCCCTGCCACTCCACCTCGAGGACCTGGTTCAGAAATTTGGGTTGATCGGTCACGCCCCACGGCTCGGTTTCGATGATGCGACTACGACGCACGATGCGCGCTCCCTTTTGACGCAGCCGCCGGCGCGCAGCCGAGAGGTTGCGATCACGTCTCCCGAGGTTCGAGCCCAGCCCGAGGTACGCGACGGTTTTGCCCCACGAACTCAGAGGCTTCGCCTTGAGTTCGCGAGGACCCCTCACTTCATACGATCTGCGACGCGAGCGACCCGCATCATCTCGCGCACGTCGTGGACCCGCACGACGTCTGCCCCCCGCAGGATCGCCGCGGTCACCGTGGCCGCGGTGCCCGCCAGGCGCTCATCGGCCGGCACGTCGAGGAGCTTGCCGATGAAAGACTTCCGCGAGGTTCCAATGAGAACCGGTTGGCCGAGGTCACGAAGCTCCACCAGCCGGCGCATGACCTCCCAGTTCTGGTCCGCCGTCTTTCCGAAGCCGATGCCGGGGTCGATGAGGATGCGCTCCCGCCGGACGCCTGCCGCCCCGGCGGCGTCGACCGAAGCCCGGAGAAACCGCTTGACCTCGCTCATGATGTCGCCCGCGTACTCGGTGCCGTCCTGGTTGTGCATGAGCACCAGGGCGCAGTCGTGACGCGCCGCGAGCTCGGCCAAACCGGGCGAACGCGTCAGCCCCCAAACGTCGTTGACGATGGTGGCGCCCGCCGCCACCGCCGCGACCGCGACGTCGAGCTTGTACGTGTCGATCGAGACCGGAACGTTTGATTCCCTCGACAGGCGCCTGACGACCTCCTCGGTCCGCGCGATCTCCTCGTCCGTGCTGACGGGAACGTGCCCGGGTCGTGTGGATTCGCCGCCCACATCGAGCAGCTCAGCTCCTTCTCCGACCATGCGTAGGCCCTGCGCCACCGCAGCCTCGAGATCATGTCCGAGGCCATCGCCGCTGAACGAATCGGGCGTTACGTTCACGATTCCCATCACGTAGGTCCGGCTGCCCCAGTCGAACCTGTGCCCCCCGATTTCCGCAATCACGTGCCGATTATGCTGCGAGTCAGATATGAGGCTCGAAGACCTGGCGCGCGGCGTGCCCGGGGCCGTGCTTGAAGGCAATGCCGATGTGGAGATCAGCGGGATCGCATACGACTCCCGGGAGGTGAAGCCTGGCGACCTGTTCGTGGCTGTGAAAGGAATCAATTCGGACGGTCACTCGTACCTGGGCGGCGCCGTCGCCGCGGGCGCCGCAGCGGTCGCCGTCGACCGTCCGGTTGACGTCCGGCCCGGCACGCCTGTGTTGAGACTCCCGTCGACTCGCACGGGCCTCGCCGAGGTGGCCGCGGAGTTCTACGGACGGCCCTCGCGTCATTTGTATGTGGCGGGGATCACCGGCACCGACGGCAAGACGACCGTGACGCACATGACCGAGCATGTGTTGATGGCCGCGGGCATCGTCGCCGGCGCCATGAGCACGGTGGCATTCTCGGTGCGCGGCGCCGAGACCGACAACACGAGCGGGCAGACGACGACCGAGGCACCGCAGGTGCAGGAATGGCTTCGTCGTATGGCGGACGCAGGCGTGAGGTGCGCCGTCATCGAAACCACCTCACATGCGCTGGTGCAGGATCGAGTGGGCGCGTGCGACTTCGACGTCGCCGCCTTCACCAACGTCGGCCACGACCACATGGACTACCACGCGACCTGGGAGGACTACCTCGAAGCGAAAGCTCGACTCATCGACCTGGCTGCGGGCGGCGCTGACAAGGGGATCGAGAAGACTGCCGTGCTCAACCGCGACGACCCCAGCTACGAGCGGCTGTCGCGGCGGTCGATCTCCCGACGCTGGTCCTACGGCATGACCACCGCCGCCGACCTGCACCCACTCGACCTCTCGCTGACGGCGACGGGCTCGCGCTTTCGGCTGAAGACTCCACTCGGCGAATCCGAGGTGTCGCTTGCCGTGCCGGCGCGTTTCAACGTCTACAACGCGCTCTGCGCCGCGGGTGTCTGCCTCGCGGTGGGCGTGCCCATCGAGGAGATCGGTCCTGGACTGGCCGGCTTCGATGGAGTGCGCGGGCGGCTGGAGCGCGTCGACCTCGGGCAGGACTTCAGCGTCTTCATCGACTTCGCGCACTCGGCCGGTGCGCTCGCGAGCGCGCTGGCGGAGCTACGTCCTTTCACTCGCGGCCGGCTGATCGCCGTCTTCGGGTCGACCGCGCGCTCCGATCACGACCGGCCTGGGATGGGCAAAGCGGCCGCCGACCTTTCCGACTTCTTCATCATCACGACCGACGACCCGCTCCGGGAAGACCCGGCGGAGATCGCCAGGGATGTGCAGTCGGGGGTCATCGGCAAGGCGCCTGGCATGGACTACGAGATCGTGCTCGACCGGCGCGCCGCGATCAAACGGGCCATCGAGGTCGCGAGGCCAGGCGACAGCGTGCTGCTGGCCGGCAAGGGCCATGAACGCACGATGCAGATGGCCGCGGGCGCCGAGCCGTGGGATGAGCGCGCGGAGGCCGAGGCGGCGATCAGAGAGAAGAGCCGCTAGCTCACGGCGCGCCACCGCCGACCATGCGCACGATCTCGACGACATCGCCATCGTCGAGCTTTGCGTCCGCATAAGCGGACCGCTCGATGATCTCGCCGTTGAGCTCCACGGCGACTGCTCGCGCGCTGACCCCCAGCTTTTCCAGGTAGGTGAGCAGCGCGGTCGGTCCGTTGAGCTCCACGCGCCGGCCGTTGACCTGCACCGCGATCATTCGAACAAGCCGATCGCGGCGTAGCCGGCCGCTCCGGCCGCACGGCACTCCGCGATGCGCTGCTCGGTCACGCCGCCAATTGCAAGCACCGGGATGCGCAGGGCGTGAGCCACCGTAGCCAGGGCCTCGATTCCGGCGGGCATGGAAGCGGGATGACTCGCGCTTGCCCAGACCGAACCGAAGATCACATAGTCGGCGCCTTCGCTCTCGGCGCGCAGCGCGCTCTCGAGCGAATGGACCGAACGACCAACCATCCGCTCGCCCATCAGCACGCGAGCCGCCGTGACCGGGATGTCGTTCTCCGGCAGGTTCACGCCGGCGGCCCCGGCGGCCAGGGCGATGTCACATCGCGAGCTGACGATGACAGGCACAGGCGACGTCGCCACCAACGCGGTCGCCTCCTGCTCGGTCGCGCTGGCGGTCGACAGGGGAGCGCGAAGCTGCAGGATCGTGGCGCGTCCGGCAGCCTTCATGCCGGCGCTCGCGGTCGTGACGATAGCCATCGCGACTGGGATGACTAGCGCGAAGGCGAGATGCCTTCGGTGGGCGAGCTCGGGCTGGCGTGCTCGCGTTTGGGGATGAGCCCTGCCGCATATGCCTTGCGCCCCGCTTCCACGCCGCCCGCGATGGCCTCGGCCATCAGCTGGGGATCCTGCGCCAGCGCGAT
>DMCH01000080.1:50806-58646 GCA_003446775.1 Chloroflexota bacterium
TTCGCCTGCTCGATGATGATCCGGATCTGCTCGAGGGTTTGCAGTCCTTGGGCGGACCCGATCGGCGAACCCAATGGCATCACGGTAACCGTGCCGATTTCCTCGAGCTTCTTTGCAAGCACAGGATCAGCATTGATGTACGGCAGCACTTTGAAACCTTCGGTCACCAGCGATCGGGCCGCCTTCAGCGTCTCCTCGGGGTCGGGGAACAGGTAGCGCGGGTCGGGGATGACCTCGAGCTTCACCCAATCTGAAAGCCCCATCGACCGCGCCAACCGCGCGATGCGGATCGCTTCGTCGGCGGTACGGCAGCCCGCGGTGTTCGGCAGGATGCGGTAGCGCTTCCAATCGATGACGTCGAGGAGGGTCTTTTTCTTGGGGTCGTCGAGGTTGAGGCGGCGGAGCGCCACCGTGATGAGCTCGCACCCCGACGCCTCGAGCGCCGCGAGCATGGTCTCGTCGTCGGCGTACTTGCCGGTGCCGAGGAACAGGCGGGATCGAAGCTCGACGCCTGCAATGACCAGGCGATCGGTCGCCAGGGTCTGCATGAATTCAGCTTACCGAGTGCGGCGATTGGCCAGCGTGATCTCGGATCGCCCCACACCGGCGGCGCCCTGCGGGCGCGGCCGGAGCTCCCCGCGTGGCGGGGAGCCTAGGGGAGATCCTGCGTCTCTAGAAGTTTCCGGTCGCGAGGGTAGGTCAGGCGCTTGATCGCGTCGGGCACCGACAGCCAAACGAGCTTGTCGACCTCGACTCCGGGCTTGAAGCGTCCGCCCTTGGCCTCCATGAGCCAGTAGCAGGCGACCTTGTCGCGGCCGCGTCGATCGACATAGGCGGTGCACCCGAGTGGCCGCTCGATCTCGCAGCGAAACCCTGTCTCTTCGCGGACCTCGCGCAAGGCGCAGTCCTCCGGAGTCTCGTCCGGCTCGACCTTGCCTTTGGGCAGGGTCCAGTCATCGTAGGTGGGGCGGTGGATGATCGCGAGCTCTGTCTCGCCTGATGGATCGGTGCGGTAGACGACGCCGCCCGCCGCGCGGATGACACTCACATCGGTCAACTCGAGGATCTTGGTGGCCAACATTGCTCCTTCGTCTGCTTGATCGGCGGGCTAGGGCGTAAGTCTCTTCATGTAACCGATGGCGACGTAATGGTGTGAGTCTACCTGCGCTGCGCGCTGTGCGACATCCTTTATACACAACGCGCGAGACAGTTGTCTTGTTCGCCGAGTCCGTTTCGGCTAACCGCGCACGCCCGCCGTGTGAAGGATGGCGAACGCGACCCATGAAATGACCGCCGCTGCCGGGATCGTCACGAGCCAAGCGGCGGCGATGTTGGCACCGAGTCCCCAACGCACGGCTGAGAGCTTCCGGCTCGCGCCGACTCCCATCACTGACCCTGTGATCACATGGGTCGTGCTCACGGGCAGACCGATCAGGGTCGCGCCCTGGATGACGGTCGCTCCCATGAGCTGAACGGCCAGGCCAGTTGCCGGCTCCAATTTGATGATGCTCCAGCCCAAAGTTCGGATGATGCGCCAGCCGCCGGCGTAGGTACCGAAGGCGATGGTCGCGGCGGACAGGAAGACCACCCAGAGGGGGACCTGGAACTTGGTTAGGTTGCCCGATGCGATCAAGGCCAGTGTGATCGCGGCCATGGTCTTCTGCGCGTCGTTGGCGCCATGCGAGTACGAGAGGAACGCGGAAGTCAGAATCTGTAGCCGGCGGAATGTGCGGTTGACGGGAGCTGGTCGGAGCTGCAGGCGGTGTACGACGAGGATCAGTAGGATCGCAAAGATCGCTGAGGCCAGGAAACCCAGGGGTGGCGAGATGACTAGGCTCGCTATCTGTTTGCCAAGTGCCGCCCATTTCACCCCGCCCAGGCCACCCGCCGCCGCAATGCCCGCGCCACAGAGGCCTCCGATGAGCGCGTGCGTCGAACTGCTCGGCAGCCCGCTGTACCAGGTGATGAGGTTCCAGGCTATCGCGCCGATCAGGGCCGCCATCACGACCACGAGGCCCGGCTTGATCGCGAGCGTGCTCGCGATGGTGTTAGAGACTTTCGCCTGGAAGAAGGCGACAGTGACTACCGCACCGATTAGGTTGAACACGGCCGAGAGCCCGACTGCGGCGTGAGGCGAGAGGGCGCGAGTTGAGATCGACGTGGCGATCGCATTCGCGGTGTCGTGGAAACCGTTGGTGAAATCGAACAGAACAGCGACGGCGATCGTGGCCCACAGGAGGGGCGCAGTCTCAGGCATTCTTGATTGCGATCGTCTCCATGACATTGGCGGCGTGCTCGCAAGCGTCCATGGTGGCTTCGAGCACGTCGTAGATGTCCTTCCACTTCACCAGTTCGGACGGGTCACGGACTGTCGAGAACAGCTCTCCGATCGCTGCGCGCGTGAGCCGGTCGCCCTCGTTTTCAAGTCTGTGTATTTCGAGCCTGTGGGGTTTTAGCTTGGCGAACCCTTCCAGCTGGTCGAGCGCGGCGGCGATCTCGATACCCGCTTTGGCCAGGTATTCCCCCATCTGCTTGGCCGGATCGGAAATGGTCTGGATCCGGTAGAGGTCGATCTTGTCGCCGGTCTCCTCGGCCAGGTCGACAACGTCGTCCAGGCTGGACGCGAGCAGCAGGATGTCCTCCTGGTCGAGTGGCGTGACAAACGTGCTGTTGACGAGGTTGTGAATTTGGTGGGTTGCCTCGTCGCACTCGTGCTCGAGGTCAATCAGGCGGGCGTGGCGGCTTCTGCCCTCCAGAAGAGACTTGCTCAGCTCTGTGAGCGTCTCGCTGACCAGGTCTCCTTGCTTCCGAAACAGCTCGAAGAACCGCTGCCCTCGGGGTAGTGGGATCAGTTTCATCTTATTCCTCCGGGGTGAAGGCTAAAGAGGCTTAGGTTAAGGCGTCGTTAAAGCTGCCCCTAACATTCTGGGAGTGACCGACGACGTGCTGCTGGAGTTAGGGCGCCTGGTCGGGATGGCGCTGACCGATGCCTTGATCGCGCTGGATAGGCACGATCTGGCGCTGGCGGACAAGGTGGTACGGGGAGATTTGGAGATCAACCGCCTCCGCTACCAGCTCGAAGAGCAGATCACCCCTCGATTGGCAGGCAGCGAGGCTGCCGACGCCAGGTGGATGGTGGCCGCCCTCTACGTGATCTCTGAGCTGGAACGAATGGGAGATCACGCCGAGGGAATCGCAAAGGTGACCTTGATGCTTGGTCCTAATCCGTCCCTGTCGGTACCGGCGGTCATCGGTGATATGGGCTCTCTCACCATCTCAATGGTCGGCCGCGCCCTGGCAGCCCTAAACAAGCGCGACGTCAAAGCCGCTCGCGCTGTGTGCCGAGAAGATGATGAGATCGACGCCTTGTACGACCGTGCTTACCAGGAGCTGATCTCAATGATGGTCTCCGACCCTAGGCGCATAACCGAGGCCACCTACATGATCTGGGTCACCCACAACCTGGAACGAATTGCCGACCGAGCCACCAACATCTGCGAGCGGGTGGTCTACCTGGCCACTGGCCATGTGGAGGAATTGAACGTCTCCAAGTACTGAGGCCAGCCGGGTCCGCGTGGTGGTGATTGGCCCTGCGGCTAGCCTGGCCACTCACCTCAAGAACCAACTGGCGCCCGAAAATGTCGATGTTGTGTGGCACCGGCAGGCGAGCGGGCTGCTTCGCGAGCCATCCGCCGATGCGGTCGTGCTGGATGGTGCTGACCTGATCGATGCGACCGCAGCAGTCCGTAGAGCGACCGCGGCGTCACTCTTGATAGTCGGTGCGGACGAGCGCGTGGCTGCGACCTGTCTCGCGATTGGCGCGGATGCGTGGTTGCCTTCGGGGAGTGGGCTGGCGTTGGTTTGCGCCCAGGTGCGCGCTCTCATCAGAAATCGGACTACCGGGCGATCTAACTCTCGTGTCGAGATTGGTCGTCTGCGGCTCGACGTCAGCGCTCGGCGCGCTGAGGTCGAAGGCTGTGAACTACAGATGACGCCGCGCGAATTCGACTTGCTCAGAGTACTGATGGAGAACGCGGGGGTGGTTTTAAGTCGAGATCGGATCCTGGCTGGCGCCTGGGGCTCCCGTTTCGTCGGTGAACCGAAGACTGTCGACGTTCACGTGGCATGGCTTCGACCAAAATTGGAGGGGAGCGGATTACGCGTGACCACTCTTCGCGGAGTCGGTTACCGTCTCGATGTCCTCGACGATCGGCGCCCCACAGTCCTCGCCGCTCAAGAGCCTCATGAGGTCATTCCGATTACGCGTTCTTGATGGCGATCGTCTCGATGATTTCCGCCACAGACTGGCACTCATCAAGAGTCGATTCCAGCAGCGAGTAGAGATCCTTCCACTTGATGACGTCGGCAGGGTTCTGGTGGTTGGTTTCGAAAAGCGTCTGAAGTGCAACTCGATTGATCGAATCGCCCTCGTTTTCGAGCCGATGAATCTCTTGAAGCACCGGGTCTATGCCGTTGAAGTCTTCCAGCATGTCCAGCGCCTTCCCCAACTCGATGCCCGCTTTCGCGAGGCATTCGCCCAAACGCTTGGCTGAATCGGTGATCGAGACGATCTCGTAGAGGTCGATCTTGTCTGAGACCTCTTCGGCGAGGTCGACGACCTGGTCGAGTGCGTGGGCCAAGAGCAATATGTCGCCCTGCTCAATGGGTGTCGTGAACGTGAGATTAGTCAGGCTGTAGATGTCGTGCGTGACGTCGTCACATGTGTGCTCGAGCTCGCGCAGGCGGGAATGCCGGTTTCGACCCTCCTGCAGCACATTGCTGAGCTCGGTCAGCGTCTCCCTGACCAGCGTGCCCTGCCGCCTGAACAGCTCATAGAAGCGCCGTTCACGCGGGATCAAGCTCAGTTTCACGCCGTAACCACCCGAGCTAAGCGTAAGGCAGGCGGGTCTGTCGGTTGCGGCGCTCGTTCAAGCTGTCGAGGAGGTTTGATGTTCGCAGGCAGACGATTGAGGCGGGCACCCCTCGTCGGCATTGCGGCCGCCATGTTCGCCGCCGCGTGCGGCAACACGGGCACAGGCTCGCCGGTCGACGTAGGGAGTGGGTCTCTCACCGGCGCCGGCGCGACGTTCCCGGCGCCGTTCTACACCAAAGCGTTCTTCGACTACGCGGCGAAGTACCCGCAGGTGACGGTCAACTACCAGGCGATCGGCTCCGGCGGAGGCATCTCGGCTTTCCAAAAGGGTACGGTCGATTTCGGCGCCAGTGACGTGCCGATGAGCGCTGCAGACCAGGCCAAGGTCCCAGGTGGCGCGGCGGCGATGGTGCAGGTGCCGACCACCCTGGGCGTGATCGCGGTCACGTACAACCTGTCCGGGGTCAGCAAGCTGCAGCTCGACGGTCCAACTCTCGCCAACATCTACCTGGGTCACATCTCGAAGTGGAATGACCCCGCGATCGCGGCCTTGAACTCGGGCGTGACCCTTCCGAGCAGCGCAATCCAGGTCGTACACCGCGCCGACAGCAGCGGCACGACCTACCACTTCACCGACTACCTCGCCAAGGTTTCCGACGAATGGAAGAGTAAAGTCGGCGTCGCCAAGGCGGTTTCGTGGCCGGTCGGCATCGGCTCCGCGCAGAACGCCGGCGTCGCGCAGTCCGTGACCTCCACGGCGGGTGCCATCGGCTACAACGAGCTGGCGTACGTCGTGCAGGCAAACATGAGCCAGGCATACCTCAAGAACGCCGACGGCAACTTCGTGCAGGCGAGCGTCGCGGGCGCGACCGCGGCCGCGTCGCACAACACCAGCGTGAGCCCGACCAACTTCTCAATCACGAACGAGCCGGGCGCCACGTCGTACCCGATCACGGCTTTCAGCTGGGTATTCCTGTACACCGCGTACACCGACCCCGCCAAGGGCAGGGCCGTGGTGTACCTGTTCAAGTGGCTTGTCACCGACGGCCAGTCGGACGGCACGTCTCTGCAGTACGCGGCGCTTCCGACCGCCGTGCAGAACCTGGCCCTCACCAGCCTCAAGACGGTCCAGGCCGGCGGCAAAGCAGTCCTGACCTAACGATCACGCCGTCGTCACCGATTGCGGCGCGGGTTTTAAAGGGGTCCCCGCGAACTCACGGCGTGAGCCTCTGAGTTCGTGGGGTTCTCCTTCCCCCCGCGCCGCTTCTATTTACAGAGGCTTGCGGGCCGGGACGCCGGCGCGGCGTGGGTAGAGCGCAGGCGTCGGCCGAACCTTGTCGATGACGACTACCGTGCCCGCGCCGCGCGCCGCGGACGGCGCCGCCTTGACGGCGGACAGCTCGCCGCCGAGCAACTGGATCGCGCGAGCCGCAGCAGCAGGATCTTCGGCCTCCGTCTTTTGCGCGAGCAGCCGGCCTCCGACCCGAACCAGCGGCAGGCACAGCTCGACCAACACCGGCAGCGGCGCCAGCGCGCGCGCGACCGCGATGTCGAAGGCCTCCCTGAGCCTGGGATCGCGGCCGGCCTCCTCGGCGCGCCGCGCCTCCACCTCGACATGCTCGAGGCCCAGCGCGGCGCAGGCGTGGACGAGGAAGGCGGCCTTGGCCTGGTCGGATTCGATCAGCGTCACGTCTAAGTCGGGCCGGGCGATCTTGATCGGGATGCCCGGCAGGCCCGCGCCGGACCCGACGTCGACCAGGCGGTGCGCCGCGCCGAGGTATTCGAGGAGGACGAGGCCATCGTCGACCAGCGCCCGGTCAGGGCGCGCCATGAGCCCAGGCCACGCCGAGATCAATCGGACGAGCTGATCCAGCTTAGAATCGTTCATTGAGATGCCCATCTACGAGTATCGGTGCGAGAGCTGCTCCGGGAAGTTCGAAGTCCTGACCAGGTTCGCTGAGCGGGACAGCGGCCAGATCTGCCCGTCCTGCGAGTCGACCAAGACCAGGGTGCTGGTTTCGAGCTTCGCGGTGGCGGGCGGCGAACCGTCTTCGGCCGCCGATTTCGGGACCCCGCAGGGCGGCGGTGGCTGCTGCGGAGGCGCGTGCGGCTCCTGCGGCTCGAGCCCCAACTAGCGATCTAGGGTTTGCTCTTCCCGGTCACATACCGGGTCAATGCCGCCGGCCACATGGAGGTGGGCGGCTGCGACCTGGTCGAGCTCGCGCACCAGCACGGCACTCCTCTTTACGTGTACGACGAGGCCACGGTTCGCCAGCGCGCGTCTGAATACGTGGCGGCCATGGGCTCGGCCGGCCAGGTCCTCTATTCGGCCAAGGCATTCGCGTCGCCACGATTCCTCCGCATCGTCGAAGAAGAGGGCCTCGGACTGGATGTCGTGTCGGCGGGTGAGCTCAACCTCGCGCTGAAGTCCGGATCGAAACGCGACCACATCCACTTTCTCGGCAACAACAAGAGCCGCGAAGACCTCGAGGCCGCGTATCGCGCCGGCGCCACGATCGTCATCGACGGCGCGTACGAGTTCGAGCTGCTTCGCGACATCGTGCCCGAGGGCAAGCGGACGCCCGTCATGCTGCGCATCTCGCCCGGGGTGAAGCCGGACACCCATGCCCATATCTCGACGGGGCAGCTGGACTCGAAGTTCGGCTTCTCGATCGAGTCGGGGGCGGCGTTCAAGGCGATCAGCGAAGCACTGCGGCATCCGCGCCTTGAGGTCATCGGCCTGCACTCGCACATCGGCTCGCAGATCTTTGCTCTCGGCGCTTACGAGCAGGCGATGGACATCATGCTCGACCTCGTCGTCCGCCTTCGCGACGAGCTGAAATTCGAGCCACGCAAGCTCGGCGCGGGTGGCGGCCTGGGCATCGCTTACACGCGTGACGACGACCCTCCCACCCCGCGTCATTTCGTCGAGACCATCCGGTCCGCACTCGAGGCGGGCTGCGCGCG
>DMCH01000080.1:58977-60176 GCA_003446775.1 Chloroflexota bacterium
GGCCCCGCCGGCATGGCCCTGTACACCGTCGGCTCGATCAAGGACATCCCCGGAGTTCGTCGTTACGTGGCGGTGGACGGAGGCATGGGCGACAACATCAGGCCCAAGCTGTACGGCGCGCGGTACGAAGCGTTTCTCGCCTCCGACCCCGAGCGCTCGCCCGACGGCAAGGTGACGATCGCCGGCAAGTACTGCGAGTCGACGGACATCCTCATCACGGACATCGAGATGCCTGAGCTCAAGGCGGGCGATGTCATCGCGGTTCCCGCCGCGGGTGCGTACTGCCTGTCGATGGCGAGCAACTACAACGGCATACCGCGACCGGAGGTGCTCATGCTGGCCGATGGCCGCGCCACCGTGATGCGGCGTCGGGAAACGCTCGACGACCTTATCGCCGCCGAAGTGTTCTAGGGCCTAGGCTCCGACGACCACTGTGTTCGACCTCAATGAGTTGGCGGTGACGTAGGCGTACTCAGTTGTCAGCGGTGTCGACGGCAGGATGCCAAGGGGTGTTTTGAAGGTCACCGTGGTGCTGCTACCTGGAGCGACCGATACCGATCCGGCTCCGTGGCACGTGCCGTTCTGGCAGACGCTCATGGCAGCGGACCCGGCGTAGAAGTAGTGAAACACGACGGTAGTACTGCCGGTGGCGGACACCGAAACGAGGACGATGTAGGGGTTGGGAGTTGGCGGAGGCGGGGTCGGCTTCGGGGTTGGGATTGGGCTTGCGATGGGGCTGGGAGAAGAACCCCCGCTCGGAGTCGGACTGTGGCCCGGAGTCGCGCCAGGGCTTGGGCTGGCGCCGGGCGAGGGAGTCGCGTACGCCACCGGTCCGATCACGTGTAGCGTCACGGAGGCGCGGCAAGACGCGTTCCAGCAAAGCCTCACGGTGTGATCGCCGGCGCCGATGTTCAGTGGGACCCGGATGGAGACGCTGACGTCGCCGCTGGGGCTGGCGTGGAATGGAAATGTGTGAACGGTGCTGAGCAACTGGATCTCCCCGTTCTGGTTGGCAGGCAGGTGGCTGGCGTTCACGACCACGGTGTCACCCGCTCTTACCGTTGACGCGGACAGCGAAAGCGTTGGCCTCGCCGCGGCGACCAGGAGCACTCCGCCGATGAGAAGGACGAGAAGCACGACCAGGACCGCTGCGATCGCCGCAATCAATCCCTTGCGTGATTTCTTTTTGGCCACCGGCT
>DMCH01000080.1:60480-67181 GCA_003446775.1 Chloroflexota bacterium
ACCGCCGGCGTCATCACCAGCGTCCGGGCCATAGCCGGATCGGTTTTTCCGGCCAGCGCCGCGGCCAGTGCGTCGACGAACGCGGTGCAGCTTTCCCATCGGGCGGCCGGGTCTTTGGCCAGGCCGCGCATGACCACCGCGTCGACCTGCGGGCTGAGCGAGCTGTTGCGAGCGCTGGGCGGCAGCGGGTCGCGGTGGACCTGCGCATACAGCACCTCCATCAACCCTTCGCCGTCGAACGGGATGGAGCCGGTGAGCATTTCGTACGCGATCGTCGCCAGCGAGTAGCGATCCGCCGGAGGTCCGACCTTGCTTCCGGTCACCTGCTCCGGCGACATGTACGCGGGCGTGCCGGTGGTGACGCCGGTCATCGATTTCAGCGACGTCGACTGCATGAGCTTGACCAGGCCGAAGTCGGCGATGACCGGGCTTTCGTCCTTTTCGAGCAGGACGTTGGCGGGCTTCACGTCACGGTGGACGATTCCCAGCGAGTGGGCATAGTCGAGGCCCGCGGCCATGCCGCGCAGGTACTTGAGCACAGCAGCAGTCTCCATCGATCCCTGCTTCATCCGGCTCGCAAGGCTGCCGCCGGGGACGTACTCGATGATCATGTAGGGCGTCCCCTCGTACTCGCCGAAGTCGAACACGTTGACGATGTTGGGGTGGCGCATCTGGGCGATGGCCTGGGCCTCATGACGGAAACGCGCGGTCGAGTCAGTGTCGGGCGCCATACCCTGCAGGACTTTGACCGCGCCGGTGCGCTCGAGTTGCACGTGATAGGCGCGGTAGACGACGCCCATGGCACCTTCGCCGATGAGGTCCTGGACCTCGTACTGGCCCAGCCTGGTTCCGGGTTGAATCGACACGGGCAATGATTATGCGGTCGGGGGTACGCGCCTCCAGCGCTGTTAACGAGCGGGCGTGCAGCCTAGTCGCGGTCCTGCAGCCAGCCTCCGTCGCGGCCGCGCCGCTTGGCGACGAGCCCCGCCAGGATGGACAACGCGATCTCACTGGGCGTGAGGGCGCCGATGTCCAGGCCGACCGGGCTCTGGATGCGCCCGATCACGTCCTCATCGACGCCCTGGGCACGCAAGGCCTCCAGGTGATGGCCGGTGTGGCGCCGGCTTCCGACCAGGCCGATGAAGCGGGGGCTCTTGGGCAGGAGGACCTCCAGCGACTGCACCAGGTCGGGTGCGTCGTGGTCGGTGTGCACCGCGTAGACGTCGGGGCCGAGTAATGCGTCGAGGCGTTCGAGGTCGGTGATCGCCGGCGGCCAGTCACCGCCGGTCAGGCGCTGCGGCCGCGTCTCGACCAACAACGGCCTGAAGCCCAGCTCCGAGGCCAGGCTCATCAGGGCTCTCGCGACTGGAGTGGCGCCGAACACCACCAGCGTTGGCGGAGGCGCATGCGGCTCCAGGTAGACGTCGATCGAGCCGAGGTCGTGGCGGTAGGTGCGGAGCTGGGGAGCGCCCGCGTCCGCCACCCGGCTCGCGTCCTCGAGGGCAGCGGCGTCGAACTCGCTGCAGCCCAGAGTGCCCGCGAGCGGGGCGGTTCGCGACAGCAAGACCTTGGCGCCGGTTCTCGAAGGCGGCTCGCCATCGAGCTTGATCACCGTCGCCAGGATCACCTCCTCGCCTCGGGCGAGTCGGGCGGCGAGCTCCTCTTCGAGACTAGGCACGGGCGGCGCTGCGGGTGAGGGCGCTGGATAGGACGTCGCGCGCGCGCGCGATCTCTTCGTCGGTGGTCGCGTACCCGGTCGTCAGCCGGAGGCTGCCGAGCGCGACGTCCAGACTCAGGCCCATCGCGAGGAGGACATGAGATGGATCGAGCGAGCCGGAGGCACACGCGGAGCCACTCGACGCCGCAATGCCGGCGATGTCGAGCGCCAACAGCATGTCCTCGCCCTTGCGGTCGTCGAACGCGCAGCTCGCGAAGTTGGGCAGCCGCTCGAGCGCGCCCGTCAGCTCCCCTCCGAGCTCGGCGAGAAGGCTGCGAAGGGCGGCCGACTGGGTGCGCGCAGCGCTCGCGAGTGCCTCGCGTTCGCGCGCGCAAACCGAGATTGCGTATGCAAACGCGAGCGCGGAGGCGACGTCCTCGTGCCCGGCCCGCCGTCCCCATTCCTGCGGGCCTCCGTAAAGCAGCGGATCGATGCGCACGCCGTCCTTGACGTACAGCGCGCCGCCGCGGCCGGAGCCAAGCTTGTGGCCGCTGAAGGACACGAGGTCCGCGCCGTCGGGAATTGGTATCCATCGGGGTCCGGCGCATGCATCCACGTGCACAAGGGCGCCGTGCTCGTGGGCACGGTCGATCACCTCACGCACCGGCTGCAGGGTGCCGACCTCGTTGTTGGCGAGACCGATGGAGACCAGCGTGGTGCCGGGGGCGATGGCGTCGGGATCGGCGCGAGCCACGTGATCCACGGGAGCGACGTGCACGCGATGACCCTCGGCCTGGAGACGGCGCGCGGCGCCCAGAACCGCCTGGTGCTCGGCCGCCCAGGTCAGGATCGTGCCAGACGCCGGCATCCGCCGTGCCGCGCCGAACAAGGCCAGGTTCACGGCTTCCGTGCCCGAGGCGGTGAAAGTGATCTCGGTGCGGCCTGCGCCGAGCGCTTGTGCGGTGAGGTCGCGAGCGCGATCGAGCGCTGCGCGTGCGGCCTGGCCTTCGGCGTGGGGGCTCGATGGGTTGCCATCCGGGAGGTCGCGAAGGGCAGCGGTGACCTCGGCAAGAATGGGCGCGCCGCCGGCGTCGTCGAGAAAAATTCGCTTCAAGTGCGGGCCCTCGGGCCCCGATCAGCCCCGGCTGTGGTCGGGCTGGTGGATGAGCTCCTTCAACGTGCCCTGGAAATTCTTCAGGTAGAGGTGAAGGTCGAGGATCTCGTCGACGCTGATCGGCTCGCGGGTCGGCGCTGACTCCACTAGGGCTGCGGCCTCGACGGTCTCGATCTCGTCCACCGCGGCGCCGGCGACGGCCAGGACCACTATGAAGGTGACCTGGCATTGCCCACACGTGACCTGCAGGTGGAACCGTTCCTCCTCGTGACTGAGGACCTGGATGTCACAGCCTTTCAAGCTGCGCCCGCACACCGGGCAGTTGTAGAAGCGGGCCCGATCGCGGATGAACTCGATGATGCTCATCGCTCAGGGCATCTTACGCCGCACGCGTCGGTGGACATCGGCTTAACGCTGGCCCTCGATGCACGTGCAGCCCGCGGGCCCCACGATCGCCGAGTGCTGGGTGCCGGCGGGCAGCACCATGCGGTCGCCGGCCTTCAGCCCGAGCTGCCGCCCCTCCCGCTCCATGACGAACGTGATCGAGCCGTCGACGCAGTACAGCACCTTCTCGTACGGGTGGCTGTGCGCCGCATAGCGATCGTGCGGCCCGTTCGACCACGAGTAGCATGAGCCCGCCTCCCTGCGCAGGGCGGTCATGAGATCGTCCATCGTGGCCACACTTCGATTCTAAGATTGGCACCAGTGAAGCCCAGGTTCCTCGCCGACTGCAACGTCGGGCGGCTCGCGCGCTGGCTGCGCGCGCTGGGCTACGACGCCTCGTACCACCCTCGAATCGACGACGCCGAGCTGGTTCGCGAGGCGGCGGCCGAAAGCCGCGTGCTTCTGACCCGCGACCGGGACCTGACCAAGCGGCGCGTGATCCAGACCGGCGTCGTGCGCGCCATCCTGATCCGCGACGATGAGGTGACCGCCCAGCTCCGGCAGGTGTTCAAGGAGCTTGGGCTGGAGCTCAAGGAAGCGCTCACTCGCTGCATCGAATGCAACTCCGAGCTGCAGGCGCGAGTGGCTTCGACGGTGGCCGAGCGTGTGCCGCCCTACGTGCGCAAGACCCAATCGCGGTACTCGGAATGCCCCGAATGCGGCCGCATCTACTGGGCGGGCACGCACTGGCAGCGCATGCGCGAGGTCCTCACGGGGCTTTGAAGGACGTCCTCCGCCGGCTGGTGGCGGGCGAGCTTACAGAGGACGAAGCCCTGGCCGAGTTGCGGAGCGTCCAGCTGGAGGAGCTCGGCGGTCGCGCGAGGCTCGACCTTGGGCGCTTCATGCGGCGCGGAATCCCCGAGGTCGTCCTGGCCACAGGCAAGGCTCCCGCCGAGGCGGCCAGGCTCACGATTGCCCTGGCTGAGCGCCAGGGTCAGGGTCTGATCAGCCGCCTGACCTCCGAGCATCGTGCCGCCCTTGGCCAGGCGGCCGGCGCGGCGCAGATGAGCGTCGTCGACTATGCGAGCTCAGCCCGCGTTCTCCGTCCGGGGTTTGAACCAGAGACACTCGACGGCAAGGTCGGCCTGCTCACGGCCGGCACGTCGGACGTGGCGGTGGCGGAAGAGGCGCTGATGGTGATAGAGGCGTGCGGCCTGGGTGCCCGGCTCGAGGCGGACCTGGGGGTTGCCGGCCTCCATCGCTTCGTCGGTCCGCTGGCACAGGTCATGGAATGGGGCGCTGACGTGATCGTCGTGGCCGCGGGCATGGATGGCGTGCTGCCGGGCCTGGTGGCGGGGCTCGTCGGCGTCCCGGTGATCGGTCTCCCGGTCTCCACCGGCTATGGTCGGGGCGGCGCAGGTGAAGCTGCGCTCGGCACGATGCTCCAGTCGTGCTCGACCGGGCTCGTGGTCGTCAACATCGACAACGGGGTCGGGGCGGGCGCGGCGGCAGTGTTGATCGCGGCGAGGGCAGCGTCGGCCCGCTCGGTCAGCGCCGGCGCGGCCGCAAGATCGCCGCGATCGCAGCCACGATCGCGACCAGCAACAAGACCCCGAGGATGACGGGCGCGACCGACCTCCACATGTCCGCGGCTCCGGGCACCGCAAAGGTCAGCGCCAGCAAAACGACACTGACGATCACCGCGATCAAGAGCCAAGGCACGCCGCGCCGCTGGCGGCCGTAGAACAGGAGCCATAGCGGACCCGGCCGCTTCTTCACTCGGGGCCCCCGCGACCGGGGCCCCCGCGAAATCGCCAGATTTCGTGGGGTGGGCGATTTCGCAGATTTCGTGGGGTGATCACAGCAGTTGAGGCAACTCGCCGAGCCTCGCGATTGATCGAATCCCGGCCGGGGCCGCCTCTGAGTTGTGGGCCGAATAGAGGACGGCCTGCATGCCCAGCGATCGAGGCCCGTCATAGTCCTCGCGCAGGCGGTTGCCGACGAACAAAACCCGCTCCGGCGCGACGCCGATGGCATCGAGCGCCGCGCGATACATCTCGGGCGCCGGCTTGCGACGACCGACCATGCTCGAGAAGACGATCCCGTCCATCAGCTCGCCGATCCCGTTGGAGCCCACCTGCCGCCGCATCATCTCGGGAGGAAAGGGCGCGTTGGAGCAGATGCCCTGCTTGACGCCGCGAGAACGCAGCAGCGAGAGCACCTGCAGCGCCTCAGGATCGACCTGCACGATCCGATCCCAGCACATCTGCTCCGCATCGACGATCTCGTAGAGCAGGCCGTCCGGCAACGAAAGGCCGGCGCGCTCCCAGGACGCCCTGGTCGCCTCGAGCCAGTCGACCTCGTCCTCACTCTCGCTCGAAACGTATTGCTCGAGGGGCATGAACACCTGCTCCAGGATGACCTCGGGCGAAGGGGCGGACGTGCCCGACACCTCTTCGATGGTCGGCCGGAAATTGCCAATGACCTCGAGCAGCTCTGCTTTGGGGTAGGCGAAAGTGACCAGCGTCTGGCCGTAGTCGAACAGGACGCCGTCGATCGGTTGCATCTGGCGAATATCCTGAGCGAGTGGCAAAACGGCTGACGCACCTCGATGCGAGCGGGGCGGCGCGCATGGTCGACGTCGCGGACAAGCCGGTCACGTCGCGCGAGGCGCTTGCGGAGTGCGTCGTGCGCATGGCTCCTGCCACCCTCAGGGCGGTGCGTGAGGTGACCCCGAAGGGCGATGCCCTGCAGGTCGCCCGGATCGCCGGCATCATGGCCGCCAAACGCACGTCGGAGCTGATCCCGTTGACTCACCCGCTCCCGCTGGCGAGAGTCGATGTCGATTTCGAATTTATCAAGGGCGGCGTGCGTGTGCTGGCTCGAGCGCGAGTGGTGGGTCAGACCGGTGTCGAGATGGAAGCGCTCACCGCCGCGGCCGTGGCGGGGCTCACGCTCATCGACATGACCAAAAGCATCGAGCGGGGCGTGTCCCTCGAATCGGTGCGCCTGCTCGAGAAGTCCGGCGGCCGCTCGGGAACGTGGAAGCGCGCGGCCGGCAGAGCGGCGAAGTGAGCACGGCCCACGTCATCACCATCAGCGACGGCGCGTTTCACGGCAAGCGTGAAGACAAAAGCGGCCCCGTATTGGTCAGCCTTCTGAGCCGGGCCGGATTCGAGGTGGGCGGCCCGGAGGTCGTGCCCGATGAGGCCGAACGCATCTACGAGGCGGTGAGCAGCGCGGTCGCGCGGGGCGTCGACCTGGTGGTTTCCACGGGTGGTACCGGGCTCGGTCCACGCGATGTCACGCCCCAGGCCATGTCCACGATCCTCGATTACGAGGTGCCCGGAATCGGTGAGGCGATGAGGCGCGCAGGCGAGAGCAGCACGCCGATGGCGGCGCTCTCACGCTCGATCGCCGGCGTCCGCAAGCGAACCCTCATCATCAGCGTCCCCGGCAGCCCGAAGGGGGCTTCCGAATCGCTGGAGGCGGTGATGCCGATCGTCGGCCACGCCATCCAGCTGCTGCACGGCGACACCACGCACA
>DMCH01000080.1:67447-72130 GCA_003446775.1 Chloroflexota bacterium
TTGAACGTCAACTCGGACCTCGGCGAGGGCGCCGGCGCCGAAGCGGCGATCCTGCCCCACATCGACAGCGCCAACGTCGGATGCGGCGTGCACGCGGGCTCGGCTTCGATAACTATTGCAACCGCACTTCTGTGTCGCCGCCTGGGTATCGAGATTGGCGCACATCCAGGCTACGACGACCGCGAGGGATTCGGGCGCCGGGAGCTCGGACTCTCCGCCGACGACATCGAAGCGCTCGTCACGTTCCAGGTGGCCGGTCTGGCGGCGGTCGTGCCCATCGCCTACGTCAAGGCGCACGGCGCCCTTTATCACCGCTGCCAGCAGGACCCCGCCGCGGCGGACGCCGTGGCCCGTGTCGCCAAGGCTCACGAGGTCGGCTTGATGGGACAGCCGGGCACTGAGCTGCTGGCCGCGGCCAGGCGAGCAGGCATCCCCGCGTATCGGGAGGGATTCGCGGATCGGCTCCTCATGCCCGACGGCAGCCTGGCCCCGCGCACGCAACCGGGGGCAGTGCTCGACGTCGCCACGGCGACAGCGCAGGCCGTACGCCTGGCGCGGTCCGGGCAATACGACACCATCTGCATCCACGGCGATTCGGACGACGCAGCCGCGATTGCAGCCGCAGTGCGCCGCGCGCTTCGCAACGCCGGGGTCGTCACCGGTCCGCTCGCCGGCCGCGCCGGCATCTAGTTCGGAGCCCAAGTGATCACGGAGCTGAAGGAGCTCGACGACCTCCGCGCGCTGGAGCGGCTCTTCGCCGATGTTTGGGAGCGGCCGGGGCCTCCGATCGTCTCCGACGTCCTCATGGCGCTCGCGCACTCAGGCAATTACGTCGCGGGCGCGTATCTGGACGGACGGATGGTGGGCGGGCTGGTGGGCTGGCTCGGCGGCTCGCCGCCCGAGCACCTGCTCCTGCACTCACACATCCTCGGCGTCGTGGCCGAGGGCCGCGGGCTTGGCTTCGAGCTCAAGCAGCATCAGCGCAGGTGGTGCCTCGAGCGCGGGGTGAAGGTGATGGAGTGGACCTTCGATCCCCTCGTGCGGCGAAACGCGTACTTCAACTTCAACAAGCTGGGCGCAGAGGCGCGCGAGTACCTCGTCAACTTCTATGGCGAGATGACCGATGGCATCAATGCCGGCGAGGAGTCAGACCGGCTCCTGGTCAGCTGGCGGCTGGACTCCCGGCAGGCGGTGGAGGCGGCCGCGGGCCGTCCGCATGATCCCGCCGCCGAGGACCTTCAGCGCTGGAAGATCGATTCGCTCCTCTCGCTGGGTCCGGGCGGGGAGCCAGTACCTGGATCGTCAAGAGCTCGCGTGGTCGTGTGCCAGACGCCTGAGGATATCGTCGCGCTGCGGCGCTCCGATCCGCAACTCGCGCGCGCCTGGCGGATCGCTATGCGTACTGCACTTGCCTCCGCGCTCGACGCCGGCTACGCAGTCACGGGCGTGACGCGCACCGGCTGGTACGTGCTCGAGCGCGGATAGACTTTCTCAGATGCTGCACGTGGGGGAACGAGCGCCTGAGTTCAAGCTGCCGACCACAAGCGGCCAGGAGCTGACTCTCGCCGACGCCCTGGCCAAGCACAAGGCTCTCGTCTTCCTTTTCTATGTGCTTGATTTCACGGGTGGTTGAAGGACCGAGCTGACCGAGTTCCGGTCACGGCACGAGGCGGCCGCCGCGGACGGCATCGGCATCTACGGCATCAGCGTCGATTCCGTGTTCTCGCACCAGGCGTTCGCCAAAGAGCTCGATGGGCTGCCTTACGACCTCATCGCCGATTTCGAGCGCAAGATGGTTACCGACTACGGCGTGCGCCGGGACGACGTGCCTGGATACACCGGCATGGCGCGACGGACGATCTTCGTCATCGACCACTCGGGCACCATCACGTACACCTGGCAGGGCTCGCGTGAGCAGCCGCTGCCTGACTACGACGCCGTGATCGAAGAGGCGCGAAAAGCCGCGCGGGCCTAGCCCCTCACCGAAGCGTTTCCAGCGCGGCGGCCAGCGACAGGCGCATCTGACGAGCACGTTCGAGCGTCACCTCTTTGAAGTCCAGCTCGTCGCCCGGAACAAGCTGAGCGGCTATAGGCATGGAGGCGCTGACCACCGTCGCCACCACCGGGTAGCCGCCGGCGGTCTGGTGGTCGGCCATCAGCAGGATCGGCTGCCCGCCGTGAGGAACCTGCACCGCGCCGGCGGTGAGCCCGAAGGAGAGCAGCTCCTCGCCTGACGTCGCCAACCTCGGGCCGTCGAGTCGGTAGCCCATCCGGTCGGCCTCGCGGCTGACCTTGAACGTCGCGCCGAACAGCAAGCCGCGGCCTTGCGCATCCAACCGCTTGACGTGCGGCCCGGCGATCGCATGGAGCGTGTGGTCGAAATATTGAGGACGCAGGCGCTCGATCAGGTGATGGCCGGACACCGCGGGTCTCGTCGCCTCGCGCGCGGTGCTGATCTGATCGCCGGCTTTCAGGTTGCGCCCGTGTAAGCCGCCGCGGGCCGCCATGAGGTTCGTGGACGCGGAGCCGAGCCAGCGATCGGCCTCGATGCCCCCAGCGATCGCGATGTAGGCCCGCCCGCCCGCACGCCGACCGCCGAATGTCAGACGGTCGCCCTGGCCCAGGAAGATGCCGGTCCACATGGGGGCGGCCTGACCGTTGACGCGCGGGTCGAGGTCCGCGCCGGTGATCGCGACCAGGCAGGAATGCTCGGCGACGACCTGAGGGCCGGTGAGGGTGCACTCGAGGGTGGCATCGCCCTCGGGGTTGCCCGCCACGAGGTTGGCGGCCCTGTGCGCGAAGCGATCCATCGCGCCTCCGGGCTGCACCCCGGCGGCGATCGCATGCGGGCGGCCGAGGTCCTGCACGGTCGTGAGGAGTCCTGGCTCGATTACGCGCAGGACGGTAGTCAACTCTTGGCGGCGAAGAACTTCACCCGGTCACCCGCACGAAAGAGGCAAGGCGGATCGCTGTCGGGCAGGAACAGCTTCACCGAGGTCCGCCCGATCAAGTGCCAGCCTCCAGGCGTCGGCAGCGGATAGATGCCGGTCTGACGTCCCGCGATCGCGACCGAGCCTGCCGGGACCTGCGTGCGTGGCACATGCCGCCTGGGCAGCTCGAGCTCTTCGGGCAGCGGTCCGAGGTATGCCCAGCCGGGCACGAAGCCCACCAGGAACACGCGGTAGATCGGCCTGGAATGGAGCTCCACGATCCTTTGGGGCGACAGCTTGAGCCGCGCGGCGACCTCTTCGAGGTCGGGCCCTTCGTACACGACCGGGATTCGATGCAGCCGGCCGGGCTCCGCCATCGGCGGTCGCTTGGCCGCCAGACGCTTGATGGCTGCCCCCAGCACATCGGGCGTCGTCTGGTCCGGATCGAAATGCACCGTGACCCCGGTGTACCCGGCGACCGCCTGGCGCACGTCTCGCCGCTTCTTCAACGCGGCAGCGAGTGCGATGGCCCGCGTGTTCAGCGCGGTGTCGAGCCGCGTGCCCAGCTCGGCCAGCAGCGCCGTATCACCCAGTGGATGGATTCGTACCCGAGGCGCCGGCCGGGTGGAGGGTGGCAGAGGCATATGCGCTGACAAGGATGGCGTAGAAGATGCCCGGAAAGAGGCCCACGCAGAGGAGCCCCACGCACGCCACGGCGATGATCCAGGCGGTCACGATCGCGGCCGCGACCAGGTTCCAGGTCGGAAAGTCGCGTTTGACCTCGCGCAGCGTGGTCGAGAAATCGAACAGATCCCCGGGCCGGCGCCTCGCCGCGAAACGGCTCGTCCCGTGCGGCATGAGAAGCAGCAGCACAAAGCCCCACGGCAGTGCGAGCAGCGACGCCGCGACGATGTGCGCGTAAGTCTCCGAAAGCTGAATCGTGTTGGCGAGCGGGTTCAGCGCCACGACGAACGGCGCTGAAAGCAGTAGCAGCACGACCGCGGTCCAGAACCCGTCACTGATCAGGCTTGCCGACAATCTCCACGGCGGAGGCGGCTGGGTCGGATCGTCCTGGGCGCGGCGCGTGGCAGCGACCGCATAACCCAGCAGCGGGATGAACGTGATCGGCAGGAATAGCACCGCCAGCGTGCCGATCGCAAATCTGAGTCCCCACGCGCCGCGGAAAGGCCACGCGAATGACGCCGCGACACGCTTCACCGCTGACACCTTAAGCGTGGGGTTGGTGCCTAACCATTGCGGTCGTGTCACATTTGGGGCCTGCAACACCCTTCTGCGCTGAGCACTTTGGGTGGCCTGGCAAGCCAGGCCACCCGGCACCAAGCCCACTTCGGTCTGAAATCCGCACCCAGCCACCGCGATTTCAGACCGGGAAGGATGGGCTTTCTAAATTAGGATGCGGCCACCCCGGTGAACGCACTGCTGACCGACCTGTACGAGCTCAACATGACCACCAGCTACCTGCGCCGCGGCATGACCGGCACGGCCACGTTCAGCCTGTTCGTCCGCTCGCTACCGGCCGCGCGCGGATTCCTCGTCGCCGCCGGCATCGAGTCGTGCCTCGACCGGCTTCAGGATTTTCGGTTCGAGGAGGACGACATCCGCTACCTCCGCGACACGCTGCGGTACGAGCCTCGCGACCTCGAGGCGTTCCGGCGTTTGCGGTTCACCGGCGACATCTGGGCGATCCCGGAGGGCCGCATCGCGCTCGCGGGCGAGCCGATCCTGGAGGTCA
>DMCH01000080.1:72407-73323 GCA_003446775.1 Chloroflexota bacterium
GACGTGATCGATTTCTCGTTTCGCCGCACGCAAGGCCTCGAGGCCGGAATCGACGTCGCCCGGCTCTCCTCGATGGTCGGTTTCATCTCGACGAGCAACGTCGAAGCCGCCCGCCGGCATGGCCTGGTCGCAGCGGGCACGATGGCGCACTCCTACATCGAGGCATTTCCGACCGAGGTCGAAGCGTTCCGTGCTTACGCGCAGGACTTTCCCGGACGCGTGACGTTTCTTGTCGACACGTACGACACGATCACCGGGATCAAGCACGCGATCGCGACCATCAAGGAGCTCGGTCCGACCGGCCGGCTGGGAATCCGCATCGACAGCGGCGACCTGGTCGCGCTCTCGAGGCAGGCCCGAAAGATGCTCGACCAGGCCGGTCTTCCGCACGTCCGGATCGTCGCCAGCGGCGGGCTCGACGAATTTTCGATCGACCAGCTCGTGCGCGATGGAGCAAAGATCGATGCATTCGGCGTCGGCACCAGGATGGGCGTCTCCGCCGATCATCCATACCTCGATACCGCGTACAAGCTGGTCTGCTACGAAGGGCGGCCCGTCATGAAGCTGTCGCGTGGCAAGGTAACGGCGCCCGGACGCAAGCAGGTGTTTCGTCGCTTACGGCCTTTCGGCGACCTGGTCGGGCTGCACGACGAGGAGGTGCCGCCGGGACGCGAGCGCCTGCTCGAACCCGTGATGATCAAAGGCGCGCGCCAGGCCGCTCGATCGGGCATCGCGGAGGCGAATGCACGCTTCGCGGCCGACCTCGAGCACCTGCCGGCCGAGGCCAAAGAGATCCACTCGCCCCGACCTCCACTGGTGCGGCCAACGCCCGCGCTGCGGGCGATGACGTTTGAGACCCGGCGCGGCCTGGTCGCCCGCAACCGAAAGGCGCACTGACCTAACTCGACTCGGGGCT
>DMCH01000080.1:73602-76518 GCA_003446775.1 Chloroflexota bacterium
TAGTTCAGGGCCGTTTGATCCGGACCTCATAGCCGTCAGCCGATGGGCGCATCTCGACATCGCCGGCGCGAAGCCTGATCGCGCCATCCTGCCGCGTCGCTACGACAGAGCCCTCGAAGACGAGCTCGGCGAAGCGCCAGTCGCGGCCCTGCTTGCGCATCCGCACCAGGACGCCGGCCGGGCTCCGCCAAAGGCCCTCACCGGCCGGCTTGAAACCGGCGGTCAGCAGCTCCCCGGTTCGATCCGGGATCGAGGGCGGCGTCGGCAGCACGCGAACGATCGGCTTGCCTGGCGCCGAGGGGCCCTTGCCGGCGGGCCGGCGGGCGCGGGCTTGCTCGAGCGACAGCTGCAGGAGCTGCGAGCCCTCTTCCTGCTCGAAGAATGCTCCCGAGATGCGGCTCGGGTCGCGCGAGCGCCGGAGGCAATTCGTACAGTCCGCGTCGCGCTCGACCGCCACGAATGAGCCGGCCGCCAGCGTTTGCCCGCACAGGGTGGTGACCGGCCCGCTGCGGGGCACCCTCGGCGTCAGGTGAATCCGCCCTCCGGTCTTTCTCTGCACAGATTCCAGGCGGAGGTTGAACACGCTCATTCCGGCATCGCCACGAACATGAGGTTAGTGCCCTTGCGAAGTAAGCTGGGCCGATGGAGGCACCGGCTCGCAGGCCACTTGGCGCCTCCGGCATCCAGGTCTCTGAGCTGGCCCTCGGCTCCTGGCGGACGTATGAGCGGATCCCGGCCGAGGCAGGCATGGCAGTCATGCGGAAGGCGCGCGAGCTCGGGATCAACTTCCTGGACGACGCCCGGTACAACGACGAAACCGGAGAAGCCCCGATGAAGACCGGCTACTCCGAGGTCGTGTTCGGTGAGCTGTTCCGTGTTTCGGGCTGGAAGCGCGACGAGGTGGTCCTGGCCAACAAGCTCTGGTGGGAGTTCTGGCCGGAGCAGAAGGCGGCCGCGGAGCTCGACGGATCGCTGCAACGGATGGGTATGGACTACATCGACCTCGGCTACGCGGAGAGGCCGCCTGCGGGCCTGGGCATGGAGGAGATCGTGCACGACATCGGCGCCTTGATCGGCGCGGGCAAGCTGCGCGCCTGGGGCGTGCTGAACTGGAAGCCCGAACTGATCGCCGAGGCCGTGAAGGTGGCCGCCGCCCAGGGCGTGGAGCCGCCGTGCGCCGCTCAACTCGCGTACAGCCTCGTTCGTCGATCGCCGGTGGAAGATGCAGAGATGGCGAAGGCACTCGATGCGGCCGGGACGAGCGTGGTCGCCTCCTTCACCCTCGATGGCGGCGCGCTCACCGGGAAGTACTCCGAGCCTGGAGCGAAGGGACGGCTGACGGAACATCCAAACGACGAGTTCCATCGGGCCGCGACGAAAGCCGCGGGCGACCTGCGTACGCTCGCCGAGCGGCACGGAACGCGACCGGCGCCGATGGCGATCGCCTTCGCCCTCCTCAACCCGCGCGTCGCGAGCGTGCTCTTTGGCGCCACCAGCCCCGAGCAGGTGGCCGAGAACGTGAGCGCGGTCGACGTTGTCGCCGCGCTTGACGACGAGGCGGTCGCCGACCTGGGCAAGATCGGGCAGCGGTAGCCGCTGCGGTTACGACGCCAGGGCGTTGGCCTCAGCGATCAACGCCTCGCCTCGAGCCACGAGCGCCTGCGCCTGCTGCTCAGTGATGGAATGCCCGTCGAACTTGGCGCCTTCGAGCAGGCCAGTTAAGGCGTTGCTGCGGGCCCGCTGTGTTGAGGTGAAGGAATCGCTAGCGCTCGTTGAGCATCAGTTGGCCACGAACCGGTACCGGTGCTCGGGTCGGCCCGGACTGCCGTACCGCATCGTCAGCTCCGCCTTGCCGAGCTGGCAGAGGTGATCCAGGTAGCGTCGAGCAGTCACGCGACTCACGCCGGCTGCTTCGGCCACAGCGGTCGCAGCCAGCCCGCTGCCTGAGCGCTTGAGCGCCTGCGCGATCAGGTAGAGCGTCGCGTCGGAAAGGCCTTTCGGCAGTGGCTCGTTGCGAGCCGTGCGCAGGGCGCCGAAGATGCGATCGACGTCGCCCTGCTCGGCCTGGCCGAGGCGGGTGATTCTCTCGTGCGCGTCGGCGTAGGACAGGAGCTTCTCCTCGAAGGTGGCAAACAGGAACGGCTTGATCAAATAATGGACGACCCCGCCGCGCATCGCGGTGCGGAGGCTTTCGACCTCGCGCGCGGCTGTGATCGAGATGACGTCGACCGGCGGGTGATCGTCTTCGCGCAATTGCTGCAGGACTTCGAGGCCCGACATGTCTGGCAGGTAGATGTCGAGCAGGACGAGGTCGGGCCGAAGTCGGTCGACGCTCTGGAGGGCCTGGGCGCCGGTGTGGGCGCGGCCCGCCACCGCAAAGCCCTTGACTCTTTCGACATAGGCGCAGTGGAGGTCGGCGACACGGAAGTCATCGTCGACGACGAGGGTCCGGATCATGGTTTGGCCGGAATCCGGAGTGGCAGTCGCGCCGTGAAGTGGGCGCCTCCGTCATTGACCACGGTCACGTCCCCACCGTGCCGGCGCGCAACCTGGCGCACGAGGGCGAGCCCGAACCCGCGACGCTTGTGACCGGGGGCCGACTTGGTGCTGAAGCCTTCCTGGAAGATCTGTCCGTCGAGTCCATCGGCGATGCCCGGACCAGAGTCGTGAACCTTGATAACGACCTCGGCATCGTGCTCGGTCACAGAGACGCTGACCCACCGCTCATCCGTCGATGATGCGGCCGCGTCGAGGGCGTTGTCCACGAGGTTCCCGAGCAGTGTGATCAGGTCCTCGCTGTCGAGCGAGCTGCGCGTCATAACCGTGTCGTCGCTGACGCGAAGCTCGATCCCTGTCTCTTATACACATCTGACGCTGCCGACGATCTACTCTGTGTAGATCTCGGTGGGCGCCGTA
>DMCH01000009.1 GCA_003446775.1 Chloroflexota bacterium
ACGACGTGGTCGAACGTGACTGACGCCATCTCTTTATTACCTCTTGTTCGGCGGCGACGTCGAGCTGCGAACCACCAGGCTCGTTGCGAGCGGCGGCGGCGACACGACCACCTTTCCCTGCAGGCGGCGGATCAACAGGCCGGCCGCCACCCGGCCTTTCTCGACGATCGGCTGCCTCACGGTGGTCAGTGGGGGACTGGTCCACGCGGCCATCGGCAGGTCGTCGTATCCGACCACGGAAAGGTCACCGGGCACGACCAGGCCGGCTGCCTGGGCTGCACCCATGACCCCAATCGCCACCATGTCGCTCATGGCCAGGATTGCGGTCGGGCGACGCTTGCCCTTTGGAAACGACTCGAAAGCGCGCGCGCCGGCCGCCATGGTGGCGCCGGAGGTCACCACGTACGGCGCGGGCGCATCGACGCCGGCGAACGCGGCCCGATAGCCCGCGAGGCGACGCGCGGACGTCGGCGTCGGGCCGGCCTGTGAGCGAGTCGGGGGCAACAGGATTATCCCGAGCTGACGGTGACCGAGGTCGAGGAGATGCCGAGCCGCAACCTCAGCCCCACCGGCATCGTCGACATTGACCGCCGGGTGCTGCGCCGATCCTTCGGAGTCGATCAAAACCGTGGGGATTCCGATCCGGTCGAGGGTTTCCAGCGCCTGGTCGTCCGGGCTGAGACCGAGGCTGATGAAACCGTCCACCGACGCGCGGCGGATGGCGCCTTCAAGTGAGCCGTCGAGGGGCGGTACCAGCAGCAGGGTGAAGTCGTGCTCCTCGACGAGCTCACCGAGACCCTGCATGAGCTCCCCCAAGAACTGGTTGGCGAAGACGGTGCTGAGGCGCTGCGGTATGAGGACGCCGATGGTTCCGCTTCGGCGCATAGACAAAGCGCGCGCCGCCGGGTGCGGCGTGTAGCCGAGGTCGAGCGCGACCTGCAGCACGCGGTCGAGCGTGGCCTGACCGAGCTTCTCCGGGTTGTTGAACGCAAAGGAGACGGCGGTCTTCGACACGCCGGCGGCGCCGGCCACGTCAGCGATGGTGACCCGAGACATCACAAGGCCACGAGGGATACCAAGGTCCCAACTTCTTACCCCACTTGTAAACCGCTTTAGTAAAGCGGTTTAAGCGATCCTATGCCCGACCCGGCCCACTGTCAAGCCCGAAGTTCAACGGCCGGATGACTGTGGAACACTTCGCCCGATGCGTGTGCAGCGCACGTCGTTTCCCGACGGCTTCCTCGTGGGCGCCTCGGTGTCCGCCCACCAGGTCGAGGGCGGCAACAGCAACAGCGACTGGTGGTGGTGGGAGCATGCGGAGGGCAGCCCATGCCTTGAGCCGTCAGGCGACGCGTGCGACTTCTACCACCGCTATCGAGAAGACATCGCGCTGCAGGGCGACCTGGGCTACAACGCGTTTCGCTTCGGCATCGAATGGGCGCGGATCGAGCCCGCCGAGGGTGAGTTCTCGCGCGCCGAGCTGGCGCATTACCGCCGCATCCTGGCCGGCTGCCGTGAGCACAGCATCATCCCCATCGTTACGTTCCATCACTTCACGCTGCCGATGTGGCTGCATCACAAGGGTGGCTTCGCTTTTGATCGCTTCCCCGAGCTCTTCGAGCGGTACTGCGATCGCGCCGCGGCGGCGCTCGGCGACCTGATCGGATACGCCTGCACCATCAACGAACCCCAGGGCCTCGGCCACAGCGGATACGTGCTCGGCATCAACCCACCCGGTCATAGAGGTGATGTCGAAGGTTCGCGGCGAGCGACCGGAAACCTGCTCGAGGCGCACCGGCGAGGCGCCGTGGCTATCCGCTCTCAAGCGAAGATCCCGGTCGGGATCTGCCTGGCGCTGCCCGACCTCCAGTACGAAGACGGGGCCCAGCCAGGACAGAGCGGCTTCGAGCTCGAGTCGCTCGTCAACGACCAGTTCTTCGAGCTCGCGCGCGACGACGACTTCATCGGCGTGCAGACGTACACGCGGTTTCGTTTCGGCCCGGAGGGACCACGGGGGGCCGGGCACGCATGGAGCGACCTGTCGCGCGAGCTCACGGAGACCGATGACACCACCCAGATGGGCTACGAGAACTACCCGCAGGCGCTGGGCGGCGCCGTCCGGCGCGCGTGGAAGAGCGCCGGCGGCGTGCCCATCCTGGTGACGGAGAGCGGAATCGCAACGGCGATGGATGAAAAGCGCATCCGGTACATCGACACGGCGATGCGAGAGACGCTCGCCTGCATGGCCGAGGGCATCGACGTGCGCAGCTACATCTACTGGTCACTTCTGGACAACTTCGAGTGGGCCTTCGGCTACAGGCCGACGTTCGGCCTCATCGGCGTCGACAGGAAGACATTGGCGAGGCGACCGAAGCTGAGCGCTTACTGGCTCGGCCAGGTCGCGCGGACCGGCGCGTTACCGGACCTATGATGCGGAGGCAGAGATGCGTCCGCCGCTAGAGACAGCGTCCGGTCTGGCAGCCGTGCTTCGCGGCGTGGTCGCCGACATGCAGCACGCCTCGGGCGCGGACATCGTCTCCATCTTCCTCTACGAAGAGGCGAGCCGGAAGTACTACGCCCCGTTCGCGATCGGCCAGCCGCAGGAAAGCCTGCTGGACTCTCTCGCCGACATGAGCCAGCAGCTCGATCGCTACCTGGGCGACAAGCAACAGGGCAAGGTCCCTGATGAGCTGGGGGTCCATCACTACGGGTCCACGGTCTGGCTGACGATCACGCGGCAGAAGCTGGTCGCGCGCGACGCTCCGGCCGAGATCGACAGCACATTCATCCGCCGCTACCAGGTCCAGTCGACCATCGGGCTTCCCCTGCTGGCGGGAGACCGGCTGCTCGGGCTCGTGTACCTCAACTACCGAACGCGCGAACGCGTGCCGGACGGCGCCCAGCTCGAGGAGCTGGAGCGCCGCGCGCATGCTGCGGCGACTGCCATCCAGGGGGTGCTCGCAGACTCGGAGCGCTCTGCCCTGGAAGGTCTCGGCCGTTTGACGTCGCTTCTCACCGAGCCGATCGGCGACCCCAAGACCGACGCCGCGGAGCTCCGCCGCCTGCTCTCCATCGCCCTCGCCGACCTCCTCCTGGCGAGCGATTTCGACGCCGCGGTCGTCTATCAGTTCGCGGCTCAGCGCGGCAGCCTCGAGCTGGTCACCGCACACGCCCCTGTGGCGGCGCCGCCGCGCATCGAACGCCACGACCAGGCAGCGCCGTGGGAATCGGTGCTGAGCAAGGCGGTCGGCGCGGGGACCGCCGCCGCTGAACTGCACGTGGTCGCCACGTATCCGCTCGGCAACGACGACGAGCCCCACGGCTACCTGGTGGTCCTGAGCCGCGATCCGCTCGCGACAGTCCGGCGCCCGCCTCCGACCGACCTCCTCCTGAAGGCCGGCGCGGACCTCATCGGCGCCGCTTTGGCCAGCCGCCTGCTCATCGCCGGCCTGGAGCACAGCAACCGGCTCTTGGGTGCGCTCGGCGACATGACCACCGCGATGCTGCGTCCAGGCTCGAGCAAGCAAGCTGTTCTCGACGCCGTCGCCGGCCACCTGACCGACGCGTCGGTGCCCGAGTTCGACTTCAACTTCGCGACGGTCTACCTGCTCGACGAGCGCGCGGACGGCACGACGGTCGTGCGCATGGCGGCCGGAGCGGCGACCACTGCAAACATTTCTGCGACAGAGACGCACTCCACGCACAAGCGGGTCCCGAAGTGGGCGCTCGAGGAAGAGCGCGAGCTGGCCGCGGACGACGTCCTTGTGTACGTCGCGCGGAGCCGGCGGGCCGCCGTCGTCGGGGCGCTAGGGGCCGGTGTGGAGTCGGACCGTGGAGACGTCATCAGCGGCACCATCCCCGAGTCCGCGACCTGGGTCGACGTGCCAGTGGTCTGGAGCGACGGCACGACCAGGGCACACGTCGCCGCCTGCCTGATCGGCGAGTCGAAGGGAAATGACGAGCGCCGGCCCGCTCGCGGCCAGACGCCCTTCACCCTCGCCGGCGAGGTGTTCGAAAGCGGCGGCCACGCCGACCTGATCAGGATCTTCCTGCCGTTCGGCTCGGACCCGACGCGCATCGCCAGCGGCGCGCTCGAGGTCGGCTACCACCGCTCGTACGAGCGCCGGCCGGACTGGGGCCAGATCGAGGCGCTGCGAGCGGCCGCGGCGCAAGTGGCCATGGCCGTGGAAACCGCGGGGCTGTACGAGGACACTCGACGCCATGGCGAGCAGCTCGAGCTGAGCGCGGAGATCAGCCGCGCGATCGCGTCGTCGATCGACCTCGACCAGACGCTCCGCCTCGTCGCCCAGAACATGGCGCGCCTGGTCAACGCCTCGATGTGCCAGATCGCGCTTTACGAGGAGGATCGCGAGGGCTGGTTCGGCGCGGCCGCTTCCGAGCAGGAAGACCTGTGGCGGCGCCAGCACGGCGAACGGTCTGAGCCATCCTTCCTTTTCGAGGTGCTGGACGGCGGCCAACCGGTGGTCATCGAAGACACGGCTGCCAGCACCCTTGTGAGCCCCGCTTATGCGCGCGCGTTCGGCGTTCGCTCCCTGCTCGCGCTGCCGCTAGTGGCGGATGGGCAATCGATCGGCGCCGCCGTGCTCGCGGAGCGCGACCGGCTGCGCGCGTTCACGCCCGACGAAGTTCAGCGTGCGCAGGGACTCGCACTGCAGGCCGCGGTGGCGATCAAGAACGCGCGCCTCCATGCGCTGGCGGAGGAGGAGCGCCACCTCCAGAAGGACTTCGTGCTCATCGGATTCGGCCAGTGGGGGCAGAAGGCGTACCAGCATTTATTAACGCTGAAACAGTTCTTCAACTTCCGCACCCATGTCGTCGAGCAGGACTCGCCGGCGGCGCGCGAACGCATCGGCACCAAAGAAGAAGACGTGCGCGGCCATGGCGACGGCTTCTACTGGGATAGCCCGGCGTCGACTGCGCACGACCAGCTGGAACGCGAGCTCGAGTCCAGCTCATACGTCATCACCTATGTCGCCACGCCCGCGGCCACGCACCTGCCGACGCTTGCGCTCTGGTACGACCTCAGCGACGTCGTGCTCATCGAGAAACCGCTCGGCGCCCCGCCCGAGGCCTATCGCGAGTTCCTCGACACGGCGCCCGGCGGCGTCGAGATCGTCGCCGCGGACCATTACTACTTCAAGCTCGAGGTTCGACTGCTGCAGCTGCTGCTCACCGAGGAGCGGACGCTGCGCGACTTCCTAGAAAGCGTCGAGGAGATCCGCATCGAGATCCTGGAGGAGCAGCCCCTGACCGGCGCGGCCGCCGACATCGGGGTGATCGCCGACCTCATCCCTCATGCTTTCGCGATCATCTCGCTGCTGACGCCGATCGACCACATCCATCTGGACGCCGAATCACCGCTGCTGGTCGGGCGGCACGAGGGCCTGCAAGGCCAGCGCGAGAGCTACGCGCGTATGAACGGCAGCTTCCCGTACCACGGCCGCTCGGTCCGCCTGGTCATCGACGTCGGCAAGGGCGCCGAGAACGCGAAGTGGATCAAGCTCAGCGGCGAGCGGCGCTCGGGCGGTCGCAGCCCGAGCTACAAGTTCGACTTCGGACGCGGCGAAGCGATCGACGGCACGCAGGCAACGGTGCGCGCGGCGGTGCGCAGGATTCGCGAGCCGGGCGTGCCCGACAACGCGCACCTGAACATGCTTCGCCACGTGATCGAGAAGCGCCATCCGGCGGTCGGCATCCTCTCGATCCGGGAGGCGATCAGGGCCAACCAGCGGGTGCGCGATCTCGAGGCGATGGCCGTCGACCTTCTCGCACGAGGTCAATGGACCGGCTACGCGATTGGTACCAGACCCGCCTTCGACGCTGCCCAGCCGCAGGCTGCGCCGGTCCAGGCCCGAAGGAACTGACGAACCAGCGCGCCGTCCTCAAAGAGGACCGATGCTTCTCCGTTTCCGCACTCAACGGCAACATGACGGCGGCGAGCCCGGATGGCCACGGGTTGTGGCTGGGCGACACGCGACTGCTCTCCGAGTTTCGACTGGTCGTGGGTGGGAGTGAGCCGGAGGCCGTCAGGCTACGCGGCGAGGCAGGTTCGCTCGCGTTCGAGCTCGCGGCCGGCGACCTGCAGGTGATCCGGGAGCGCTACGTCGACCGCGGCCTGCACGAACGCATCACGTTCACCAATCGAGGCTCGTCCGCGGTCCACACCGACATCGCACTCGAATTTGCTTCGGATTTCGCCGCCATGCTCGCCGTCCGCGGCGTCGTCCGGGATCTGCCCCCGCCACCCGCAACGGACATCGAGGTCGAGATCCGGCCAGGCGGCCGCCGGCGCCACGTCGACCTGCACCCAGGCCAGGCTTTCAGCCTCGTCGTCGATGTGCCTGCGGGCCGTGGTGAGCCTGCGGCTGGTTTCGACGCGGGCCTGGCACGGATCCGCGATTCCTATCGCTCTTGGGCAACTGACTGCGCGGGATTCGAGACCGACAACCCCACCCTCAACGAGGTGCTCGCGCAAAGCCGCGACGACATGCGCATGCTGCTCGACCGTTACCCGACCGGGATCTACCCCACCGCCGGGGTGCCGTGGTTTGCCGTGCCGTTTGGGCGGGACGCTCTCCTGACGTCGTCTTTCGTGCTGCCCATGAACCCTGAGCTGGCGCGCGGCGCGCTCCGCTTTCTGGCCGCGCACCAGGGGCGCCGCGTCGACGCCCGCACCGAGGAGGAGCCGGGCAAGATCCTCCATGAGGTTCGCAACGGCGAGGTGGTCGAGAAGGGACTGTGGCCGCACATCCTTTACGGCACTGTCGACGCCACGCCCCTCTTCCTATGCCTCCTCGCCGAAACAGTCGACTGGACCGGCGACACCGCGCTTTTCGACGAGCTCTGGCCGGCCGCCGAGGCGGCGCTGGCCTGGTGCGACACCTACGGTGACAAAGACGGCGATGGCTACCTCGAGTACGCCGCCGGCGCGGAACTGCGCAACCAGGGATGGAAGGACTCGAATGACTCGCTCACCAACGTCGACGGCACGGATGTTTCGCGGCCCGCAGCGCTATGCGAGGCGCAGGGCTACCTGTATCGCGCCTTGCTCGGGATGGCGCGCAAGCGACCCCAGCTGAAAGAGCGGGCGGCCGCGCTGAAGGGTCGCTTCGATCGCGACTTCTGGATCCCGGATAACCGTTTCGTCGCCCAGGCGCTCGACAGCGGCAAACGGCGCGTCGAGGCGATCACGTCGAATCCCGGCCACTGTTTGTGGAGCGGCATCCTCTCCTCCACGCATGCCGGCGAGGTCGCGGCTCGGCTCGTGGCTCCGGATCTTTTCTCGGGTTGGGGGATCCGAACCCTGTCCGCGCGCGCCATCAACTACGACCCCCGGAGCTATCAGAACGGCTCGGTGTGGCCTCATGACAACGCGGTCGCCGCCGCCGGGCTTCGTGCATCAGGGTTCCCCGCCGCGGCGGAGCTCGTGGCGCGCGCCACGCTCGAAGCGGGGATGGCGTACCCGGATCGCAGGCTGCCCGAGCTGTTCTCCGGCGCCGAGCGGACGCCGGGAAAGACGCCCGAGGAATATGAGGCCAGCTGCCGGCCGCAGAACTGGGGCGCCGCCTCCGCGTTCTCGATGATCGGCACGCTGCTCGGGCTCCAGGCGGATGCATCGCGTGGATGGCTGCGGATCGCTCCCGTCGAGACGGCGTTGTGGAAGCGGGTCGAGGTCACGGGCCTCCACTTCGCCGGCCATCGTCTGGATTTCGCTGTCGAAGGCACTCGGGTCAAGCTCGGCCGAGTGCCGCGAGGCGTTGAGGTCGACGTCCGCCCCGGCTGATCGTGTTCACACCCCTCTCCCCGACCCTCTCCCCTGCGGGAGAGGGGGGTTGCTTGCAACTCTCCCGCGGGAAGAGTTCAATTGTGCGGTCGCAGGGGCCGTTGTCCTTTGGGGGGGGTGACCATGGGGATTCTGCTCACGTTCCATCAGCAGTACCAACCGGTGTTCGGCAACCTGCTGGCGTCAGCTGTGGTGGCCGGGCTTCCGCTCTACGTCCTCTTCTACATGCTGGCCGTGCGCCGGATGAAAGCCTGGATCTGCGCCATCACGGCCATGCTCACGGCTTTCGTCCTGTCGTGGCTGATCTGGAAAATGCCCTTCGGCATCACCCTCGGCACGGCCACCGAGGGCATGGCGTTCGGGCTCTGGCCGATCAGCTGGATCGTCCTCAACGCGGTCTTCTTTCATAACCTCACCGTCGCGAGCGGTGACTTCGACGTCATCCGGCGATCGCTCACCCGCCTGACGCAGGACCGGCGGCTGCAGACGCTTTTGATCGCGTTCAGCTTCGGGGCCTTGCTCGAGGGGATCGCGGGGTTCGGCGCCCCGGTCGCGATCACGGCCTCCATCCTCGCCAGCCTCGGCTTCGAGCCGGTGACGGGGGCGGTACTCGCCCTGCTCGCCAACACCGCGCCGGTCGCGTTCGGATCGATCGGGATCCCGGTGGTCACGCTGGGCGGGCTGGTGGCGCCGATCCTCGGCCACAAAGATCCGACGTCGACCACCCTGGCCCTATCGGCCATGGTCGGTCGCCAGCTGCCGCTGTTTTCGATCATCATCCCCGCCTATCTGATCGTGGTCCTGGCCGGCTGGAAGCGGATGCGCGAGATCCTGCCGGCCGTGCTGGTCACGGGCGTCTCCTTCGCGATCGTGCAGTTCCTCGTGTCCAACTTCGTAGGGCCCGAGCTCACGGACGTCCTCGCCGCGCTGGTCTCCATGGGCTGCCTCGCTGTGCTGCTGAGGTTCTGGCGCCCGGCGCAGATATATCGATTCGCACACGAGCCGGCGGTGGCCGCCGCCCCGCCCCGTTCCGGCGCCAGGGCCAGCGGTGCCGACATCGCGGCGAAAACGGGCCTGCCCGGAGCCGCCGCGGAGATACCCGAGGGCGCCGGCGAAAAGGCGGACCCGGGCAATCGCGTCTGGTGGGCGTACGGCATGTATGTCGTGCTGACGGTGGTGATCCTCATCGGCCAGATGGGCAACCTGCCCTTCTGGTCCGGCCAACCGCCGGGGAACGTCAAGAACGCGCTGCACGCGCCGCTGAACATCACGGCGGACCTCAAGTGCGGCACGCCTGGGTTCGCGCTTTGCCCGATGCCGTGGATCGGTCCCGACCCGACGAAGGACCGTCAGGCCCCCAAGTTCCCAGACTGGAACTTTCTCTGGCCAGGCACGTACGAAGTCAAGAACAAGGTGCCGGTCTCTTTGATCTACCGCGAGAAGCCGATCGTCGCGGCGTCGTCCCAATATCCCCTCGCGTTCGACTGGAACATCCTTGCCGCGGCGGGGTCGCTCGTGTTGTATGCGTGCCTAGTCGCGTTCTTGCTGATGCGCGCGCGACGCATCAAGGTCAACTTTGTCGACGTGTACAAGAAAACGCTGCGGCAGCTCGCCCTGCCCATCGTCACCATCGCCTTCATCCTTGCGATCGCCCAGCTGATGAACTACTCAGGCATGACCGCTTCCCTTGCTCTCGCCTTCGCGAAGACAGGGTTCATATTCCCGTTCGTGGCCGCATTCCTGGGGTGGCTGGGGGTGTTCCTGACCGGGAGTGACACGTCTTCGAACACTCTGTTCGGCGCGCTGCAGGCCCAGACCGCCCAGCAGCTGCACCTTAGCGCCATCCTCACGGCCGGCACGAACTCGTCCGGGGGCGTCATGGGCAAGATGATCAGCCCGCAGAACCTTTCGGTCGGGGCGGCGGGGGTGAACAAGGTGGGCTCGGAGGGCGAGATCTTCGCGCGGGTGATCCGCTACAGCCTCATCCTCACGACCGGCGTCGGGGTCGTGGCGATGATCGAGGCCTACGTCCTGCCGTTCATCATTCCGAAGGATTAGAGCTTCTCGATCAGCACCATCGCGCTGATCCTATCCTTGGACCATGAGCACAACGCCGAGTGAGAAAGTTCGCGTCCTTTACACCGCGGAGGCCACCGCCACCGGTGGACGGAAAGGTCACGGGCGCAGCAGCGACGGTCGCGTCGACGTCGACTTCTCCTCCCCGACCGAGATGGGCGGCGACGGAGGCCCCGGCACGAATCCCGAGCAGCTATTTGCGACCGGATTCGCGGCCTGCTTCCAGAACGCGATGATGAGCATCGCTCGCCGCAAGAACATTTCGGGGGTAGACGATTCGATCGTCACGGCCAGGATCGGCATCGGCCCGATCGAGAACCGGTTCGGTTTGACGGCGGAGCTCGACATCAAGCTGCCGTCGATCCATGATCGGGCGCTGGCGGAAGAGCTGGTGTCGCTCGCGGATGGCCGATGCCCCTACACCAACGCCGTCCGCGGCAACATCGACGTCGCCATCAAGATCCTCGAACCCACCGCGTCCTGAGCCGGGTCGGCGCCGTCAGCCGCCGTGCGCGTGAGGGTGGCGCAGCGTTTGCTTGAGCTCCTGGCTCAGGCAGCCGAAGCAGATGGCGTGCTGGCAGCCAGGCTCCTCGCAGCACGAGCAGACCTCGATCTCACGACCACAGCCCTTGCATTTCTCCCTGGTGGCGGCCGCCTCTGTCATTTCTCTTTCTCCATCGCCGCAGCCACGTCCTTCTGCAGCAGCAGGCCGACCAGACGCCCGTCTGAGGTCGTGATCGGCGCGTTCACCAGCTTGTGGTCGACCATCGCGTGCAGCATCTCATGGAGCGACACATACGGCCGGTAGGTGCTTGGTCCAGGCCGCATCGCCTTCTCGATCAGCTGTTCCGGATCACCCGCCAACTCCTTGGAGCGAAGCAATCCAAAGACGACGCGCTCCTCGTTGACGACGACGGCGGCGTCCCAACCCTGGGCGCTCGCCCGCGCCTGCACGTCACCCAGCTTCTCCGCCAACCCGCAAGTGGGGACGTCCTTGCGCGCGAGGTCACCCGCACGCGGGTGCTGCGCGTTCGTGCCCTCGGTCGGCAGGCCGGCAGCCATCCAGTCGACCTTGCCGTCGACATAGTCGGAGACATCGCCAAACCCGAGACTCTCGAGCCGCCACGCGGCCCTGGGCGAAATGTCTCAAGTCGTGTCCCAGCAGTAGACGATCACCGGGCGGTTGGGATCGAGAATGGTGCGAGCCTCAGTGTCGAGCCTCCTGAGTGGCAGGTGGATCGCCCCGGGGAGGTGGTCCTCCTCGTATTCAGGGCTCGGCAGCACCTCCACCAGCTGCGCGCCCGCCGCGATCAGCTTGCGGACCTCTTCTCGGCGAATCTCTTTCGGCATCCGTGTCCTCCTGTTGGGGCTATCGCTATTCTCGAACCCTGATGATGCTCTCGATCGGCGACCTGGTCCTCGACATCACGATCGTCACCGAGGGCCGGCTTCGGGCCGACGACGACAACCCCGCGAGCATCACGCTGGGCGGCGGAGGGCAGGCGGCCAACTTCTGCGCTTGGGCGGCCAAGCTCGGCGAGCCGGCCCGGCTGATCACGAGGGTCGGAGACGACGACGGCGGGCACCTGCTGGTCGCGGAGCTGGAGACCCTGGGCGTCGATGTGCACGCGATCTGGGCTTCACAGCCGACGGGGGTGATCGCCGTCCTGGTCGGGCCGAATGGGGAGAGGACGATGGCCACCCAGCGCGGCGCCACGATCGGCCTTCGCCCGGATGACCTTCGAGAGGCGTGGTTCGAGGGCGTCAAGCTGATCCACGTGCCCGCCTATTCGCTGTTCGAGGAACCGCTGGCAGAAGCGGCCCGAGCCGCCATCGCATTCGTGCGTCGCGGCGGCGGCCTCCTCGCGATCGACCTTTCATCAGCAGCGGGAATCCACCAGTACGGGCCGGCTCGCATGGCCCACGTCCTCAAGGACCTCGCGCCGGACCTGCTGTTCGCGACGCGGACAGAAGCGGAGGCGCTCGGCATCCGGCTGGAGCGGTTGACGGCGATCCCCGTCGTGAAGCTCGGCGCCTCAGGGTGCACGGTGCTCGGAGAGTTCATTGCGTCGCCGCCGGTCGACGAGATCGACGCCACCGGGGCGGGAGATGCCCTCGCCGCCGCGTTCTGCTCCTCATACCTGCGCAGCGCCAATCCGATCGAGGCGGCCCGGTACGCGGTGGCCGTGGCTGCCGGTGCAGTCACCCACGTCGGCGCACGCCCGAACGGCATCCCGTGAGCGAGGTGCTCCGTGTCTCCAACGAGGTCGCCGACGCACTGGCTCACGGCTTTCCGGTGGTCGCACTCGAGACCTCGATCGTCGGCCAGGGCCTGCCTCCTCCGCACAACCTTCGCGCGGCGCGGGAAAGCGAGGCGGCCATCAGGGAGGAGGGCGCGGTTCCGGCCGCGGTGGCCGTGCTCGACGGTCGCGTGCACGTCGGCCTGACCGATGCCGACCTGGAGCGCATCGCCAAGGGCGCGATCAAGGTGAGCTCGCGCGACCTAGGTTGGGCGCTGGTACGTGGGGCCGTGGGCGCCACCACGGTGGCGGCAACGATGCGTGCGGCCGTCATGGCGGGGGTCCGATTTTTTGCGACCGGCGGCATCGGTGGAGTGCATCGCGGCCATCCCGAAGATGAGTCGTCCGACCTGATCGAGCTGAGCCGAACGCCTGTGGCGGTCTTCTGCGCCGGCGCCAAGATCATCCTGGATCTAAGGCTCACCCTCGAACGGCTGGAGAGTCTCGCGGTCCCCGTGCTCGGATACGAGTGCGACGAATTTCCCGCGTTCTACTCCAGGCGCAGCGGAAGTCCGGTGAGCTCGCGGGTCGACACGCCCGACGAAACTGCGCGCATGCTGCAGGCGTCGTGGGCGACCGGCAGCCGCGGCGTGGTCGTGGCGATCCCGCCGCCTGTCGAGCTGGAGGGCGCCGAGGAGCTCGTACAGCGCGCGGTCCGCGAGCTTGCCGACGTGAGCGGCCCGGAGCTGACCCCGCGCCTGCTGGCCCGCATCGCCGAGCTCTCCCGCGGGCGGTCCCTCGACTTGAACGTCGACCTCGTGGTCAACAACGCGCGAGTGGCGGCGCGCGTGGCGGTCGCCTTCTCAGCGTTGCGGAAAGGAGTCAGCAAGCCGCCGGCGCGGACACCTTTTTGACACAGCTCTCGTCTACCGTCTCGACCAGAGCCTTGGAGAGCACCGCCCCAGTACCAAACTCGCGTCCGGTAATCGTGCCGGGCGCACTCGCCGTCGCCGGCCTGGCGATCTCATTCCACGTGCTGAATGCGGTGGGCCGGACATGGGGACGCTTTGCGGCCGACATGCTCGGGGTGAGCGAAGAGCAGCGTCCCGGCCGAGGTTCGGTACGAGTAGCTAATCTAGGTCGAGTGTCCCCACCCACCCGCGCTCGCGACGCGAGCGGGGGCGACCTCCCCACGGGGTGGGGAGGCAAGGCTCGAGTTGAGCGTTACGGGCCGGGTGAGCTGGCCTCTGAATACGAGCCTGGCGACTTCATCCTCGCCCACCGCAACCGACCGATCGCGGGGCTGATCAGCCTCGGCCAGAAGCGCAGGTTTCGCGGCGCCGACGCCGTCTTCGCGCACTGGAGCCACTGCGCCCAGATCGTCGACAAAGACGGCGCGATCGTCGAGGCGGAGGCGCTCGGCGTGGTCAAGAGCCCGATCTCCAAGTACAGGGCGAAGGAGTTCCACCTCGTTCGGCTCGGCTCCGAGTTCGACCCGGACGACCGGCGGCGCGCGGTCGACTACGCGAGCTCGCAGATCGGGTCCAGTTTTGGCTACCTCGCCCTGGTCGGCGTGTCGGTCTATCTACTGACGGGTTTGCCGGTGCGGCTCATGCGCCGCGGTCATCAGATCTGCTCGGAGCTGGTCGTCCGGGCGCTGCAGGCGGGCGGGTTGCTGAAGGACGCCGATCCGTCGCTGACGCTGCCGGCCGACCTTGCCAAGAGCTTCAACGTCCGGCCCTAGAGCCTCACCCCACGCGGGACTGCTCCGTCTGCCAGACGGTGGCGGAGATGCCGGCGATCAAGCCCCATCCAGCCGATCCTCCAAGACCGTCAGTCATGACGACGAGCACATAAGCCCCGTCCGGCCCTGCCGTCACAAGGGCCGCGTCGTTCTCGACGGCGTCGATGGCGCCGGTCTTGTGGACCACCGTCGATCCAGAGACCCCGGCAGGAACTCCCGCTTCCGTGGTGGTGCCGGTCAAGAGCGGATAGAGCCAAGCCTGAGCGGAAGCGCCGCCCAGCCTGCCTTCCGCCTCGGCTGTCCAGAGCACGGCCAGGTCGGCGGCAGTCGTCGTGTTGGGGTCCGAGAATGCCGAGTCGGTGGTGCCGACAGAGGCCGCCCAACCGTTGAGCGCGTCGACTCCGCCGACGTCGCGCACGAGCATGTGGCCGGCGGTGTTGTCGGATTGCTGTCCGGCTCGCGACGCCAGCTCGTTGCGCGTGAAGCACTCGCCCGGCGCGTAGTCATCGAACCAGCCGGCCTCGTAGTCGGAATCCTGGTAGCAGACCAGCCCGTTGGGGTCGGTGCTGCCGGAGGCGATGTTCTGGGCCTCCATCATCAGCGCGACCAGCTTGTAGGTGCTGGCGGCTGTGAAGACCGCGCCTCCGTCGAGCGACCAGCTCAGAGGGTCCGCACCACCGAGCTCGACCACCGTCACGCCCACTGAGGCACCGCTGGCCGCAGCCAGCTGCTGCAAGGCCGCCACCAGCACGCTGGAGTCGCGAAGTTCGCCCATGGGCGCGGCCGACATCGCGCTTCTCCCGGCTGCGCTGGTCGACGCGCTGGTGCGGGCCGCGCTCGCTGCCGTCGCCACCAAGGGCGTGCCCTGCCTGGCCGTATGCGCCGCGACGATCAGCGGCGACGTGACCAGGGCGACGGTCACCACCGCAAGCATCGCGGCGACGCTTCGGCCCATGAGTGCAAGCGTCCGCTTCGCTGCTGGGCCCGCCCTGAGTGGCGGATGTGAGCTGGCTGAGGAAATTTGGGAGGGCACGGCCTACTGATCATCAACAGGCTGCCGCGGGAGTTGGTAATGAAAAGATCAGCGCCCTGAAAGGACGAGATCAAGAAACTCGGGCCTTTGCGCACTGGCTTTCCAAAGGGGGGGTTGCGGCGCCTGTGTCGAGCGATGGAGTATGGACGCATGGCTGCTACTCAACCGATCCAAATCGTTCCGCTTCATCCGGGGACCGCGGTGGGAGTCCGCGCGACGCCGGCACAGCTCACCTACCGAGGTGGCCCGCTGCTGGCGGCTGTCAACGTGTTCACGGTCTTCTGGGGCAGTGCGTGGAAAGGCGCCGACGCGCCGCTGGTTCCGCAGGTCAACGACTTCTTCCGGTACATCCTGACCAGCCCACTGATCGACCAGCTCGCCGAGTATGCCCTGCCCAACCAGCCGATCGGACATGGCTCGCTCGGCGGCACCGCGACCATCACCGCCCCCAAACCACACCGTGCGCTCACCGATGCGGCCATCCAGAGTTTCATTCAGACAGAGGTGGCGAAGGGAGTGCTGCCCCAGCCGACGGCCGACTCCCTCTACTTCGTCTACCTGCCACCTGGTGTCACCTCCACTCAAGGTAGCCAGCGATCGTGCAGCAACTACTGCGGCTACCACGACAGCATCGGCGGGACGATCTATTACGCCGTCATGCCTTACCCGGGGTGCGCCGGCTGCGTCGGGGGACTAGCGGTGCTGGACGCACTGACGTCGACGAGCTCGCACGAGCTTTGCGAGGCGGTCACCGATCCGGTGCCCGGCCAGGGCTGGTACGACAGCGTGAACGGCGAGATCGGCGACATTTGCGCCTGGCAGACCAAGAAGGTGGGCCCCTGGACGGTGCAGCTCGAATGGTCCAACCAGAAGGGAGCGTGCATCTAAATGCCGGCGACGACACCGATCGAGCACGTGGTCATCGTGGTCAAGGAGAACCACGGGCTCGACAACTACTTCGGGACCTTCCCCGGCGCCAACGGCATGGCGATGGCCCACAGCCCCAACCCGCCGAAGAAGGACCCCGATCACCGGCACCCGGCGTGGCTCACGCGCGCCAAGACCGCGCGGCGCGTGCAGTTCCTGGACGCGGACATCCCCAAGTACTGGGCGTGGGCAAGGTCCTTCACCCTGTGCGACTCGTACTTCACCGATGTGGCCGGGCCGTCGACCCCAAACCACCTGATGCTCGTTTGCGCCGATTCACCGATCATCGAGAACCCGCACCCAGCGCCCCTTTTCGACCTGCCCACGCTCCCAGCACAGCTGGACAAAGCCGGGCTCAGCTGGGCCAACTACGGCGGTTACGTTTTCGACTACCTGAAGTACACGAACGGCAAGAACAAGAAGACCCCTGCTCAGTTCGCGCTCGACGCCGCCGCCGGCAAGCTGCCCGCCGTGTCGTGGCTCTACGCAGACACGCCTCTGTCCGAGCATCCGCCCGACACCCCGGCCGAGGTGAAGGCCGGCAACGGCAACGTGACGAAAGGCAGCGCGTGGACGGCGGCGCAGGTCGCCGCGGTCGTCAAGGGCGGCCTGTGGGCGAAGGTGGCCATCTTCGTCACCTGGGATGACTGGGGCGGCTGGTACGACCATGTCAATCCGCCCTTGCTCGAGAAGTGGACCGATGGAACCCAGTTCCGCTACGGCGGCCGGGTGCCGTGCCTGGTGCTCAGCCCGTTCGCAAAGCCCTCCTTCATCTCGCATGCCCAGCACTCCCACGTCAGCCTGGTGCGGTTCTGCGAGAGCGCCTTCGGCCTGCCCTCGCTGAACGCGCGCACGGCGGCGGATGACGGGATGGCGGACTGCTTCGACTTCGCGCAGAAGCCACTACCGCCGCCGGCGTGAACGTCTGTTGACCTTGGTAACCCTTGGATCGGTGAGGTAGCGCTGCAGCGTGGGGCCAAGCCATGCAGCGAGCTCGTCGGTGCTTGCCGACGCCACCGGCTCGACCCTGACCACGTAGCGAAGCATCGCCAGCCCGACCAGCTGGCTGGCGACCAGGGCGGCACGCAGCTGGGGTTGGTCGAGCTCGAGCGCCCGGGCAAGCCGGCCCAGCACCTCGCGCGTGACGAATTCGCGCAACTGGGCGGCAGCGTCCTCGTTTCCGACCACAGAGCGGATCAAACCGAGGAACGGGCTGCCGGCGGGCGAATCCCAGGTCTCGACAAAGAAGCGGACGAGGCGCTCGCCGAGTCCGTCCAGGCCAGGCGCCAGCAACCTCGGTATGAACTCGGCCGGATCGACTGGAAACTGCATCGCGGCGCGGAAGACGCCGTCCTTCGATTCGAAGTAGTGCATGACCAGGGCTGGATCGACCTTGGCCTGGGCGGCGATGCCCCGGATCGTGGTGCCCTCGTAGCCGGCTTTGCCGAAATCGGACCTCGCGGCCGCAAGGATCCGTTCCCGAGTGCCGCCCAAGCCAGGACGGCGGCCTGTGCGCGCCATTTACACCTGAACGGTCGCCGGTCTTGGTTTGCGACCGGCTGCCAATTCCCCCAGCCACATGAGCGCCAGACCGGCGACCAGCCATCCCGCCAGCACCGTGATGGGTCCAGCCAGCGCCGCGCCGCCGAAGAACAGGGCCCCGCGCAACGCGCTGTACACCTGGGCCGCGATCGTCCAGGGCGCCAGCGCCCGGTAGAAGTCGGGCAGCAGCTGGCTCCCCACGGGCCCACCTGACGACACGAGGCTGAGCAGCATGACCAGCGCCGCCAGCCCGATGCCAGGCGCTCCAAGCAGACGAACCAGGCCGCCGACCACGGCGCCGACCGCCATGGAGGCCAGCGCGACCAGACCGGCCGCCAACCAGAACCCGTCGCCGTAGCCGCCCGCGATCCACGTCGCCATGCCCATGGCCGTCAACCCCACGAGCACGCCGTAGACGGCGATGAAGGCGATCCGCAGGCCCAGACCGACAGCCCTTCCGGTGGCGTACATGATCGCCTGTGACGCCAGCGTGCTGATCAGCGTCGCGACGACGACGAAGAAAAGGATCAGGCCGTGCGCGTCGCCACTCGCGAATGGGTGCACGGTCTCAACGGTCAGCGCCTTCCCTTGCGCCTTGAAGGCGTTCGTGAAAGCTGCCGTGATGACGCCCGTCGCCCCATCGCCCGCCGCTCCGGCCACGATCAGAGTCCCGCTGCCGAGGACAAGGACGCCGTCCACCGACCGATCGTCGAGCGCGGCCCGCGCGTCCTGCTCGGAGGCGTACGTCGTGAACTGAAAGGCGCCGGGCGCGTTGGTGCCGAACGATGACGAGATCTGCTGCACAGCGGGGGCGGGTCCGACGAGGCCCACGGGAATGTCGTGCGGTTGGAGATTCTTGATCGCTGTCCCGATCAGGCCGATGAACACGACCGCGATGAGCAGGCCCCCGATCAGCGGCGGTACCAAGCCTCTCAGCGATTCCCTTCGACTCGACATTCCCAAGTGCCTCCTTCCGGTTAATTCAACGGTCATTGAATTCTACGTCCGTTGAATTCTAGGTGTCAAGCTCGCGGCTCCGAACGACAATGGCGGGTGATCACATGACCGACGACCCCCAGGCGACGGTGCGGGCGCATCTGGCCGCGATCGAGCGGTTGGATCCGCGTATCCACGCGTACGTGTACGTGGATCGCAACGCGCGGGCCGCGGACGGACCGATGTCAGGCGTGACGCTGGCGGTGAAGGACAACCTGCCGGTGGCAGGTATGCCGTGGACCGACGGGAGCGCTGTATGGCGCGACCGCATTCCCGACGCGGACACGGTGCCCGTGGCACGAGCGCGGGCGGCCGGCGCCGCCATCCTGGGCAAGACCAACCTCCCGGAGCTCGCGGCCGCGGTCGGGACGACCAACGCCATCTTCCCCGCGACCAATAACCCCTGGCGAACAGGTGTCACCCCAGGCGGATCCAGCGGGGGCAGCGCCGCCGCCGTGGCCGCGGGGATGGCCACGGTCGCGATGGGGACTGACATGGGCGGCTCGATTCGCATCCCAGCCTCGTGCTGCGGAGTCGTGGGCTTGCGCCCGTCGCCAGATCGAGTGCCCTGCGAGATCATCGACCCTGCGGGGCTTTCGGTCGTCGCCCCGCTCGGCCGGACCGTCGCCGACGTGAGGCTGCTTTTCTCGGTGATGGCGGATTCCGCCGTGCCTGAGAAATCACCGATCGCGAAGGGCCTCCGGATCGGCGTCGCCGACACGACCGCGCTTGGGATGGAAGCCCCTTGCTCCGATGCCTGCCGGCGGGCAGCCGATGCGCTCGAGTCCGCCGGGCATCACGTGGTGCGCATCGCCTGGGAATCGGAGGCGGTCGCGGCCGGCTATGGGTTGGTGCGGCGGGCCAGCATGGCTTCGTTCCCGGCCGATCCGCAGTTGTTCGCCCCGGGCATCCGCAAGCTGGTCGAGCAGGGGCGCGCCCTGTCCGCGCTCGACTACTTCGCCGC
>DMCH01000165.1:0-12042 GCA_003446775.1 Chloroflexota bacterium
GAGCAGCTGTTTTGTAAACAGGTGGTCTTCCTCTGAGATCGAAATCGGCCCAAAAGGGCCTTATGACCAGCTGTTTAAAAAACAACTGAACAGCCCTTTTGTGCTGTGTGGATAAGGATAACTCCATGAGAATTTTGAAAGCGACCATGACGGCCCCACCCGAGAAAGCAACCGGGTGGTCGGTGCGATACCCCAGCCCGATCAACCGGCCCGTGCCCAAGCGCGGTTGAACAGCGGGATGCTCGGCGGCTACCTGGAACGGGGGCTCACGCGCCGTCTGGGGGTTGGCGCGCGATCGAGGCGTCCAATTCCGTTCTGAGCTGAGCGACCAAGGCGGCAATTTCGCGGTCCGACCCGAGCCGACCGGCCGCCCGAAGTTGCCCGACCGCGACACCCATCACGAAAGCGGCAAGCGGCGCGAACTTTCTCTCACTGGTGTGCGCAACTGTACCCGCGAGCTCCAGCACCTCGGCGGCCACGCGGGAGCTGATGGTGGGCGGCTCGATCTCCACGCCCAGCACATGAACCAGCCGGGCCAGCCGTGCGCCGAAGTCCGCGAAGTATTCGGCGATTCGCGGTTGCGGGCTCATGACTCCTTCACCTCCATCGATTGGCCAGGTCCGCTTTGCACCAAAGCCAACGGCTTGCGCCGCGGCCATGTGCGGATCGCGGCGTATATCAGGAACAGGCCGAACAATCCCGCCAGTACTCGGACCGGCAGCGACAGAGCGAGCGCGGCGCCGATCAGAGCTGCCGGCACCCCGGCGACAGCGATCCAACCCGCTGCGCGGACATCGACGTTGCCGTGCCGATAGTGCGTGATGGCGCCGACCGCGGCCGTCGGCAGAATGGCAACCAACGACGTGCCCTGGGCGACTCGCTGGACCAACCCGAACCCCAAGACCAGGGTCGGAACTATGAAAACACCGCCGCCGACTCCGGTGATACCGCTCAATATGCCGATGGCGAGACCGCACACCGTGATCAGGAGGTAATGCGCGAGGTCTAAGGTGCCATCCTCGGAGCCCGCGAGCGCAGAGCCCCCCAGGACCACATCATGGAGCTCCTTCAATCCAACCACTGCAAGCAACACCGTGACCAGAATCTTGAGCGCGCTCTCGGGGACCTGCCGAGAAGCGTGAGCGCCCGCAAAGGCGCCCACTGCGCTGCCGAGCACCAGGAAGAAAGCCACCGCCAGATCGACCTGCGGTTTTCCTCTGCCGACGTAGTAGATGGCTGCTCCGACTAGAGCGATGGGAAGGATTGCCGCCAACGAGGTGCCGCTCGCGCGGCGCTGGTCGGCCTTCGACCACATGACCTGCAGCGGCACCATAAGGAATCCGCCACCGACTCCCAAAAGGCCACTCGCGAGGCCGGCGATTCCACCGATCGCGGCGTCGACTCGGGGATTGGTTCGCTTCGGTCTACTGATGCTCGGCTCGCACGCTTCGGGCGGGCCGGCCGGCCACCGGCGGGGCCCAAAGCTCGCGCGGCCGCGTCGGACCGGGTCCGGATCGGAGAATCTCGTCCAGGCGCAGCTGGCGGCGAATCTCCAGCTCGTCCGACTCGGTCGGCTGCCACGGGTAGTCGCGTGGCGCTTCGCTGGGACGCCAGCTCCCCATCGGCCTCGTGCAGCCCGGCTCTCCACCCGCGCCTGGGCAGCCATTGGTCATGAAGGCGAAGCCGTCCGCGACGGTCTCCTCGACCAGCGCCCGCGGAGCGCTGATGGAGACCAGTGCGCCTTCATTGTCGTAGGCGAATGCGCCGGCGCTAAGGCCGCTCTCCTCGAGGAGGAATTTCGCCAATTGAATGCGGCGCCACCGGCTCAGGTCGGACTTCGGGGAGGTGCCCATCCGAGAGTCCGGCTCCGGGTTGAAGCAAAAGAGATAGGAGTGGATCTGGCGGTCGAGCAGGCGCTCGAAAATCGCCATGAGATCCCGGTCGGACTCGCCCAATCCCACGAGCGTGTGGCAGTTGACGTGCCAGGGACCGTATATGTCGCGAGCGGCATCCACGATCCGCCAGTACTGCTCCCAGCGCAGACCGCCCTGTGGAACATTGGTCCGTATCGAGCGGAACAGGTCCTCGGTCACCGCGTCGAGCCCGATCCCGATGATGTCGGCGCCGGCCTCTTTGAGCGTTCGCAGCCGAACCTCGTTGAGCGTGGGTGGAGCAACAAGTAGGGAGAGCGGAGTGGCGACCCCAGCGCGGATCCGCTTCGTGATCTCGAGCGTGTCGCGATAGGAGTTGCCGTGCGTCACCATCGAGATGCACAGCCGGGTCAGGCGGTCCTCGCATCGGGCCAGACGGCGCACCAGCTCGTCGGTTTCGACCAGGGGCCACTCGACCCGGATGAAGGACTTGTCTTCGTACTGCCCCGGCCGTGTTCGCGCCAGGCCGCAGTAGCCGCAGTCGGACAGGCATCCCTCGTCGTAGCTGAGCAATAGATTGATGCCCCCGAAGTCGAAATCGCGCGTGAACCGGCCCGACTTGAAGCGAAGCGCGACCGCGCTCGCGTAGCTGATGCGCACCCAATCCGGGCTGCGCCGCGGCGCCGCCGCCGGCTGCAGGACGGGAAGGAGCGTTTTCATTGCTCCGGGAAGTAGCACGAGCCCTCGGCGCGGACCGGATGCGCCTCCCGCTCTCGCTCCAGTGCTCGCGTGGTCGCCTGCCAGATGGCCTCGGCCACGACCGGGGCAGGCACACCCAGATCGCTCGCGCCCAGCTCCCGCTCGCATACCGCCGTGATCTGCGCATGTTCGGCGCGCGACCACCGAAGCGACGCCTCGAGGCGAGAGACACCGGCGGGCAGGGTGTTGAAATCTCCGGCGACCAGCAGGCTCTTGATCGTGTCCCCGTGGACACCGACGTAAACGCGCACGAATCCTTCCGGGGTCTTGAGGCCGGCGGTGCCGCGGGCGTCCGGCAGCGGGCTGCGCTGGCGGATCCACTTGTCGTTGGCGTACTTCTCGCGTACGAACCCATCCCTTCGATCCTGTTCCTCGACCTCCATCTCGCCGGGGCACAGCTCCAGTCCGAGTGCGGTTGCGAATCCCGCGCGGACGTCAGCGCGGATATCGACGGCGGTGAGTGTGCGGCCGAGTTCTCGTGACACCGTGGTCACTCGGTCGGCGACCCGCTCCACCGACTTGTCGGAGAGCTTGGCGCCAGGGATCTTCAGCACCTCGAGCATGAGCGGGATGTCGAGATCAACGAGCAGGCTGGTATGGAAGAGGAGCGCTCCTCGGTCGTCAACGTAAAGGCCCAAACCCGCGATCTTGCGACCTCCAACCTCGAGGTCGTTCTTCGACCGGAAGGCAGCGTCGATGCCGAGGCGGGCCAAGCCGGCGATGACACCGTCGGCATAGCGCCGTAGAAGATCCTTGGGGGCGATCCCGGCAGGGGCGCGCGTGCAGACCGCAACCCCCAGCTGACCCGCTCCCATCAGAATGGCGCCCCCTCCGGTCGGCCGGCGGCCGTGCTGAACGGCGCGTGCTGAGCAAGCCTCGAGGTCGACCTCGTCCTCCAGGTTCTGATAGCGACCCACAAGAGCGCAGTGAGACCGATAAGTGTAAAGGCGGAGGGTCGCTTCTGAATCCGAGCGCTCATCGCGGCCATATCGCAGCATCAGGGCCTCATCGGCGGCGAGGCCCTCGGCGGCTCCGACACTTTCATCCGTCAGATAGCGCCAGGTGCTCATGCGTTCGCCCACGTCAGCGAGCAGCAGTACTCGTAGAGGGCCGGTTCCAGGCCTCGCTGGCGAGCGTACTCGATGGCGCCGTCGGCTGGATAGGCGATGCCGTTGAGGCCGTGGTCGATGGCGGCGCGATCCATCTCCTGCTTCATCTTCCCCATCGGCCGCCCGCACCCCAGGTTGACTTTGGTGTCGGGCATGGCCTGCCGCGCGGTGGCGAAGAACTCGACCACGTCCTCGAGAGGAGGCGGCTTCAGGTGCGACATCGGGGTCCCGACGAGCGGCGTCAGCACGACCAGGATCAAGGTAGAGACCGGGTAGCGGCGAATCATCTCAAGGGCTCTCCACTCGCCCAGGAGCCGCGCGTAGTGGAGGCCGAGCACGATGTGGGGGATGATGCGCAAGCCGTGTTCGGCCAGGAGCGCGAGCGAGCGCTCGAAGTCGTCGGGGGTCAGGTCCAGGTGGTAGACCTCCCGGATTGTCTCCTCGGCGCCGATGATGTCGAGCATCACGCCGTCGACCCCTGCCGCCACCAATCCCTCGGCGAGCCGCGGCGAGACTACCCCGGAGTGGACGATCACCCGCATCCCGAGCTCCTCGCGCACGCGCCTCATAGCGGCAACGTGAGGGAGCAGCGGCACGCCGCCTGTGCGATTCGAACCGCCCGAGACCAGGAGCCCCTCAGTTCCGGACGCCTGCAGCCGCTGGGCGGTGGCGAACAGATCGGTGTCCTTCTGCAGTGTGACCATGCCCTCCAGAACGTGGGTTTTGCAGTGGTCGCATTGGAGGGCGCATGCCGTACCCGTCACGCTGATGGGGAGAAAGCGGTTGTGCTTCTCCGGCCGCCATTCCGCGGTCTGCCAGCGCTTCAATCCCGGCGCATAGAACTCCATGGTGTTGCCGAAGCGTTCCCTGCGCAGCTTCAGGCCGGGCGTCTCGGTGGCCAAACTGCTCACTCCGCCACCGCTCCCTGCCGCCGGTAGCGCTCGATCTCGGCCGCAAACCACAAACGAAGCTGCTCCTCGCCCCTCAACAGCTGCGACAGCTCCGAGCTGTCGGCCATGTCCAGTTCGACCAGCCAAGCCTCGTTGGGATCGTCGTTGAGTACGCCCGGCCTGCTCAACACCTGCGCGTTGCGGCCGCTAACGACGCCGGAAACCGGCGCCTGGAGCGGACCAACGAACTTCGCCGCCTCGACATTGCCGAATGGCTCCCCCCGGTTCACGTGCGTGCCCACGACGCTCAACGAGACCTCGACTATGTCGCCGCTGGTCTCCCGGCCGAGGGGATCGAATCCGACCCGTGCCACCCGCGACCCCGGCTGAAGCTCGACCCAGAGATGCCGCTCAGCGTCGTAGTAGCGGTCGGAGCAAAGCCGGTAACCCCCTACCTCAAACCAGTTCTCAGGCACTGATGCCCTCCTCGACCTCACGCCGCACTTCGAACGAGCCATCGTCCGCGACCACCAGCCAGACGCCGGCGCGGACCTTGACGTTTCGTACCGCCGGGGCGTGTGGTTCAGGTCCGCGTAGCCAGCCATCCTGGGCGAAGCGCCGCTCCCAAACCTCCATCGCCCGAACCTCGGCGGCCGTCGGCTCGTCGGCGACCGGCCGAACTCCGAGTGCGTCCCCGAACGCGTCAACCAGAGCAGCGGTGGCCGCCTCCACAGTGACGCTTGCCAATCCCTCCGCCTCGAGAGAGGAGACGTGGCGGCGCATCAGGCGCAGGAACTCGGCGCGGGCGGCGTCCGGCAGCGCCAGCACGCGCGCCATCAGCTCGTGGGGGAAGCGGAAGATCACGTTGCCGACGACCGTAACCGCCTCGCCGATACGGCCGGCCCCGGTTCCGCTCAACTTGCGATCCTCGACGACGATCTCGTTGACGCACTCCAGGCGCGCGTCGAGTCCGAGCGTGCGCAACGCTTGGGCGGCCGGCTCCAGCAATTCCTGGTAGAGGCGCTCGACCGAGGCCGGGGCGCGGCGAGCCGGCAATGTGATCTGGAAGAAGAGCTGATCCGAATCGCAATAAACGGGTCCGCCTCCGATCTGGCGTCGAAACACGGGCAGACCCATCTCCGCGCACGCGACCAGATCCAGCTCGCTGAGCCTGCGATGGAGACCGATGCAGACATACGCGCCCCAGGGTCGGCAGAACGAGAGCACCGGTCGGTCGTTCGGGCGCATGGCCGAGGCGATGCCGTGCCACAGGCTCTGCGAGCGAGCTACCGGCACCCGGCCGGCGTCGATCACCCGCAGCTCGGTCAGGGCGCTCATCTGACCTGGATCACCGGCAAGCGGCGATAGGCGCGGATGCTGATCTGAGCGGCAAGCTGGCGGGCCAGCTCGCGGAACGCTGTTGCCTGAGGGCTGCCGGATACCGCCGCCGCCGGCTTGCCCGCGTCGGCGCCTTCGCGGATGGCATCGTCGAGCGCCAGCGCGCCCAGGAACGGAATGCCGAGCTCTACACTCGCGGTCTTCGCTCCGCCCGTCGAAAAAGGATGGTGACGGCGGCCGCATTCGCACTCGTAGTAGCTCATGTTCTCGATGAGGCCGAGCACGGGTACATTCAGCTGGCGGAACATGGCGGCAGCCTTGACCGCGATATCGACAGCCATCCGCTGCGGGGTGCAAACGACCGCCACGCCGGTGAGGGGGACCGCCTGGGCCAGGCTCAGCGAGGCATCGCCCGTGCCCGGCGGCAGGTCGATCAGCAGGTAGTCGAGGTCGCCCCAGGCAACATCGCTGAGCATCTGGGTGACCACCTTGCCGACCATCGGACCCCGCCAGACGACGGCTTCGCCGCCCGATTTGGTGAGGATCGCCATCGAGATTAGCTCGACGCCGTGGGCGCGCACCGGCAGCAGCTTCTCCGTGTCTGTGTCGAGCTGTGGCCGCTCGGCCGTGCCCATAACAGCTGGGATGCTGGCGCCGTAGATGTCGGCGTCGAGGAGACCCACGCGGGCGCCCTCGGCAGCCAGCGCCACCGCCAGGTTCGCGCTCACGGTGGACTTTCCGACGCCACCTTTGCCGCTCGCGATCGCGACGATGTTCTTGACGCCGGGCAGCAGGCCTCCGCCGCCCGAATTTGTCGGCCGCACGTTGGAGGTCATCCTGACCTCGACCTGTGTGACTCCCGGCAGCGCTCCCACCAATTCGCGGGACGCGGTCTCGAAGTGGGCCTTGACCGGGCAGGCAGGGGTGGTCAGCTCAAACGTGAAGCTGACGCTACCGCCGCTGATCGTGAGGTCCTTGATCATCCCCAGGGAAACCACGTCGCGATCAAGGTCCGGATCGCGCAGCGAAGAGAGGGCCCGCAGGACTTCCTCACGCGTTGTGATGTCCGGCATCAGATGTGGTAGCCCTGCTCTTCGAGCAGCTCCTCCATCACGTCGCCGAGGATCATGTGCAGCCCAGGGTCGATGGCCTTGATCATGTCCAGGACACCAGTGAGGTGCCAGATCACGTAGAGCTCGGTCAGCGTCTTGTCGTCCACGTCCCAAGCCGTGCTGGTTGTGTGCAGCGTCTCCGGCGGCAGCGCCTTGCGCCAGAGCTGCAGGTTTCCTGAGATTTCCTTGGTGTCCGGGCCCCAGTCGGGGAACGCCTCCGGCTGGATCATGTCCGGCGATACCTGCGTCCCGGTGCCCATGATCTTGTAGATGATTCGGCCGTAGCCCTCGAGCGCCTCCTTGGCCGTGTGCAGACCGTTGTTGACCGCGACCTCACGCATGATCGTGATGATCCCGCCCGGGTTGTTGCCGCGCGGGCAGCGCAGGCAGGAGAAGCACTGCGAGCAGTCCCAGACATCCTTGTTCATCTGTTCCCAGACGAGGTCCACGTCCTGCCGGGCGACCGCCTGGGTGATCTTGCGCGGGCTGAAGTCGTAGAAGCGCGCCGACGGACAGGCGGCCACGCAGATTCCGCATTCGTAGCAGCCTTTTAGATAGTCCGGGAAGCGAAGGTCGGCCTCGACCTGGGCCAGCATCCGCTCCTTGACCTCGCGGGTCGCCTCCGGGACCTCGGTGGGCGAAGTCATCTACTTCTTGCGCCTGACCAGAAAGCGCATCAGCTTGCCTTCCTGTTCAAACCCGACCATGTCGTGGCCCATGCGCCGCGTCCATGTCTCCATGTCGGGTTTCGCGCCCGGGTCGTCGGCAAGCATCAACAGCATCTGGCCGACCTCGACCTCCTTGATCGCTTTAGAGATCTTCAAGATCGGCATCGGACACAGCATGTGCTGGCAATCCAGTGTCTTATCCGCCATCTCAAGCGCCATGTTTCTCCTCCTGTTTGGTGGTTAGCGGCGAGTTGGAGTCGGGCTCGAGGAGCCGCGACCAATCAACGGTCTCTCCTTTCATGAACGTCCTCTTCACCCAGGAAGGAGCCAGCTGCCAGCACGGGGTGCACACGTTCTTGCCGGAATCCACCGGATTTACCTGGCAGAGCATGCATAGCTCCTTAGTCGGCACAGCGAAAGCACCTCACCTGGTCGTGGTCGATTCGCTCGCGGATAGCCGCGAATGCCTCCCGGCCTGGCACCAGCCGCGCCCGCTCCTCCTCGAGGGCGGTGGGCCTCACCCGCACGAGCCAGCCGGCGCCGTAAGGGTCGCGGTTCGCGATGAGGATGTCCTTGCCAAACGTCTCCTCATTGTTGGCGACGATCTCCCCGGACAGCGGCGTCGGGAAAGGGCCCACCCACTTGGCACTCTCGATCGTCGCCGCGCTCTGGCCGCCCCGCAGCACCTTGCCAGGAGCCTTGAACAGGATGCTCACCAGCTTGCCCGCCTTCGATTGGGCGATATCCGTCATGCCCAGAGTCACAGTCCCATCCTCCTCGAAGCGGGCCCACACGTCGCGCTCCACGTCGTAGGCGAGGTCCGGTGGAACCCAGCAACCCTGGTAGACCTGTTCGGGGATCTCCATCTCATCAAGTCCCGCAGTCGATGCCCTCCGCCTGCAGCAGCGCCCGGTAGGCTTCCACTCCCTGCTCGCCGGTCACCAGATCCTTCGCCTCCTCGTCCCAATTGGTGGGCGCCAGCTTCACGATCCAGTTGCCATACGGGTCGGCGTTGAGCGCGGTGGGCTTGTCCAGCGGGACCTGGTTGACAGCGACGATCTCGCCCGACAGAGGACTGGGGACCGGACCCACCCACTTCGACGATTCGACCGTTCCCGCGCTCTGACCGCGCGTGATGGTTCGCCCCACCTTTTTTGGCGTGACGACGATGATCTTGCCGGCGAGCTTCTGGGCCGGGTCGGTCATGCCGATCCGGGCGGTGCCGTCGGCATCGCGCTTGACCCAGACATGCTTTTCGACCTGGTAGAGAAGGTCGTCTGGGATGTTGCAGTTGTTGACGGTGGTCATCGGGATTCCCCCGCAAAGTCCGTACCCGGTCCCCGCGACTTTGCGGGGACCCCTGCGTCGGCATCCTTTTCGACCACCGCTCCGGATTCTTCGTGGGTCTCCCAGTGGTAGAGCAGAAGGTCGTAGCCCACCATTCGGATCTCATCGGCGAACTTCTCGAGAAACTCCTGGTCGCGACCGCGCGGGTTGACCTCGCGTGTCACGCCCTCGGGGCAGAGCGGGCAGTTGACGTCAAAGAACATCCGGTCCCCGTCGTGACGGGTTTGAACGCTGTCCTTGTGGGCGCTCACCATGTGCGCATGCAGCTCAGGGCGGGTCCCGACCTGGTCACAGAAGGGACACCTCATCGTTCAGCCTCCGCTTCCGCCGCGGCTTCCGTCACCGCCACTGCCAGCAGCTGGAAGAGCTCGCGCAAAAGCGGTGTGGGCTGACTCGAGCCCGAGCCCACGTCCCACACGGCAAGCCCCGCTTGCGCCAGATCCTGAAGGACGATGGATGACTCCAGGCTGCCGGCCGCAAGCGTGTCCTCACCTGCCAGGAGCCGGCCGGCGAGCTCGTATCCCTCCCGGCTGCTGAGTGCGGCGAGCGCGCGACGCAGCACGGCTTCGGCGGCGGCCTGCCTCTCTGGTACCGGTTCACCCGACGCCGGATAAGTTTCCAGCGCTCGCAGCCGGTCCTGCACTCGGGAGAGAGATAGGACTCGCTCAGCGATAGCGCCGGCAAGCTGGCTGGACGCGATCCGGCTCATCCCACCGCCACCAGATGCGGGTCGAGCGCCATCTCGACCAGCTCGATGATGTCCTTGACCTCGATTCGGTCCTCCATGCCCAAGGACTGGACGGCGGCCGTGTACATGACCACGTCCTTGGGGCAGGCCACCACGAAGTAGCTGGCGTCGCCGAGCGCGACCGCCTCCTTGATGCGGTTCTCACTGGGCCGTTCCTTGATCCCGGTGTCGTCCATCCAGATGCGTCCGCCCCCGGCGCCGCAGCAGAAGCTGTTCTCACGGCAGCGGCCCATCTCATGCACGTGGACCATGAGCTTCTTCATCACCTGTCGCGGCGCATCGAAGCCACCGTTGTAGCGGCCCAGGTAGCAGGGGTCGTGATAGGTGGCCACCTTGCCGATCGGGCCGGCCGGCTCCAGCGCTCCGCTTTCCAGGAGCTCCAGGAGAAGCTGCGTGTAGTGCACCATCTTGTACTTGGCGCCCAAGGCCTGGTAGTCCTGGCCCAGCGCATTCAGGCTGTGCGGGTCAGTGGTCATGATCCGCTTGAAGGAGCACTTGGAGAGGACGTCCATGTTGTGCTGAGCCAGCATTTCGAACAGGCCCTCTTCCCCTACCCGGCGAACGTCGTTGCCGCTGTTTCGCTCCGAGTCGTAGAGGATCCCGAAATCGACGCGGGCCTCGTGCAACACTCGCGCGACCGATTGCGTCAATCGCTGCACGCGCGGGTCGTAAGACGCGAAGTCGCCCACGAACCAGAGCACGTCAACAGGCTCCTTGCGGGCGTCCTTGATCGGGAAGCCAAGATCCTTCGTCCAGCGGGCGCGCATCCGCTCGGACTGGTTGAAGGCGTTGCCGTGCTGGGCGAGGCTGGCGAGCGCGTCCTGGAGCTTAGGTTCCATGCGACCCTGCTCGACCAGCTGTCTCCGCATGTCGACGATCTTGGGCACGTGCTCGATGTGCAGGGGACAGACCTCCATGCACGCACGGCACGTGGTGCACGCCCACAGCGTCTCGTCCTGGATGGAGCCGCCCAACAGCGGCCGGTGACCATTGCCCAGCTTGCGATGGCCGCCGATTCCCTCCTCGTCGAGGAGTGCATCGCGCAGGTCCATGATCAGAAGCTTCGGCGAGAGCGGCTGGCCGGCGGCGTGAGCCGGACATACGTCCTGGCAGCGCCCGCACTCGGTGCAGGCGTAAAGGTCGAGCTTCTGCTTCCAACCCAACTGCTCCACATCCTTGATCCCGATCGACGGCTTCGAGAGATCGGCTTTCGGCAGAGCGCCCTTGAGTGAGAGGTCGCGAAAGAAGACGTTGGGGATGCCGACGAAGATGTGCAGGTGCTTGGAGGTCGGGATGTAGGCGAGGAAGCCGAGGATGGCCAGCACGTGAGTCCAGTAGAAGACCTCAGCCAGCGGTCTCGCGGCGGCGCCGTGCAGGCCGAACAGGGCGAAGAATCCCGCTAGCGCGGAGCTGGCCGGGCGCCAAGTGGCAGACGGATCTCCGCCTGAGGCGACCCGGAATGTGTTCTGCATGAGCATGTCGAACACCACCGCGAAGATGAGAAGCAGCACGATCGTGGCGTCCCGCTCGTTGGAGCCCTTGAAGCGCGCTGGCTTGACGATGTAGCGGTTGACGGCGGCCATGGCCAGGCCCAACATGACGATCACGTCGAAAAGATCCTGGGCCAGGGCGATCCAGGTATGGCCGCCGATCGGGGCCAGGCTGAACCCCGGGAAGAAGCCCTCACCGAAGGCTTGCACGATCCCGGTGAAGAGGATCACGAAGCCGCTGAAGATCATCAGATGCAGCAGGCCGGAGTACTTGATCTTGAGCAGTCGCGTGTGGAAGCCGATGTTGGTGACCAGTCCCCAGAGCCGAAGCGGGATGCGGTCGAACCGGTTCTCCCACGGCGAGCGGAAGATGGGGCGCAGCAGCCGATAGAACCGGTACCCAGACCACGTAAGCGTGGCCGCCGTCAGGATCGCCAGGACGATCGTCTTGGCGGGCATGGCTAGCCGGTTTTCGCCTTGAGGCGTTCGGTTAGCGCCGGGAGCAGGTCGAAGAGGTCGCAGGTGGTTCCGTAGTGGGCGACCTTGAAGATGGGCGCATTGGCATCAGAGTTGATCGCGACGATCAGCTCGGAGTCGCGCATGCCCTCCAGATGTTCAGGGGCGCCCGAGATGCCGACCGCAAAGTACAGTTTGGGCTTCACCGTCATCCCCGACTTGCCGACCTGGCGCGCCTTGGGCAGCCAGCCGCT
>DMCH01000165.1:12350-13423 GCA_003446775.1 Chloroflexota bacterium
GTTCTCGGGGCCGCCGAGGCCGCGGCCAACGCTGACCAATCGCTCGGCCTTGGTGATGTCAACGCCCTCGCCGCCAGGCTCCGAAGCGGAAAGGAAGCGCGTTCGCAAGGAGGAGAGCGCGGCAGGAGGCTCCATTGTTGTCCTCGCGCCCTTGCCCCCAGATCGACCGGACGCCTCGGGGAAAGAGCCGGCGACGACAGCGAACACGGCTGGGACATCCGTCTTGGTAGTGGCGGTGATCTTGCCGCCGTACAGCTGGCTGCGAGCGACCACCGCCCCGCCATCCGCTTCGAGGCCCAAGCAGTAGGAGACCAGGGGGCGGCCCGTGGCTGCGGCCGCGCCGGCGGCCAGGTCGATACCCACCGACGTGTTGCCGACCAGGACCACCTGAGGGTTACGGGTGCGGATTGCTTCTGCGAGCACCGCGACATGTGCCTCGGGGACATAGGGCGACAGGGCCGGATGCTCGACCTGGATCACCGTATCGGCGGCGCCAAGCTGCGCAGCCAGGTCACCACCACCCGCGAGCAGAGCTTCCACTTCTCCACCCAGGCCAGCGGCCAGCGTACGCGCGGCCCCAAGCAGTTCGAAGCTGATGGGCGCGACCTGGCCACCTGAAGTCTCGACGTAGACGAGTACGTTGCCCATGCTCAGGCCCTCACCAGGCGGCGCTCACCGAGCAAGGCGGCGATCTTCTCGGCCACCTCGGCCGCGCTACCCGCCAGCATCTCGGCTCCGCGCCCGGTCTCGGGCTTGGCCAGTGCGGTCACAGCCGCGCCCGACAATTCATCGACTGGAGCCGCCGACACCGTCTCCAGTGCGCCCGAGGCCATCGCCTGGCGCAGCTTGCTGACCGGTACATATCGGGGCGGCTGCGGAGCAGCCTGCACCCCGAGCACGGCCGGCAGGTCGAGCTCCAGGCTGGCCATCCGGCCTCCGGCGTACTCCTGATTGACGCGAACTTTGGCGCCGGCGAGCTCCACCCCGCTGACGACGCTGACGTGGGGCCAGCCCAGTGCCGCGGCCAGGTAAGGCGCGGTCTGGCCGAAGAGATCGTCGGCGGCCTGGACGCC
>DMCH01000165.1:13713-17676 GCA_003446775.1 Chloroflexota bacterium
TAGAGCACCTGGTCGATGCCGTCGGCCGCCACCGCCACAACCGTGAGCTTGGCGCCGCTCGACTCTTTGAGGAGCACGGCCTGCTCCAGGGCGTGGTCGTCGAACTCGTTCAGCTTCATCTTCACGATGGAACGATCGATGTCCTTGCCGCCGGAGTCGATATCCAGCTCCTCGACCAGGTCGGGCACCTGCTTCAGCACCACCGCTATGTGCATCTCGTGACTCCTAGTGCAATGCCTCGTCCACGAGCTCGATCACGTCGCGGACGAGCAGCTTGCCGTCGTTCCCGGTCGACTTGACGGCGTCCTCGAAACGGGAGACCTCGTACGGACAGCAGACGACCAGCATCTCGGCCCCGGTCTCGATCGCTTCTTTGACACGCCGCTCGCTCAGGCGCTCGCGGGTGTGGTTGGCGGTGAAGCTGTCCAGCCACATGCCCCCGCCCCCACCACCGCAGCAGTAGCCGTTCTCCTTGCAGCGGAACATCTCGATGAACTCGAGACCCGGGATCTGCTTGATCATCTCCCGTGGGGCGTCGTACTCCCCGTTGTGGCGACCCAGGTAGCAGGGGTCGTGGAAGGTGACCTTGTAGTCGAGCTTTCGCTTCCAGGACAGGCTGCCCATCAGCGGGGCCAGGAACTGCGTGTAGTGCTGGACCGGGTACTCGGCTCCCAGCTTCGGATACTCGTTGCGGAACGCGTTGTAAGCGTGCGGATCGGAGGTGACCAAGCGCTTGAACTCGTACTTGCCGAGCGTGGCGATGTTCTGCTCGGCGATCATCTCGAACAGCCCCTTCTCGCCGGCCAGACGCTGGCTGTCACAGGAGCACTTCTCCTCATGTCCGAGAATGCCCCAATCGACGCCGAGAGCCGCCATCGTGCGGGCGAGCGCGCGCGCGGCATCCTTGCCGCGGGGGTGGTAGGACCAGTAGCACTCGACGTAGAAGAGGACATCGACCGGCCGCTTTTCTTTGGGCAGGATGGTCACCGGCGCGCCCGCATCTGCCACCCAGTCGGCGCGCTTGCGCGCGGGCTCGCCGAGCGGGTTGCCGTGGTTGAGCGTGTTCTCGAAAGCCTTCTGGAGCTCGGGTGGAACGTTGCCCTCGGCGACCGCGACCTCGCGGACCGCGGGCATGATGCTGATCATGTTGACCTCCTTCGGGCAGACTCGAAGGCAGTTCATGCAGGTGGTGCAGAGCCAGAGGTCGGGGCTGGTGAAGAGGTCGATGCCGGTCTGCGCCTTGCGGAAGATCTTGCGCGGGCTGTAGTCGCCGACGTGGTCGACTGGGCAGGCCGGCGTGCACTTGCCGCACTGGTAGCAGTAACCTAGCGACTCGGCTCCGGCGATGGCGGTGACCTTGTCGAGCGTGCTCGTGTCGTGCTCCCAGATCACGCGCTGCTCGAACATCCGGTTCCAGTGCCCGGAGATGTCCATGCCCTCGAATTCGAGGTGCTCTTCCTCGTGAGTGCGCCCAGGCTCGATCGTGGACATCAATCGGGGCCCCCACAAAATCGCGGTGGCTGGGTGCGGATTTTGTGGGGCATTCAGACCTCCATTCGGTGGGTGCCGAGCAGGCGGCGCACGAGCTGCGGCAGGGGTGGGATTACCTTGTTGAACTCCTGGGTCATGCGTAGTCGGGTGATCGTGTAGAGGTAGATGCCGTAGACGCAGGCGAGGTAGACGTCGATCCCGAACGCCTCGCTGCCATACCGCGTGAAGCCCACCGCACGACCCGTCTGGTTGACGAACGCGATCGCCGTCCCCACCTTGAGGTAGGTCTGGCCGGCGGTCGATCCCTCGAGGTCGAACTCCTGCATCGTGACCAGCGGCAAGGCTCCAGTCCGCAGGTCTGGGTCCCACATCCAGCGCGTCCACATCCAATGCCGATCGGGGTCGTAGAAGTGAAGCGCCTCGCCGGCGATGTCCCGACGGATCGCCGGCTCGATCGCGGCCAGCGAATCGTCAAAGCGGTCGACCCTGGCGACGACGGGCTCGCTGCCATGAAGCAGGTTGGTGAGCTCGGTCCGGAGCCGATCGGCGCCGACGGTCGCGATGACCTCGGACGCGCGCCGCCTGGTGGCGAAGATCGAGCGCAAGAGGCCGCGAAGACGGTCGTCCGGCAGGTCAGCGAGGGCCGTCGGGGCCAGCACCTCCTGGAAGCGTCGGGACTTGAGCTCGAGCTCCTGGGCGATGCCCTCCATCTCGGGCAGCTGGACCATCTCCAGCGCCTGGCGCATGAACTCCTGAGCCGTCTCGGTATCGACGACCTGGCCCTGGGCGACCCCGACGTCCATTACGCGGTCACAGCGGGGCGCCGGGCGATGGCGACCGCCTTCATGGCCGCGGCGCCCGCCATCGAGATGCTGTCGTCCAGGTCCTTTGGACCGGCAGCCGCTCCGGCCACGAATATGCCCGGCACCGAGGTGCCGACCGTGTCGAAAGAGCCCCCTGTCAGCTCGATGAAGCCGTGCTTTTCCTGAGCCACGCCGAGGATGGGCCCCACCTCGCGGGTGCCCCGCGACGGCTCCATCCCCACCGCGAGGACGACGACGTCCATGGTCACCTCCATGGGCCGCCCCATGGTAGTGTCCTCGCCTTTGACCAGGAGCCGCCCGTCCTTTTGAATGATCTCGGTCACTATTCCGCGCACGAAGTTGACGCGGTGCTCCTCCTGGGCCTTCCAGTAGATCCGGTCCTCCCAAAAGCCGTACATGCGCATGTCGATGTAGAAGACGAAGACCTTGCAGTCGGGTACCAGCTCCCGGATCTCGATCGCCTCCTTGGAAGAGACCCCACAGCAGACCTTGGAGCAGTACTCGTTGCCGATGCGCCGGTCGCGGGAGCCCACGCACTGGATGAAACAGACCGCCTTGGGCGGTTCGCCGGTCGACGGGCGCACGAATTTCCCGGCCGACAGCATCTTCTCCGCGTCGACGAGCGTGATCACGTCCTCGTACTCGTAGTAGCCGTACATCTGCGTCTCGCGTCCGGGGTCGAAGTGTTGAAAGCCGGTCGCGATCACGACCGAAGCGCAATCAACGACCTCTGAAGTGCCCTTGATATTGGTGAGCGTGGCCTTGAACTCGCCGGCCTTGCCTTCGAAAGCGGTCAACCGGCTCTGCAGGCGGACGTCGATGAGAGGGTTGCTTTCGACCTCCTCGCGCGTCGATGCCAGGACATCGGACACCTTCCGGTGATCGAGCGTGAATGAGGAGTAGCTGGCCGAGTCGGGCGTTCCGCCGAGTCGTTCCCTCAGCTCGACCAGGACCACTTTGGAGCCTAACGACGCGATCCCCCGCGCCGCCTCCATGCCAGCCGGACCGCCACCCAGCACGAGAACGCTGTCACTTGGCATTGGCCGTTTCCCACGTCAAAAACTGGATCTCGCCCTTCTGGATCCGCTCCAAATCTTTTTCGAACTCATGCCAGCGCAGCTCCCAGTCGATGCCCATCTTCTCCAGCAGCGGCCGGTAGTCGGTCGCATGCCAGTGCAGCTGGCAGACTCGGTAGGGGTGGGCACCCATGGCGAGGGCGACGAACTGGGCTTCAGACATGACCGGCACGCCGACGTTGAAGCCCTTGGCCCTGCCCACGAACTGGCTCTGATCGAGCGTGGTGACGCAGCCGGTGTCGTGGGTGAGGACGACGTCGGGGTTGGCCTCGTTCTTCATCACCTCGATTTTTCGCATCGTCGCGAACGACCGTGTGAAGTCACGCTGAACGAGGATGTGGCGGAAGCCAAAACCGCAGCAGTCGAACCAGGTTGAGTAGTCGGCGACTTTGGCCCCCATCGCCTCCACCACGGCGGACACGACCGCGGTCCGCTGACCCGCATAGATGTCCTCGTCGTAGATGGCGTCCTCGGCGACGAGCTTGTAATAGTGGCACGCGGGGTGGACCGTGGCTGTGATCTTCGAGACGTCCAGCACCCTGCGCTTGGCGAACTCGTGCCGCATGACATGC
>DMCH01000098.1:0-3881 GCA_003446775.1 Chloroflexota bacterium
CGGAGGGGCGAATCATCGGTATACCGAGATCACACCGAAAGACGAGAATCCCAGCCCCTCGTAAACCTTGGCCGCCTCCTCGCTGGCAGCGTCGAGGAAAACGAAATCGCCGCCGCGGTCGAAATGCCGTCTGACCAGCTCAGACGTGACAGTCGCGGCGACTCCCCGGCGTCGGAGCGCCTTCTGGGTCACGATGCCGGCCAGCTCGGCCGCGCCCTTCAGCGAGTGCGAAACTCCAGTGCCGGCCGCCACCCAGTCGAGCCAGGCCAGCAAGAACACGCTGCTCGGAACCTCAAGCTCGACGCGCAGCATGTTGACTGGCGGCGCCTGCCGGTTGACATCGCCGCCGTCGGTCCAGCGGATCTGCTGGAAGGCCTCCAGCTCGGCGGCGATGGCCCTGGGGCCGAGCTGCGTCAGGTGGACCTCAGGCGCGACCGACGGTTTGAACGCCTCGGGTCGGAGCGCCATCAGCGGATTCTTTCTGGCCAGCTTCAAGCCGCCCGCCTCCAGCCACGCACCCACTTTGGGAAACGCCGCCTCGTTGTACTCGACCTCGAGTGCCGATTTGTGCTTCTTGAGCGCAGCCTTCAACTTGGGGATCGCCTTCTCGGTTTCAGCTTCGGTGGCGTTGCCATCGACGAGCATGACCCGGTTCGTCGCCGGTGCTTCAATCTCCTTTGACAGAGCGACCTGGAACGGCCCGATCGCGAGCACCTCCGAGTCGGCAGCCTTAACCGCCAGCGTATCGCGCTGCCAGGCGGCGAAGCGCTCGGCATCCCGGCCTGCCCCTTTTGTCACCGGTTCACGTACCTGGTCACCGTACCCGTAGTGTGGGCTATTGAAATGGCGGTGAGCCGGGCTGAAAACGACTTCGCGGTGAAGCTGTTTCGCCGACTGCCCCGGCGCTACGACCTTTTGGCGGAGGTCCTGTCCTTCGGTCAGAACGGGCGCTGGCGTGCGGAATTGGTGAAGCACGTGATCGCCGATGATCCCCCGCGGGTCCTCGACGTCGCCACAGGTACTGCCGGCGTCGCGGTGGCCATGGCGCGCCGAAGCAACGCGCACATCACCGGAGTCGATGTCAGCGAGGACATGCTCGCAATCGGGCGTCTGCGCGTAGACGCGGCCGGGCTCGACGGGCGCATCGACCTCGAGGCTGCGCGTGCCGAGGAGCTGCCGTTTGCCGAGGGCACGTTCGACGCGATCAGCTTCACGTACGTGCTTCGTTACGTCGGCGATCCGGCCGCCACCATCGGTGAGCTGGCGCGGACTCTCCGCCCTGGCGGCGTCATGGCCGGCCTCGATTTCTTCGTGCCTTCCAACCCGTTCTGGCACGCGGCGTGGTGGCTGTACACGCGTGTGGTGCTCCCAGTCGCCGGCCTGTTGCTGGGCGGGAGAGCATGGTGGGACGTGGGCCGTTTCCTGGGTCCCAACATCTCAGGCCATTACCGCCGCTGGCCGCTCCGGCGGTTGCTAGACGCGTGGGATGCTGCGGGGATGGTCGACGTCCGGTTCCGGGTGATGAGCCTTGGTGGCGGGATCGTGATGTGGGGCATGAAACGTGCCTGAAACGCTCGCGCCCGCTTACTACACGGCCGCCGGGCGCGGTTGGCGCCGGGACGTCTGGGCGCTCCTGCATCCGCCATACACGGCCTGGCATCTCTCTTACGTCGTCATCGGGGCCGGCCTGGCGCCCAGGGTGAGCTCGTTCCGGCTCGCCGCGACGCTCGTGGCCTTCTTCCTCGCGGTGGGAATTTCGGCCCACGCGCTCGACGAGCTCAACGGTCGCCCGCTACGAACCTCGATGCCGAGCTGGGTGTTGAAGGCTGCCGGAGCCGTTGGGCTCGCGGGCGCGCTTGGCCTTGGATTCGCCGGGCTGCCAATCGTGGGCTTGGGTCTGTTGCCGCTGATGGCGCTCGGTGTGCTCTTCGTGTTCGCGTACAACCTCGAGCTTCTGGGCGGCCGCCTCCATGGCGATTTCTGGTTTGCGCTGTCATGGGGTTCGTTCCCCCTATTGACCGCTTACTTCGCTCAGGCCGGTAGCATCTCGATCGGCGCCGTCGTGGCGGCGGCGGGCGCATTCGCGCTGTCGTTCGGCCAGCGAGTCTTGAGCACGCCGGCTCGGACTCTGCGCCGGCGCACACGATCCGTGTCCGGAGTGGTCACGCTGAACGACGGATCGCAAGTGCCTCTCGACGAGGAGGCATTGCTGCGGCCGCTGGAGCGCGCGTTGCGTGCGTTTTCATGGGGTGTCGTCGCCATGGCCGTTGGACTGATCGCTTCCCGGCTCCTCTGACGTCCTTACTATTCGGCGTGTCATGAACCTCCCGACGGTGACTCTGCCCAAGCCTCTGCTCAGGGGTTGGTCGCACGCGGTCGCCGCCGTCGTCGCGGTCGCGGGACTCGTGAGCCTGGTCGTTATCACTCGCCACGATCCGGCCAAGCTCGTCTCGATGGCGGTGTACGGGACGGGCCTTGTCCTGCTCTTCGCGGTCAGCGCGACCTATCACATTTTCAACTGGCCGCCGCGCGTCAAAGACTGGCTCCGGCGAGCGGACCACGCCACGATCTTCGTTTTCATCGCCGCCACATACACCCCACTCGTCTTCAATGTCCTCGACGGCTGGTGGCGCCTCGGAGTGCTGATCACCATCTGGCTATGTGCGCTGGCGGGCGTGGTCGGAGCTGCGCCCTTCCTGCGCATCCCCCGGGTGGCGTTGGCGAGCCTCTACGTGGCGATGGGTTGGATCGCCGTGGTCGCGCTCGTGCCGCTCACCGCGGCTCTCGGCTGGGCGGCGGCGCTGCTGATGGCGCTTGGTGGTCTGCAGTACTCGCTTGGCGCCGCGGCCTATGCGTTCCGAAAGCCGCGCCTGTGGCCGCGCGTGTTCGGGTACCACGAGGTGTTCCACCTGGCTGTCATCACCGCGAGCATCACGTTCTACGTGATCGTCGTCTACTACGCGGTGCCGTACCACCGCAACGGGTAACGAGTCGCGTCGCCTGTAGGCCTGGCTTTGCCAGGCCGTCTAATCAACGTACTCCATGGACTCCGTGCGCGGCGAGTAGGGATTTTCAGTGAATCCCAACAGAGGGAAAGAGAGCAGCGCCGCGCGTGCGAACCTCTGGGGCCCCCGTGACGCAGTCACGGGAGTGGGACCGGCAGGTTCCCTCTTATACCGTTATGCCGGCTTATACCGTTATACCGGCGGGACCCCGTGCTTGCGATCCGGCCGCGCTGACTTCCTCGTCGCGTACGCGCGGAATCGAGCGATGAGACTCGCGCGCAGATCGGCCGGCTCGACGACGTCGTCGACGATGAGGTTGGCAGCCAACTTGTAGAGGTCGACATCCTCGCGGTACTCATCTTCCAGCTGCTTTCGGCGCGCGGCTCGCTGCTCTTCCGGCAGCTCCGCCAGCTTGTTGAAGAAGACGGCGTTGACCGCCGGCTCCGGACCCATGACGGCGATCTGCGCCGAAGGCAGCGCGATGACGCAATCCGGGTCGAACGCCGGGCCGGCCATCGCGTAGAGTCCGGCGCCGTAGGCCTTGCGCACGATCACTGAGATCTTCGGGACCGTCGCCTCCGACACCGCGCTGATCATCTTCGCGCCGTGGCGGATGATGCCCCGGCGTTCGACGTCGGTTCCGATCATGAATCCGGGAACGTCGGCCAGGAACAGGAGTGGGATCTCGAACGCATCGCAAAGCCAGATGAAACGCGCGGCCTTGTCCGCCGAATCGTTGAAGAGCACCCCGCCCTTCTGCATCGGCTGGTTGGCGACGATGCCGATGGCCTGCCCGTCCAGCCGCGCGAACCCCGTCAGCAGCTCCTTGGCGAAGAGCTTCTTGATCTCCACCCAGCTGCCCTCGTCGATCAGGGC
>DMCH01000098.1:4211-12903 GCA_003446775.1 Chloroflexota bacterium
GCAGGTTGCGGGCTTCTCGCCGGCGCGCTGCGGCATGTAGGCGAAGTAGGCGTGCGCAAAATCGATGGCTTCCTTGTCGTCGGCGACCAGCGCGTCACCGCATCCGCTTTCGGTGCAGTGCATGCGCGCGCCGCCCAGCTCCTCGAGGCTGACCTTCTCGCCGACCACCACCTCCACCATCCGCGGCGAGCCAAGGTACATGGAGGCATTACCTTCGACCATCACCACCACGTCACAGAACGCGGGAATGTACGCACCGCCCGCCGCCGACGGGCCGAGGAGCAGGCAGATCTGCGGCACCTGGCCGGAAAGCTGCACCTCGTTGAAAAAGATCCGTCCCGCGTGGCGGCGTCCGGGGAACATGTCGATCTGGTCGGTGATGCGCGCGCCGGCCGAGTCGACCAGATAAAACAGGGGAACGCGGATCCTCTGCGCGGTCTCCTGGATGCGCACGATCTTCTCGACCGTCCGCGCACCCCAGCTCCCCGCCTTCACGGTGGGGTCGTTGGCCATGACTGCCACCTGGCGTCCCTCGATCGTGCCCAACCCGGTGACCACGCCATCGGCGGGCAGCTCTTCGGCAAGGACGTTGGCGAAAAGACCGTCTTCGACAAACGAGTCCTTGTCGAGCAGAAGGTCGAGCCGCTCACGCGCAGTGAGCTTCTTCTGCTCCCGCAGCTTCGGCAGGTAGCGAGTGCCGCCCTTGAGAGCCCGCTCCCGGAGTTCGCTATAGCGCTTGTTGCTCATCTTCCCTTGAAGTCCGGCTCGCGCTTCTCGAAGAACGCGAGCACGCCTTCCTTCGCGTCCTCGGTCATCGCGACCTTCAAGAGCTCGTCGTACAGATAGTCGAGCGCAGGCGCGAAGTCCGTGTCTTGCGACTGGTAGAAGGAGTTCCGGCCCAGGCGCATCACCGCCGCCGACTTCTTGGCGAGCTTTTCAGTCATCTCGCCGACCGCCGTGTCGAGCTGGTCGCGTGGGACCACTCGATTCACGAACCCGAGCGTCTGCATCTGCATCGCCGTCCAGCGCTCGCCCAGCATGGCCATCTCCAGCAGGACCTTGCGGGGAAGGTTTCGAGCCAGGACGGCCTGAATCATCATCGGCCACACCCCCACGTTGATCTCGGGTGTGGCGAACGTGGCGGTGTCGACCGCGACCAGTAGATCGCATGATGCGGCCAGGCCGAAACCGCCCGCCAGCGCGTGTCCGTTGATCCGGCCCACGATTGGTTTGCCCAGCTCGCCCATCAAAAGGAACAGGTCTACGAATGCGTGCCGTCCTCGATGCCGGTCGACCTCGGGAATGCTCGAGTCGAAGCTGCTGAGGTCGGCGCCGGCGGAAAAGCTCCGGTCACCCGCCCCGGTCAGCACCACGACCCGGACCCCATCGTTGCCCTGGCACCACTTGAAGGCCGTGATGAGGTCGTGAAGCATGCCCACCGACAGGGGGTTGCGCTGCTCCGGGCGGTTGAGCGTGATGGTGGCCACCGGTCCGATGGACGCCACCAGCACGTTTTCGAGTGCCGGGATCTCAGTCAAGGCTGCGCACCATCGTATGCCGCGGACCCCCTAGCCCAGGACGCCGACGGCGAGCGCCAGTCCGACCAGGATGAGGACCGCGCCACCAAGCTCCTCGCTCCAGGCCTCGACCCGGCTACCGAGCCTGCTGCCCAGCTCGAGTCCGAGCAGTGACAGCGCGACGCTGATCACACCCATCGTCGCCGCGGCCAGCACGATGTTGATCTGGTACACGGCCAGGGCGAACCCGACGGCCAGGTTGTCGATGCTCAATGCCAGCGCCGTCACGAGCAAACGGTGCGTCCGCATACGGGCGGGCGCTCTCGGCTCTGCAGTCACTCGCCGCCCCTGCACGATGGTGTACACGCCGACCGCAACCAGGATGGCGCTGCCCACGTACTTGGCGATGTGGCCGAGGTGGCCGGCCACGGCCTGGCCGAGGAGGAGGCCGATGATCGGCATCAGCGCCTCGAACAGCCCGAAGGCGATGCCGACCCGAAGGCGGGTGCGGGCGTCGATGCCGCTCAACCCGATACCGATCGCACCCGCGAAATTGCTCAGGCCGACCGAGACGCTCACCAGCAAAAGCCCCAGGAGCCCTGACATTGCTGGGTCGTAACTATATGTAGCTCGTGAGAGCGAACTGGCCCGCGAAGCCTTCAGACATTTCGCAGGCAATCCTTAACAACAACACATTGCCCCTGCCAGAACCGGAGCGCACAATTGCGCGGAAAGTTGCACACGTCCCTGTAACCCAAAGTTAGGTTAGCAATCGCTCAAACGATATAATCCGCCCGGTCAAGAAGAACATGAAGCTCAGACAGCGACACTCTGTCGCGCCGTCCGCGTCCCCTCGCGACGCCGGCATCGACCTGGACAAGCCCATATTCACGCTGAGTGTGGCGTCCGAGATCCTTGAGACACACCCACGCACTCTCATGATGTACGAACACTTAGACATGATTCATCCCAAGCGGACCGTCACCAATCGACGGCGCTACTCGCGCCGCGACGTCATGAAGCTGCAGGCGATCCAGACCCTGACGCGCGAGCACCGGGTCAACCTCGCCGGGGTCCGCTACATCCTGGCGCTGCTGAAGCGCCTCCAAACCGCAGGAGTTGAGGCACCGGAGGGGTTAAAGAACCTGGATGTGACGCTACTCGACGTTTGAGTTGCAACCCGGCGTTCCGGGTTGGTTGCTGGCAACGGATTTGAAAACGGTTTGAGCAAATGTCCAAGAAAAGACGGCGGTTAGAGATAAAAGTGGACCCCCTTCCTCGTCCGTTCATGGACGAGACGGCATCGTGTCCTGTATGCGGCAAGGACGCCGCCGCCATCGGTAGGCGGCAGCTCCAGATCGTGTTTCGATGCGAGCCGTGCAAGGTGGTCTTCAAACGCAACCGGAGCTGGCCTTATATCTACTAAATAGTCGAGGGCTTTTGTCCACGACTGTTTTCGTACCCTGGAGATGTGAGGCGACGGGTCGGTAGGGCGGCGGTGTACGGCGTACTCGCTGGGCTCGCTACGGCGGCCGTCGCCGAGGCGGTCCGTCCACGCGGCGGCACGGCCGTGCTGGTCGACTGGGACGAGGTTCGGAACGCGGCCCGCGCGCGCCTGGAGGAACCGGAGGCTGCCGCCTCATCGCTGGCCGCCGCCCAGAAGCGCTACCGAGCGATGGCCGCCAGGCTCGAGAAGCCCCTGCTCGACTTCGTGGGCGGGCTGCCGGCCGGCGTCGCGCTGCCTCGCTTTGAAGCCGTCGATCGCGAAGGCTGGCTCGATCTCAACCTCAACATCCTGCGCAGGGTCATCGACCCCGTCCTCGAACAGGGCCGTGTCCCCAACTCGTTGATCGTCCAGGTGGGGCGCGCCGGGATCGATCGGTACGTCGGCTTCATGCTCGGCTTCCTGGGTCGAAGGGTCCTGGGCCAGTACGACCCTCAGCTCCTGGGTGCGGAGCCGCTCGCGGATGACGGCCTGTACCTGGTGGAGACCAACGTCGAGGAGTGGGCCCAGAAGGCGGAGCTGCCGGGCGAGGACCTTAGGCGCTGGCTGATCCTCCACGAGATGACGCACGCATGGCAGTTCGCGGCTCACCCGTGGTTGAGGGCCCACATGGAGCAGTCGCTCAAAGTGCTGCTCGAAGCCACCAGCAAGAAGGCGTCGCCGGCTGCCCGGATCGCAGCGTTTGCCGGCGTCCTCCCCGCGCAGTGGAAGGTGATGCGACAGATGCAGGGGACGATGTCGCTCGTCGAGGGTTACAGCAACCTGGTCATGAACGAGCTCGGCAGGCAGCTGCTGCCCGGCTTCGAGCGTCTCGAAGAGGCTTACAGGACGCGGAGCTCGAACAAGAGCATCCTCGAGCTCTTGATCTGGAAGCTTTCCGGCCTCGACCTCAAGCTGCAGCAGTACCGCCGCGGCGAGGCCTTCGCCAAGGCCGTCTACGACGCGCACGGGATGAAGGCCTTGAACCTCGCCTGGCAGGGCCCCGAGACGATGCCTCGCATCGAAGAGCTCGGGAATCCGGAGGCCTGGTACCGGCGGGTGACCGCGGCACGGGCCCGCCGCCGCTAAATCACACCCAACCGGATGTCGAGAACGCACGACTGGGCTAGTCGCGCAATTCTTCCTGCGCGGTTTCCTCGCTGATCGGCATTACCGCGACCGGCAGGTCGGAGATGTCGAAGTAGCGCACCGGCTTGTTCATGCGCTTGGCGATGCCCACCTGAACCTTCACGCCCAGGGACAGCTGGCCGAACACCCACACCTCGTCGCAGCGGGCGAGCAGGTTGTTCATCGCCTCGCGCACGATGTCCTTTGAGACCGTGTGCATGAGGTAGTAGTCGAAGAGCATGAACGGGCTCACAGGCACCATCCCTGAGTCGAGCACGAACTTCTGGATGTGCGCTCGCCAGTAAAACGCCTTGTTCGACATGGCCACGTACACCAGGCGCTTGGGGTGCCGCAGGGTTTCCTCGGCCTGGTCCATGGCGCTCGGCTTGGTCGCCGGCTGAAAGATGCGCTCGAGGATGTCCTCGGCCGCCTTCCCCGAGATCGTGGCCATTAAGTTCGGGCTATCGTATCAGCCGTGCCGAATACCTCCCGGTTCAGCCTGGAGGGGCGAATCGCCCTCGTGACTGGCGCCAGCCGCGGCATCGGCAGCGCCACCGCGGAAGCGCTGGCGGAGCAGGGCGCCACTGTAGTCCTTTCGAGCCGCAAGCAAGCCGACCTCGACGACGAAGCCGCGCGCATCAACACCCGGTTCCCCGACCGCGCCGTGGGGATCGCCGCTCACGCGGGCAGGCCAGAGGACCTCGAGAAACTCGTCGACGAGGTGATGAAGCGGTTCTCCCGTATCGACATCCTCGTCAACAACGCCGCCACCAACCCCTACTTCGGTCCGATGCTCGGTGCCGACCTGGCCGCATGGGACAAGACGTTCGAGGTCAACCTGCGCGGCATCTTCATCCTGACCAAGCTCGTCTACGCGGCCTCGATGGAAAAGCACGGCGGCGCCATCGTCAACGTGTCGAGCATCGGCGGGCTCAGGCCTGGGTACGGGTTGGGCATCTACAACATCACCAAGGCCGGCGTGATCATGCTCACCCGCCAGCTCGCTCGCGAGCTTGGCGGCAAGGTCCGCGTCAATGCCGTCGCCCCGGGCCTCATCAAGACCCGCTTCGCGGAGGGGCTGTGGAGCAACGAAGCGATCATGGATCGGGTGCTCAGCTCCAACCCGATGGGCCGGATCGGGGTTCCGGACGAGATTGCGGGAGCGGTGGTCTTCCTGGTCTCCGACGCGGCGAGCTATGTGAACGGCGAGGTGTTAGTTATTGACGGGGGCGGCGGAGAGCCATGACCGCGTACTTTGTCGCCATGCTTTGTTGTCCACACCTCATGGCGAAGCGTCCGCTGGGGCCCCCGCGCCGGGACGGCGCGGGAGTGCGACCTTAGCGGCCAGCTCGGGGCTCTCGGTCTCCCCGTTCTCGGAAGCCATCTGGCGGCTGTGAATGAAGTCCTCGAGCTCCTTCTCGTACTGATAGGCGTGCCGGTCAGGCTCGTACCGGAGCACGCGCCGCTGCTGGATGAAGTCATCCAACGCGGCCTGTGTGTCCCGGGCGGCGCGGAAGCGCAGCTCGCGGGCAGCTTTCGCAGTGGAAAGGGTGCGGCCCCAGCGCAGTAGGTCCAGCAACTGCGGGGATAGGGTCGCCAATCCGCTGCGCCGCAGGGCAAATGCGGCCAGGTCCAGCCCGAACGGTGGGAGCAGCGGCGCGTGCAGCTTGCCTGCGGTGTCCAGCAGCTTCGACAGCGGTTCCGCGCCGGGAGCACCGATGTTGTACGCGCCGGCCGGCCCACGCTTGGTGGCGAGGTAGAGCGCTTCGACGCAGTCGTCGCGGTGAATCAATTGCAAGGTCGGGTCGAAGCCGGCCACCGTCGGCACCAACTCGAGGTCGAGGTACCTCGCCAGTGGCTGCGGCTCGTCCGGATTGAGGCTGTTGCTGAAGCGCAGCGTGAGAATGTCGATGCCCGGGTTGCGTTCCGCGAAGTCGCTCGCATACGACTCCACCTCGACGATGTCGCGTACGAACTGGTGTTTCGAGTTGGAATCCAGCCGGTGGTCCTCACGCAGGCCGATGGGCATGTCGACGCGTGACCCATACACGTGGCCTGACGACTTGAGGACGAACCGCTTGACCGGGCTGTCCTTGCCGGCGCAGCCGGCCAGAAGGTTCAACGTGCCGATCACGTTCATTTCGTGCGCACGCCGGGGGTCGAGGTCGAAGGAGTCGACCCGGGTCAGCGTGTGGACGACGGTGTCGATGCCCACCGACCGCACAAGCTTGCCGATGAGCGAGTGGCGGATGTCGAGCTTCAGATAATCGGCTCGGCCGAGGTCGTATCGCGGTTCGCGGATGTCGATGCCGATGACTTCGGCCACATCGCTGTCCTCGACCAGTCGCTGGACCACCAGCGCACCCCACCAACGAGCGACGCCGGTGACCAGGACGCGCCGCTTCTTGTTAGCCATCGCCGCCTAGTGTGCCTATGTTCGTTTGATGACGTCTCGCTCCATCTGTGCGACCGCGCGAGAGACCGCGTCGAGGAGGGGGGACTTGGCCTGGCGCAGGGCGAACTCGAGCTGGCGCAGCAGCGAATAGAGGCTCTTCATCGCCTTGATCGCATCACCGATGTCGACGTTCGAGGGAAGTGGGATCTGGTCGAGCGGCTCGCCCGCAGACCAGCGATAGGCGAAGTCGATGTAGCCATGTGATGGCTGGCGCAGGTTGGGCTCGTCGAGATCCTTCTCCATATCGGCGAAACGGAAATAAAGCGAGCGCACGAGCCGCGCCGTCTGCGCTATTGCCGGTGTGGGATATCGGCGCGGCCCGGTGGGCGCTCCGCCGCGTCGTCCCCTGTCCCGATCCTCGGCCGCCAGCATGACCAGGACCGCGCAGAGCTCTTCAGAGGTGAGGCCCTCGAGCCAGCCCGCCCACACCGCTTCGGTGACCAGGATGGTGTTCTCTCCATACACGCGGGCGGCGAAGAGACCCTTGTCGGTCGGCCGGTTGGCGGACAGGAAACCTGTCTCGGCGAGGATCCGGCACAGGCGTCGAAGCTTGCGGGCGTATTCGTCCATCTGGCCGGTCGCCTCGCGCTCGCCGGCGTCGAACTCCCTCTGCAGCGTGCGGATCTCGCCATAGCGCTGGAGGTACTCACCGAACCGAGGGGAGCGGACGACCTTCAACTTCTTCTGTCTTTCCAGAAGGCCTTTCGCCTCCACCTCGAGCTTCTGCACCACCCGGCTGGTCGGTCCCTGCGCCCTGGTATGGCGGCCCCGGCGATTCCGGCGCTCCGCGCCGGCGTCCCGGCGGAGCCGCTTGAGCTCGATCCGGATCGCCCGTCGTCGGTCCTCGAGCTTGTAGTACTGGGCGACATCCTCGATCGAGACGTCGGCGTCGTCCCACATCTGGCGGATGTCCTCGAGCCGGGCGCGCACGTTGGCCAGACGCTCGCGCGTGCGGTCGACCGCCAGCCGCTTCTGGAACTGCCCGAACGACCGCTCCATGAGGGCGTCGGCCTCTTCTGGCGTGTAGACCCTGAGCAGGTTGAGCGCCATGTTGTAGCTGGGCAGGAATTTCGACTCGACGACCAGCGTCGGGCCCATCGCGACCTCGTAGATCGTCCCGATCTCGACATCCGACTCCTTGAGGATCACCCCGTGGCCGATGACATCGATGCCCCGCCGGCCGGCCCGTCCCATCAGCTGGGTCAGCTCGCCCGTTGTCAGGTTCGAAAAGCTGACTCCGTCGAACTTGGTGAAGGAGGAGACGACCACGCCGCGAGCAGGCATGTTGATTCCCAGCGACAGCGTCTCCGTCGCGAAGACCACCTTGATGAGCCCGCGCTGGAAGAGCTCTTCGACCATCTCCTTGTGGTAGGGCAGCAAGCCCGCGTGGTGTTCGGCCAGGCCGCGGCGCAGCAGTCGCGAATCGACCATACGTCGAAATAGGGATTCCTCGTCGCGATCCTTGAGGCCGAGCAGCCTCTCCGCCGCGACGCGGTCGATGGCCTCCTTCTCGTCGGCGGTCGTCAGGTCGAGCTCGTGATATGAGCAGCGCTGCAGCGCCTCGCGGCAGCCGCGTCGGGAAAAGATGAAGTAGATCGAAGGCAGGATGTCCAGGCGTCGCAGCTCCTCGATGACCTTGAGGAGGTCGTTCGAAGGCAGCCGGCTGAAGCGACCGACCCGGTAGGAAGCCTCCTCCTCCTCGGCGCCCTTGCTCCACGTGCGCTGGTCGATGCCCCCGTCTTCTTTGAATAGAGTCAGAAAACGGTTGTGGATGGAGAGCCACATCTTCAATTCCACGGGCCGGACGTTGTGGAAGACGGTCTCCATCCCGCCGCGGTTCTCCGCCATCCACTCGGCGATCTCGCGGTAGTTGCCGATGGTCGCCGACAGGCCGACGAGCTTGATCGACCGTGGCGCCTGGATCACGATCTCCTCCCACACGGAGCCGCGGGGGAAGTCGTCGATGTAGTGGACCTCGTCGAGGACCACGTAGTCGACCGAATCCAGGCGCTTGGGGTCCTCGTAGATGAGGTTGCGCAGGATCTCGGTCGTCATCACGCCCACCGGGGCCTCGTCGTTGATCGTGTTCTCGCCCGTGACCAGCCCGAC
>DMCH01000071.1:0-5348 GCA_003446775.1 Chloroflexota bacterium
TGTTCGGCGTGCGGCCAGACCTCAGCGTGCTGGGCAAGATCATCGGAGGCGGTCTCCCGGTCGGTGCGTACGGTGGGCGCGCCGACCTGCTCGACCTGGTGGCGCCCGCCGGTCCTGTCTACCAGGCCGGGACCCTGTCCGGCCACCCCGCCGTCATGGCCGCGGGCGAAGCCACCCTGCTGCAATTGACCCCAGATGTCTACACGAGTATGGAAAAGCGCGCGGAGCGCCTCGAACAGGGGCTCCAGCGGGCCGGCGTGAGCATCGCTCGTATCGGGACCTTGCTCACGGTCTTCTTTCGCGACCGGGCTCCGGCCAACTTCCGCGAGGCCAAGGAGAGCGACACGGAAGCGTTCGCACGCTTCTTCCACCTCATGCGTAGTGCGGGGGTGTTGCTGCCGCCGTCGCAGTTCGAGGCCTGGTTCGTCTCGGCTGCGCACGACGACGACATCATCGACGCAACCCTGCACGCCGCCTCGAGTTAGGCGCCGTCCTTCCAGACAGGGCTTCGTTTCTCGACGAAGGCGGCGATTCCTTCCTGTCCGTCAGGCGCGACAGCGTTGCAGGAGATCGCTTCGCCCATCATCCGGTACGCCTCTGCCTGCTTCTCCTCCACCTGCTGGTAGAAACCCTCCTTGCCGATCCGCAGGGCGTATGGGCTGAGCTGGGCCAGTTCGTTCACGAGCGCCATCACCTCGGTGTCAAGCTGCGCGGCTGGGACGGCCCGGTTGATCAAGCCCCATTTCTCGGCTGTCGCCGCGTCGACAAATCGACCCGTGAGCAGCATCTCCATCGCGTGCTTGCGACCCACGTTGCGGGCGACCGCCACGCCCGGCGTCGAGCAAAAGAGCCCGTAGCGGACTCCAGACGTGGCGAACCGGCAGTCGTCGCTGGCGATGGCGAGGTCGCAGGTGGCGACGAGCTGGCATCCGGCCGCGGTGGCGATCCCGTGTGGCGCGGCGATCACGGGGACCGGGACCGACTGAACAGTGGCCATCATCTTGTTGCAGACGGCGAAGATCTCGCGCTCCTCGTCGAGGTTGCGATCCAGCATCTCCTTGAGGTCGTGGCCGGCCGAGAATGCCCGCCCGGCACCTTTGAGCACGATCGCGCGCACCTCGGGCCGGGCCGCCTGTCGTTCTAGCTCGGCCGTGAGCTCCTTCATGAGCCCAGTCGACAGCGGGTTCAGCTGCTGCGGCCGGTTGAGGGTGATGATCGCCGCCGGGAGCGCATCCTCAACCACCAGATAGTCGAGCGTCGCTTTCATTTCGCGATCCTCCTTGCCCGGTTCAGTCTAGGGTTCGGCACGGCCAAAGGACTACAGCGCTTTCAGGAACGCGCGGACGATTTGGTCGAACAGGTTCGCCGCGGTGTCGACGCTGAAACCAAGGACCTCCCCAAGGTTGAACTTCTCGTCAGCGGCATCGGAGATCATGCGCAGCGCCGCCCATGGAATGCCGTTTTGATGGGCTACTTGCGCCAACGCGGCGGTCTCCATGTCCAAGCACACCCCCTCCGGAAAATCGTTGAGGAGACGGTCTCTGACCTCTCGCGATGAGACGATCTGGTCTCCCGTGAGGACAACGCCCGAGCGAGCCATCTGTGGCTTGGCGACGACCCTCGCGGTGGCCTGCCGCAGTTTCTCTGACCAATTCGGATCTGCGGGTATCACGGCCATCCCCAGGGATGGAATCATTCCCTTGGCTTTGGTCAGGGGCCGCGCGTCGACATCGTGCTGCAGGGCACCAGAAGCAACGATCAGCTGGCCAGGGTCCCAATCGCCACCCGTCGCCCCGGCCAATCCGACGGCAACCAGGCCTCGCGGATCGAAGACATCGCAGACGAATTGGGCCGACAGCGCTGCCGCCACCTTGCCGACCCCTGTGATGACAAGAACCAGACGTGTGCCATCGACAACGCCTTCCCAAACGGAAAGGTGCGGAGACGAAATCGGCGACCGAGAAAGGTGCTGGACCAGGGCCCGCGCCTCCACCTCGAGGGCCATGAGGATCGCTACCGGTCGGTCAACGCTCGGAATCGCTTTGGGGCTACGGACCATGCCCGTCTATTAAAATAGACGCGCGACGCCCCGCGCGCGGGCTTTACTCGTCCGCGGCCCACTCCGTCGCAAAGGCGGGCGGCTGGGCGGGGCTTAGCATCCGCCACGCGATTCGAACGGCGCCGAACGCGACCGTCGCCAAGATCACCATGTTTCGCATGCAGGTCATCTTCGCGAAACCCCGCGGCCAGGTCATCGTGTAGGGCGACCGAGAGATCGCCGAGGCCATCGTGTGCTCGAGCCGGGCTATCCGTTTGCCAGCACGAAGAACTCGATCCGTTAATCACGCCGGATCGACTCGTTAATAGGCCCGGCCCACAGTTACGAGCAGCCTCGAGCACCCATGACATCTGCAGCAAATTTGTGTGAGATGCATGTTCTGATGAAACGTCCGCGTGCCTCAGGCTGTTTTAGTGAATATGCAACTCAATGAGACTTCTGATAACCGTATGCCTCGTGTTGCGATCATCGCCCACGACGGCAAGAAGGCAGACCTCGTTGCCTTTGCCACGTTCAATCGCGAGCGATTGAAGCGGTGCCGGTTGACCGCCACCGGAACCACGGGGAGATTGCTGGTAGAGAAGGTTGGGCTCGCGGCGGAATGTCTGGAATCCGGACCGTATGGTGGCGACGTTCAGATCGCAAGCCGAATCGTCGAAGGAGTGATCGACGCAGTCATTTTCATCGTCGATCCATTGGACAAGCACCCGCACGATCCGGACATTCAGACCCTCATGCGCGTCTGCAACGTGAGAAATGTTCCGCTCGCGACCAACATCTCCACCGCCGACATCCTGATCTGCTCCGAGCTGCTCTGGAGTCTTGAAAGCGAAGGTCCTGAGGTGCTGGCCGGATAGCAAAGGTCGGATCGGCACCAAAGGACGGCCCACGGCGCCCTTTCGTGGACATAATCGAAGGCCATGCTTCAGCTGACGCGACGCGAGAAGGAGCTGGCCGACCTCGTCGCGCGCGGCCTGACCAACGGCGAGATCGCTGCTCGCCTCTTCATCTCCGAGCGCACGGCTGAGCGCCACCTGGAGAACATCCGGACCAAGCTCGGGTTCAGCACCCGGTCGCAGGTTGCCGCGTGGGCGGCGACCCAGGACGGCCCGACATCTAGCTTGACCTCGTTTGCTGGGACGCTGCCGCCACCGACCAGCAGCTTCGTGGGCAGGTCTCGCGAGATCCGAGAGGTCCGCCGCCTTCTAAAGGGGGATCGGCTGGTCACGCTCGTCGGGCCCGGCGGGGTCGGCAAGACACGGCTGGCTCTCGCGGTAGCGCAAGGGCTGCCCGGGTTCCGGATCTCGGCCATCGACCTTTCCACCACAGATGACTCGCAACGCGTTCTCTGGGCACTGGCCGCCGGGCTCGAGGTCGGCGCCGCCACCGACTTGTGGGGCGCAGTCCAGACAGCGCTTCAGCGAGGGCAGCACCTGGTCGTGCTCGACTGCTGCGAACACGTCGTATCCGAGGCCGCCGAACTCGCCGAACGGCTGCTCCGACTCTCAGGCGCCTCCATCCTTGCTACCTCGCGGGAACCCCTCAGGGTCGCCCCGGAGAAGATCTTTCAGGTGCCGCCACTGGCACCGCGGGAGGCGATGCTCCTCTTCCGCGAACGCTCGCAAGGGGAGCCTGCCGAGGACGCCCTGGTCCTTGAGGTCTGCCGCCGGCTGGACAATATGCCGCTCGCGGTCGAGCTGGCCGCCGCGCGAACCAGAGTCATGTCGGTCGCGGCAATTGCATCCGGGTTGGACGATTCCCTGGGCTTACTCTCGGTGGGCAGCCGGACTGCTCCCGCTCGCCAGCGGAGCCTGACCGCCAGCATCGCCTGGAGTCACGACCAGTTGACCTCCGAGGAGCGCACGTGCTTTCGACGACTTGCCGTGTTCCCCGGCGGTTTCGGCCTGGCGATGGCTGCCCCGGTGACCGACGTTTCCGAAAGTGTGGTTCTGGCGGTGATCGAACGCTCTTTGGTGGCTCGTAAGGGCGAGGACGCCTATCGATTGCTGGACGCGGTTCGCCAATTCGCGGCGGTTCGGCTGGCCGAGAGCGGCGAGGCTGAGCAAACGCAAAAACGACTGGTGTTCGCTTACTGCGACCTCGTGGAGGCCGTGGCCGAGGATGTGATGGACGGCGTCCATGCAGGCTTGTCCACCCTGGTCCGCGAGCTGGACTCGGTTCGCCCGGTCCTGGACCCATTGGAATTGGATGATCCCGCGCGCTTCGTTCGCGTGGCTGCGCTGACTGCTCGTGCCGCTCACTACGACTCGCGGTACCGAGAGGGCTTGGAGCTCGCTCGGCGCGCAGCACGTGCGGCGGCCGATTCGCTGGACGCGGACCGCGCCCTGGCCAACCTGTCTCTCGCATGGCTGGCCAGCACGACCGGGGATCAGGACGAAGCAGTCGACGCCGCGGCCGTCGCGCTGGAGATATACGAGCGAGGTGGTGACCTCCGCGGGATAGGACGGGCGCTAGAGGTAGCCAATTGGGCCGAGACCGGTCGTGGCAATCTGGAACTGGCCCGGCGCTACCTCGAGCGTGCGGTCGGAATCGACGAGGAACTGCGCTCACCATTCATCGGCCGTCGGCTCAACTTCTTGGCGTGCCTCGAGGCCGCCGCCGGCGAGTTCGAGGCGGCTGAGGCTCACGCTCGGCGCGCGGTCGCGGTTTGCCACGAAGCAGGTCAGGTGCAAAGTTCTAATGCGGCCCGTGACACGGTGGCGTGGGCACTGGCCGGCCAGGGTCGCTTCGAGGAGGCCCAGCAATGGTCGTACGAGGCATTGCGCGCAAAGAACGCTGAGGGTGGGGGGCGACAAGACTCCGACCTGTTTCGGACCGCTGTGGTGATCGCGCTCGGGCTCGGCCGCCACGAGCGGGCGGCGACCCTGGCGGCGGCCGCTGAAGCTAGCACGGTCGAGCTCGGCATAGCCGGCACACTGGTGCCGATGCTCGCCGCGGGAGTTGCCAAGGCCCTCGCACTCACCGGGCCAGAAGCCAAACGAGCTGTCGAGCGGGGCAGGCGAATGTCGTATCTCGAGGCGCTTGAATTCGCTGCCGGCGAGGAGAACGAACAGGAAGAGGACCTCCCGCGCATCAGGCGGTCCTCCTCCTGATTTAGGTCAACTTCAGATCCCGGGGCAGGTACCAGGATCCGGCTGGTCGATTCTTGGCGAGTCGCCGACCGGCACGCCGGGGAACACCGCGTAGGTGATCGTTGTGATCGAGCCTGTGTTCACGGCGTCAGCCACCTGGCCTGGGCGCTCGATGAACGACTGCCCCGCCACATACC
>DMCH01000071.1:5668-9186 GCA_003446775.1 Chloroflexota bacterium
ATGACGCCGATCCCACCCCCAGGATGCGAGTGCCAGCCCGAGGAGCCACCAGGGGGGGTGTTGACCTTGACCACGACAACCTGCAAACCCTCCTTGATGGGCAGGGTTCCGTCGTTCATGTCGGTCCCGCGGGCCACAATTGAACTTGTCTGTCCAATCGGTGGTGTCGCTGCGCCCGGGACTGCGTTGAGAGCTACGAACAGTCCTACAAATCCCAGCGTGATAAGTCCTAGCCGTGTGCGTCGTCTCGTGAGCTGCTGCAATTCGCGACTCCCTTGCTCGAATTCGCCCGCAGTACCGGTCATAGCGCAACAACGCCGCGCCGGTCAGGTGGCGTGAGAGCAAGCTAGGTCGGATCGGACTGCGCGGCATCCGTGGAAGTACCCATTTCTGGACTCCGGGTAGCGATCGACTAGATCAGCTCGCGGCGCTTGCCAGCCGGCGAAGTGCAGACGGGCGCTCGATGGATGCCGCAATCACGTCCAGGAGCTCCCGAGCGGCGTGAGCCGCCTGGCGCCGGATCGCGCTAGAAGCCATTCCAGTTTCGGCGCGCCCGCTGAAGCTCAGCCTGATGGCCGGCTCGGTCGGATGAGCGACGAAACGCAGGTGGCCAGCCAGCAGACACCCGCCGGCATCGACATCCTCGAAGAGCGTGAGCGAGCTGAGCACGGCACGGGGCGCCGTAATGGGAAGGGCAAGCCTGAGCCTCGTGCCCTGCCCGAGCGCGGGCAGGTCGCGAACGTCGAGACGCACCGGGTTGGCCTGGCATTCGATGAGCCAGCGACACACGTCGTCGAGGTCGGCGGACGCCGAGGTCTCTACTGAGATGTGAGCTGCGGTCAACGGAAAATCTACCTGCATGCTGTCGACTCTAAATACACCCGAACTCCCCAGATAGGTGCCGTCCACACGAAGCCGAGCCACACGGTTTGGTGGCTGTAAACATCTGCCCGGTTGTCCTACCCTGATCAGCGCCACTGATGTCCAGCCCCCCGCCCAGCCCGCCCAGCCCGGCGAGGCCCGCCAAGCCTGCGCCTCCAAACCCGATGCGCTCGACGCGCCTGTGGGTAACGCTGGCCATCGTGCTGCTCGCGAACATCTTCATCACCAACGTGCTCTTTGCGCCGGCGCAGCCCGTGACTGTGACGCTGCCTTACGACGTGTTCAAGCAGCAGGTCGTCGCCGACAACGTCGTCAGCGTCACCACCACCGGCGACGCGATCACAGGCGTTACCAAGACTCCGGTCAAGGAATCGCCGACCAGCACGGTGAGCGCCACTCACTTCACGACGCAGCACCCATCGTTCGCGAACGACGGCCTCGAGCTCCTGCTCGAGCAGCACAACGTGACCATCAACGCCAAGCCGGAGAACCCGCCGCCCCCCTTCTGGCAGACGCTGCTGTTCAGCTTCGGGCCGACGATCTTGATTGTGATCGCGGTGCTTTACCTGATCCGGCGAGCCGCCGGCGCCGGTGGCGCGGGCGGCCTGCTCGGCGCATTTGGTCAGAGCAAGGCGCGGCTCTACGACCCGGAGCGGCCAGGGACCACCTTCGCGGATGTTGCCGGGATCGATGAGGTCAAGCAAGAGCTCGAGGAGCTGGTCGACTTCTTGCGCGAGCCGCAGAAATATGAACGGCTTGGGGGCATGGTCCCGAAGGGCGTCCTTTTGATCGGGCCGCCAGGTACCGGCAAGACGCTGCTCGCTCGCGCCGTGGCCGGGGAGGCGAAGGTCCCCTTCTTCAGCCAGTCCGCGTCGGAGTTTGTGGAGGCCATCGTCGGCGTCGGCGCATCTCGCGTGCGCGACCTGTTCACCAAGGCGCGGGCGGCGGCGCCGGCGATCATCTTCATCGATGAGCTCGACGCCATCGGGCGCAGCCGCAGCTCCGGCTTTCGCATCGGCGGCAACGATGAACAGGAGCAGACACTCAACCAGATCCTCACGGAAATGGACGGGTTCGAGCCCGGAAAAGGCGTCATCGTCCTGGCCGCCACCAACCGGGCGGATGTTCTCGATCAGGCGCTCCTGCGGCCAGGCCGCTTCGATCGACGCGTCACCCTGCAGCCGCCCGACCGTCGTGGCCGCGCGGCGATTCTGAAAATCCACACCGCCAAGGTGCCGTTGGGCCCGGACGTCGACCTCGATGCGATCGCCGCTGCCACCCCAGGACTGGTCGGCGCCGATCTCAAGAACCTTGCCAACGAGGCCGCCCTCAGCGCTGCTCGCAAGGGCGAAACGACCGTGTCGTCCAACGATTTTTACCAGGCCATCGACAGGGTGCTGCTCGGCACCGAGCGTCACTTGATGCTGACGCCCACCGACCGCGAACGGATCGCCTACCACGAGTCGGGGCATGCGCTGCTCGGGCTGCTGGTTCCCGGCGCCGACCCGGTGCGCAAAGTGACGATCATTCCGCACGGCGGGGCCTTGGGAGTGACGATCCAGCGCCCCGTCGACGAACGCTTCAATTACGGCGAAGACTATGTAAGAGCTCGCATCGTGGGTGCGCTCGGCGGCCGAGCGGCGGAGCAACTGGTCTACAGCACTGTGTCAACCGGCGCGGCGAGCGACCTGCAGCAGGTCACGGCGATCGCTCACGAGATGGTGGTGCGTTGGGGGATGAGCCCGAAGATCGGGCCGCTCGCGTTCCGGGACGAGGGTTCGGGCGACGGGCTTGGGCTGTCACGACCCTACAGCGAGGCCACTGCGCGCGAGGTCGATACTGAGGTCAAGCGCATTGCCGATGAATGCTTTGCCGAAGCCTTGCGACTCCTCACCGAGCACCGAGCGCAGCTGGAGGCCCTCACCCAGGCCCTCTTGAAGGAGGACTCCCTGGGCGAGGAGCAAATTCTGGCGGTAACCGGGCTGCAGGCGGCCGCGCCCCGCAGCGACCGGGAAAGCTGACGGATTTTGGGTCAGCTCGACAATCGAGAGCTGGTCTTCGCGACCTACCTCGCGCCGTGCCTCCAGCCCGTCTATGAGTTCGTCGCCACCAGGGTGGGGGAGAAGCTGCACCGCCCGACACGCTTGATCGTGGGGGAGTCCTTCGGCCAGGTGCGAAATGCCGAGGTGGACTTCGCGTTTCTTTGCGGCCTTCCCTATGTGCGGCTCAGGCGGGAGAACCCGGCGGCGGTGGAGGCCATCGCGGCGCCGATCGTCCAGGGCGAGCGCTACGACAGGCGTCCGGTGTACTTCTCGGACGTGATCGTTCCCGCCAACAGCGCCGCCGCCGCATTCGGCGACCTGCGGTGTCGATCCTGGGCCTACAACGAGCCGGACTCGCATTCCGGCTACCTGATCACTCTGTCCACCCTGGTTGAGATGGCTGAAACTCCGGCGTTCTTTGCACGGTGGGACATGACGGGTTTCCACGAGGAGTCGATTCGCAGAGTGGCGGCGGCTCAGGTCGAAGGCTCGGCGGTCGACTCTCACGTGCTGGGCGTCGAGATGCGCGACCATCCGGAGCTCGCAGATCGAATCCGAGTCATATGCACGCTGGGACCGTCGACCATCCAACCT
>DMCH01000071.1:9506-10627 GCA_003446775.1 Chloroflexota bacterium
CGGTGGAGGCGGCTGGGTTAACCGTGATCCCCATTTCCGTGGCCCCGGAGGTTGGCGCGGCAGGGTAGCCGCCGCGCCTCCCCGAGAGGTTGCCGGGCGTGAGCGGGGGATACCCCGCCCGTGACATCCGCACGGTAGGCCCGCGCAGTGGGAAAAGGGCCGATCGCTTAGAGGTCGTTACGCGATCGACCTGCGATGGCGATTGGTACTATTCGAGCCAGACCTCCAGATGCCACCAGCCAAGAAACCAACGCGGCGAAGCCCGGTCAAGCGAGCCGCGCCGAAGGCCGCCCCTTCGAAGGCCGCCGATCCGAAAGCCACCCAACCTGTCGTCGAGGCCGGCCCGGTGGCCGTGCACGTCGCCGCCGGGGAAGTCGCCGTGGTCGTCGCTCCTCCGGCTCCGGGCGGCATCGACAGGCGGCTTTTCACCTTCATCAACGGGCTGCCCCACACGACGACCAGCGACCGCTACGTCAGCGTCCTTTCCGACCTGGGCGAGGGCCTTGGGTGGGTGGCGGGAGGAGCGGCGCTGGCCATCCTCGGCGGCCCCAAAGGACGGCGGGCGGGTGTGGCCACCGCCGTGGCGTCCCTGGCGGCGACCTACGTCGTCCAGCAGCGGGTCAAGCCGCTGTTTCGCCGCGTGCGCCCATTTGTCAACCGCGAGGCGCGCGTGGTCGGAATCAGACCGGCCGACCACTCCTTCCCGTCCGGCCACACCGCCTCATCGTTCGCGGCCGCCACCGCACTCGCGTTCTTCTATCCGCGGGCGGCCCCTCTCGCTTACACAGTCGCCGTTGGGGTGGGCGCATCAAGGGTCCACCTCGGCGTGCACTTTCCCAGCGACGCCGCGGTCGGCGGAGTGATCGGCATCGGCATCGGCACGTTCAGCGCCTGGCTCTTCAAGAAGCGGGGCTGACGCGCGGCCGTTCGGTCTGTTCAGACGCGAACGCCCGATCTGTGATCCACCGGATCGACAACACGAAGCACATCCAAGCGGTCGCGATGAGTATGCCGGCGAGGACATCGCTGGGCCAGTGGGTCCCGGCGTAGATCCGGTCCAAACCTACGGCCACAAGGATCCCCGCAATGACTGCCCAACCGATCGGCCTTGCCCACCGCGG
>DMCH01000176.1:0-9576 GCA_003446775.1 Chloroflexota bacterium
CAGACGCTGTCGGTCAGCGGCGGCTACACGATGACCTGATCGAGGACTTCGCTTCGAATCTTCCGCCAGCGATCAAGGCGGTGGCGGCCGGCAAGGGGAAAGATCAGCGCGTCGAGCCCGGTGGCCCCCAGGGCCCGCAGCCGCGCAGCGCACTCCTCGCTCGTGCCCACAATGGCCAGCGCTCGGACCAGATCGTCGGACACGGCAGCACCGTGTGACGCATGGGTCGACAGGTGCTCCGCGTAGTCGTATGACTCGGCGCTGCGCGTGATTTCGTCACGAAATCGGAGCAGGCTTTCGGGTAGCTCGCGATAGTGGCCAAGGAGGCGCGCCTGCGTGGATGCCCAGGAGCGGATGTCTTCCGGCTCCGAGGCGAGCGTCGCCATGAAGGCGATCTCAAACTCGTTTCGGTTGCGATCAGCGGCCTTCAGGCCGGTCTCGATCCATTCCACCTGACGCCTCACCATGTCCGGCTGGGCCGGGCCCATAACGATGGCGCCGTCAGCCAGGCGCCCCGCCAGCTCACACATCCGCGGCTGACTCACCGCGAGGTGGATCGGCACGCTTCGGTCGACGTGGGAGCGAAAAAAGCCGATCGCCTCCTCGACCTCGGCCACCTTCTGGGGCTTCAGTCCGATGCCATACAGGGCGGAGTCGCCCGCGCCGAGGCCGAGGATCGCCCGGCCGTGCGAGAGCTCCGCGATCGCCGCGATCGCGTTGGCGGTCACAGTCGGATGACGCGTGACCGCGTTGGTCACCCCGGTTCCGAGTCCGACACGCTGCGTGTTGAGCGCGGCGATTACCAGACCCGCGTAGACGTCCTTCATCGCGAGCTGTGAATCGATCACCCAGATCCTTCGCACGCCTTCTGCCTCCAGGCCTGCGACGAATGCCGCCCAGCTTTCGAACGATTGCCGAGGGCTGATCCCCACGCTGACGTCGAATTGCGTCATGTCTTGTTCGTCCCGGCGCGACGCGACATGGATTGCTTCCGTCGCGTGACGGCATCACGTCGCTCCGGGCTGGCCGCCGCCGCGGCGCGCAGCTGCTGGGCCAGCAGGAGGTCTTCGCCCGAGACCGCGCGTCGGGCCAGCAGATCAAGGCTGGCCTTGGTTCCCCGAACGGCAGCCCGCGGAGAGGCGGCCAGCTTTTCAGCCAGCGCGTGCACCCGGTTGTCGATGTCCGACCCCGGCGAGACTTCGGTCACCAATCCCCAGGCGGCGGCGTGTTCGGCATCGAGCTCAGGCATCGCGAGCAAAAGGTCCGAGGCTCGGGCGAGACCGCAAATCTGCACCAGGCGGGCCACGAACTGGAATCGATAAACCACGCCGAGGCTCACTGCGGGGACAGAAAGCCGAAGATCATCGGCGGCGATCCGAAGGTCGCAATTCATAGCGAGCTCGACGCCGGCGCCATGGCAGTGGCCCTGGAGCCTCGCGATCACTGGCGCGGGACATGCGCGCAGCGCCGTGGCCGCCTCGCCGATGTAATGGTCTGCCTCGAGGTCGTCGACGGTACCGGTGAGGCGCGACAGGTCGTAGCCGGAGGAGAAGGCCTCGGTGCCCGCTCCCCGGAGGATGACCGCCGAAGCCCGCTCTCCGTCATCGCGCAGGGCATCGGCCAACGCCGTGAGCAGCTCTGGGTCGAGCGCATTGCGCCGATCGGGCCGGTCGATCGTGAGAGTGAGGACGTCGTGAGCTCCCCACTCACGCCGCAGGGATTCAGTCACGGGCGGCCAGAAAAGAGTTCATATAGCCGGCCAGCTCGCGCGGCTTCTCGACCGGTATGGGATGGCCGGCCCCGGGAATGAGCTCGAGCCGGCTGCCTTTGATGCCGGCGGCAATGATCTCGGCTGCTTTCGGAGGGCAATGTCGGTCCAGATCTGACGCCACGATCAACGTTGGCGCAGATATCCGTCCAAGCTCGGGGTCGAGCGGCGCCCCGTTTAGCGCGGCCATGGCAGCACAGGCGTTGCCATATCCACGTGGGTCGGCCGTCGATTGGCGCCTGATGAGGAGCCCGTCCGGAAGCTCGGACGCGGACTCGGCGTACACATCCGCGGCGTCCTTATCCAGGGTCGCCCGCAATTCAGGATCGTTTCGCTTGACCATTTCCACGCGCTGCTGATACCAGTCGGCGGCCACCCTTCCGACCCGGCTCGAGGTCGCCACCAGGACCAGACCGCGGACTCTTGCGGGATGGTCGATCGCCATGCGCATCGCTATGGTGCCGCCCAGCGAGAAACCCGCGATATGAGCGCCGTCGACTCCGGTGGCGTCCATGAGCGACGCAAGGTCTGCGCCGAGCTGCGTCAACGTGCCCTCGGGCTGGCCGAGACTCGTTCCACCATGGCCCCTCAGGTCGTACATGAGGACGCGATGGCGAAGTAACAGACCGGGAAGTGCACGGCGCCAGGCCCTGTGATCGTCAGCCAATCCGTGAATCAGGATGAGGGGTTCGCCACGCCCAACTTCGAACCAGGCGACGTCGATGTCGTTACAACGCGCGCGCATGTTCACTCAGCATCTTGCGGTTCACTTTGCCAGGGCCGGAGAGCGGAAGCTCGTGCAGACGATGGATCCTCTCCGGCCACTTGTATCGAGCCAGCCCGCGCTCGTTGAGAAATCGATCGAGCTCCTCTTGCGTCAGGTCGCCGATGACGAACGCGACCGGTATCTCGCCCAGGTCCGGGTCAGGCCGGCCGACGACGCAGACGTCGATCACGGCGGGATGTGCGCGCAGCATCGACTCGACTTCGTACGGGTTGATGTTCGTTCCGCCTCTGATGATGATGTCCTTGACCCGGCCGACGACGTGCAGATATCCTGCGTCGTCCACGAAGCCCAGGTCGCCCATGTGCGCCCAGCCATCGCTCGAGTACGGACCCGACTCCTCGCCCCAGTACCGATCCTGCACGAGGTCACCGCGCATGCAGATCTCACCCTCGAGGATCTGCCACTCGGCATGATCGTGCGGCCGCCCCACCGAGGTCCAGCGGAGAGCTTGGGGGTCGGATGGGCTCGCCACGGCCAGCTGGCCGGCGTCCATCGAGCCGTAGAAGCTCGAGATCGGGACGCCGGTCGAGGTCTCCCAACGCTCGGCGACCTCAGGGGGCAGCGGCGCGCCGGCGACCGCGACCGCCCGTAACGACGGCGGTGTGCGCAGCGGGCGGCTCAACATCCTGATCACGTTGGTCGGCACGCCGACCATAACGGTAGCCCGCGACCGGGCAGCGACGTCGAGGCAGTGCTCGGGAGTCCAATGCGGCTCGCGGAGCATCACGAGTGCCGCGCCCACGCGAAGACAGTAAAGGCACATGCCGCCGATGCCCTGGGTGAGGGGCGTCATCGGAAGCACGCGATCGTGCTCGCTGATCTCGAGTCTCGACGTGAAGCCCTCGAAGGTCGCCTGCTTGAGGCGGGCCGACAGCGACGCGAGCTTCGGCATGCCGGTCGTGCCCGACGTCATCGCTATCTCGACGATCCGATCGGGATCAGGGTTGCCGGTGGGCGGGGTCGAGCCTGCATCCGAGACGCCATCCAGGTCGGCCATTGAGACGATGAGGACAGGTCGCGTCTTCTCGTTCAGCCAGCGCAGCTCGTGCTCGCCAAGGCTCATTGGTATGGGAAAGATCACCGCGCCGAGGTCCGGGATCGCAACCTCGAGCGCGACGTACTGCCAAACGTTCGGAAGCCGGACGCCGACGACATCGCCGGCCTTCACGCCTCGGGCGCCGAGGAAGCGCTGGAACCGGCGCACATGCTCGAGCAGTTCATCGAATTCGATCTCGCGGCCGTCCCACACGGCGGTGGCGTGCGGACGGCGCTGCGCATTCCACTCCAGGTAGCTGACCGGGTCGTAAGGCCGCTTCACCGGATCAAACCGAAGATCCGGTCGGGCGTAAGCGGCAATGTCAAGTCGGTGAGCGACAAAGCGTCGGCGATCGCATTCGCCAGCGCCGCGGTCGCGCCGATCGTCCCGCCCTCACCCACTCCCTTGGTCCCGAGCTCATGGACCGTCGAAGGCGTGACGAGGTGCGTGATCGCAACCGTAGGTACCTCGCTGGCGCTTGGGATGATGTAATCCAGGAAAGTGCCGGTTAGAAGCTGGCCCTCGGAGCCATAGACGATTTCTTCCATCAGGACGGCGCCGAGCCCCTGGGCGATACCCCCCACCACCTGGCCTTCGACGATCATCGGATTGATGAGGACACCGCAGTCCTCAGCGACCACGTAGCCAAGGATCTGCACCGCACCCGTCTCAGCGTCCACCTCGACGAGACAGACGTGTGTGGCGTACGGATGAGAGGCTTGCACCGCGTCGTAAGTTACAGAGACATCTAGAGCGTGGCCGCCGTTGCCGGCAGGATCGCTCGCGGCGAGCTGAGCCAGGGTGATGCCGGACGGCTGCCCGTCGATGAGGATCGCGGAAGCGCCGATCGACAATCGCTCGACCGGTTGGTCGAGCCGCCATGAAGCGGCGTTCAGGATGGCTTCGCGCAGCAGCCCGCCCGCTCGATACGCGCTCGTGGCCGCGGTCACCGAGCCGCGGCTCATGAACGCCCCGGTGCCAGGGCCGACACGACTTGTGTCGGTCTGCTCGACAACGACGTTTTCCGGCTCCACTCCCAGGCTCGCCGCCGCCACCTGAGCGAAAGTCGTATGCACCCCCTGTCCGATCGCGGGACAGGTCGTCTGCAGGTGGACGCGGCCGTCCTCGCCGAGCCACATGTGCGCGGTGTCGGTGCCCGGGATATCCGCCATGCCTCGACCCACGAATGTCGACGACCCCGCGCCGGTGAACTCCACGTACGAGCCGATGCCGACGCCCAGCAGGCGACCCTCCGCTTTCGCCCGGACCTGCTCCTCTCGGACGCCCGCATACCCGAATGCGGCCAGGGCCGCGTCCAGGGCGGCGCCGTAGTCGCCGGACTCGTACGGATGACCGGTGGCGGCGATGTAGGGCATCTGCGCGTTGGTGACGAAATTGACGCGGCGGACGTCGGCGGGATCGAGAGCCAGGCGCGCCGCGATCAGGTCCATCAGCCGCTCGTGGGCGAGAACCGCGGTGACCATGCCCACGCCGCGATAAGGGCCCTCCGGGCATTTGTTGGTCGCGATCGCGTACGACTCGTACTCGTAATCGCGAATGTCATACGGCCCGGGAATCAGGCCGGCGCATGTCATCGGGTCGAGCAGAGGACCGAAGGGCCTGATCCCATAAGCCCCGATGTTCGAGAGCACGGTCGCCCGAAGGCCCAGCACGCGACCGTCGTTGCGCACCGCTGCGCTGAACCGGATGCGCTGGTCGCGGGCATGGCTGGCCGCCTGGAAGTGTTCGGATCTTGCCTCGGTCCATTTGACCGCTTGGCTCATGCGTCTCGCGATCCAGGCCAGCAGGATCTCCTCCGGGTAGACCTGCGCCTTGATGCCAAAACCACCGCCGACGTCGGCGGCCACGACCCGCACCTGCCCCGGGTCCAGCATCAGCGTCTCCGCGATCGCGTCGGCCGCGAGATGCGGCACCTGGGTCGAGCTCCACACGACGACGCCGCCCGCTCCATCCGGCATCGCCATCACGCCGCGGCCCTCGATTGGAGCCGCCGACACCCGTGGGTGAGTGACCTCACCCTCGACCACCACGTCCGCCTCGGCAAAGGCACTCCTGACATCACCAAAGCTGCGTCGGCCCACGAAATACAGATTCCCAGGCACCGCATCGTGGACCAGCGGCGCCCCGGCGGCCATCGCGCCTTCGAATGTGGTGACTGCGGGGAGCGGGTCGATGTCCGGTCGAATCAGCTCGAGCGCGTCTTCCGCTTGGTATCGACTGCCGGCAACGACCGCGGCCACGATCTCGCCTGTGAAGCGAACACGATCGGAGGCCAGGATCGGGCGTGGCGGAGAGACGGCGCCAGGGGTGGTCAGGTGGACCGTGAGCGGGGAGCAGGTGCCTTCGAGGTCGGTGGCGGTAAAAACGGCGAGGACGCCCGGCGCCGCTCGGGCGGCGGACGTGTCGAGGCTGGCGACCCGCCCGCTGGCAATCGGGCTCCGCAGCAATCCAACGTAGAGGAGGCCTTCCGGCTGCAGGTCGTCGATGAACTGACCACTGCCGCGGAGGAGGCGCCCGTCCTCCATCCGCCTCAGGCTTCTTCCGATCGGTCCGGGGTCAGCCATCTTGGTCACGTAGTAAGGGGGCGCCGCCGCCGCAGCGGCGGCGCCTGCTGAAACTCGAGCTCTAGGGCGCCCGCGACCCCGCGGCCGCCTTGGCGCCGCTGGTCTGACCACGCATTCCGAGGTTGAACACGAAGTACAGCACCGCGGTGATCACGAAACCGACGACGAACGTCAGGTCGCCGTACTCCGGATGTGCGTTCGGCACCGAGCCCACGTACAGCGAATTGCTGGCGAAGAAATACACGGACACGACGAGGCCGACCGCCATGGCAACGAATCCCTGCCATCGGAAATGCTTGGGGTCGTAGAAGATGCTCTCGTCGCCATAATCGCCACGCCGCAGCCAGTAGTCGACGAAGACCACGGCCAGCCAGGGTGCGATCCAGTAGCTGATCAAAAGCAGGAACGCTTCGTACTTGCCGCCAGGCGCGACCTGGGCCTGGAAGACTAGACCGCCAACGTAGCCGATGACTCCCGCGAGGATGGCCAGAGCCGCCCGGCGCTGACGGAGCGTCAGACCCATCTCTCTGATGCCGAGTGCGACCAGCGACATGGTGCCGCTGTAGATGTTGATCGCGTTCGCAGCGACGGCACCGACCGCGATGCAAAGTAGCGTCAGGTAGTAAATGACCCCAGGCATTGCCTGCTGAAGCTGGGCGGTGGGGATGTCGTTCGGGCCCCACTTCGTACCCGCGACCGTCGCGAGCACCGCGCCGGCGAGCTCCAGCACGACGCAGGAAACGAGCACGCCCAGGCCGGCCCAGATGCCGACCATCCTGCGGTCGGTCGTCGGCGGCATGTACCGGGTGTAGTCCGCTGCATACGGATTCCAGCCGGCGGCGTAACCGAAGGCCGCCGTGAAGGCAAGGATCCAACCACCCACGTCCCCGCCGAACGCCAGGGGCGCTTTCGCATTGAAGCCGACAGTGTAGTTGCCGTTGATGAAGATGAAGATGCAGGCCAGGCCGAAGACGACGCCGAGCAAAGGCAGCGCCCACCGCTCGAAGACGTGGATGAGGTTGTGCCCGAGCGTTGCGATTGCGACCTGTGCGACAACGATCACCAAGAAGGTGAGCCAGAACCACGAGATTGAAAGCCCGACGAGCGCCAGGAGCGCGAAAGCGCCACTGACGCTGTTGACGATGAACCAGCCAAAGGCGCCCGTGAAGGCGTTCAGGCCGGCAGGCAGGATGTTGCCCAGGAAGCCGAATGCCCCCCGGCTCTCCACCATCATGGGGACGCCAAACTTGGGGCCCCACGAAGAGACCACAGCGTGGGTGAGCGAGCCCAGGAGGGTTCCGACGATGATGGCGGTTGCCGCCTCCCACAGGTTGAGGCCAAAAAGGATGATCGCGATGACCCCGACGAAGACAGTCGCGAACTCGAGGTTCGGCGAGAGCCAGGTCCAGAACAGGTCGATGGGCTTGCCGTGCCTCTCCTTGAGGGCGATGTACTCGACGCCGCCCGGCTCGACGGTGGCGACCCTCTCGCCGTACTCGCCCTCCCGGATCGGTACGTGCTTCTCTACTTCCTCAGCCGTCTGCATAGTCCTTCCCCCTAAACAAACCGACCGCCTAAACGCTGGAAGTTTAGGTCTCTGCTAGCCTCCTGTCGATGCTCGATCTGCTCCTGAAGGGCGCCAGGATCGCCGGGGAGGCAGATACCAGGGAGATCTGCGTTCGGGACGGGCGGATCGCCGAGCCCGAGCCGGAGGCCCGCCAGGTTATCGACCTCGGGGGAGCACTGGTTACGCCGGCGTTGGTCGAGCCCCACATCCACCTCGATGCCGTGCTCACCGTCGGGGAGCCGCGGCACAACCTGTCGGGCTCTCTGTTCGAGGGCATCGCCATCTGGGCCGAGCGGGTCAAACAGCTCAGCGTCGACGACGTCAAACGCCGCGTCCGCACCGTGCTGCGTTGGCAGCTTGCCAACGGGGTCCAGTTCGTGCGCAGTCATGTGGATGTATGCGACCCAGAGCTGCGCGCGGCACGGGCCCTCCTCGAGCTCCGTCAAGAGATCGGAGACCAGATGACGCTGCAGCTGGTCGCGTTTCCGCAGCAGGGCATCATGTCGTTCGACGGCGGCGAGGATCTGATGCGACGCGCCGTCGACATGGGAGTCGACGTCGTGGGCGCCATTCCCCACTTCGAGCTGACGCGCGAGTACGGCGAGCGGTCGGTCAAGTTCGCGATGGCCCTCGCCGCGGACAAGGGCTTGCGAGTCGACATTCATTGCGACGAGACCGACGACGACCACTCGCGCTTCGTCGAGGTGATGGCTGCCGAGACGATCCGGCTCGGGATGGGCGGGCGGGTAACCGCGAGCCACACCACGGCCATGCACTCGTACAACGCCGCCTACGCCTACCGGCTGATCAACAACCTGAAGCGGGCCCAGATGCACATGGTCACCAACCCGCTCGACAACTCGGTGCTCCAGGGCCGTTTTGACGGGTATCCGATCCGTCGCGGGCACACCCGCGTCAAGGAGCTGCTCGCGGCCGGCGTCAACGTCTGCATCGGCCACGACTCCGTGATGGATCCCTGGTACCCGCTCGGTTACGGCGACCCGCTTCAGGCGGCGTTCGTGCTCGCGCACTACGGCCAGATGTCGGGCCACAACGAGCTGCGCACCTTGATCGACATGATCACTTTCAATCCCGCCAGCGCGCTCGGCCTCCAGGACTACGGGCTGCTTCCCGGCAACAGGGCGGACCTGTGCGCCTTTGCAGCGCCGACCGAGATGGACGCGATCCGCTTGGTCGCACCACGCAAGCTCGTGCTGCGGGCGGGAAAGGTGGTGGCGCGCACCGAACCCGCGCACACGACGGTGGTTTGGGACGGCCGCGAGGAGGCCGTCGACTACCTGAAGCCGGGTTGGGCGTGATCCAGATCGTCGTTGGCGACCTCCGCTTCGCGGCCCGACTCGAGACGGAGCGCGCGCCCAAGACCGTGGCCAGGTTCCGCACGCTGCTGCCGCTGGCGACCAAGCTCATCCAGGCGCGCTGGAGCGGCGAGGCGGGCTGGATCCCCTTCGGCGACCTCGACCTCGACCTCGGCTACGAGAACCAGACGAGCTACCCGGCGCCCGGCCAGCTGCTGCTGTATCCGGGCGGCCTGAGCGAGACCGAGATCCTGTTTCCCTTTGGCCCGACCGTGTTCGCCAGCAAGGCCGGCCAGCTGGCCGGGAACCACTTCGCGACGATCTATGAGGGCAACGACCAGCTGCCCGTCCTCGGGCGGCGGGTCTTGTGGGAGGGCGCGCAGGAGATCACCTTCACCGAATTGTCGTGACGCTGCCCCGAATCGTGATCGAGCGATGTCACTACCTGGCCAGGTGCAGCGAGGAGCCCGGCGCCATCACGCGACCCTTTGCCTCCGAGGCGATGAGATGCGCCCAC
>DMCH01000176.1:9866-10349 GCA_003446775.1 Chloroflexota bacterium
CGGAGAGACGACGCTCCTGCTGGGTTCCCACCTCGATTCCGTCCGCGATGCCGGCAAGTACGACGGGCCGCTCGGCGTGATCGTCGCCATCGCCGCAGTCCAGCGCCTGCATGACGCGGGCAAGCGCCTGCCCTTCGCGATCGAGGTGCTCGCCTTCGCCGATGAAGAGGGCCTGCGCTTCGGCTCCACGTACCTCGGGAGCCGAGCGGTGGCGGGAAGTTTCGATCCGGCGGACCTCGATCGCACCGACTCCGCGGGGATCACCATGGCGGAAGCGATCCGCGCATTTGGCGGCGATCCAGAGCGCCTCCTCGACGACCGGTGGCAGGGTGGCAAGCTGCTCGGCTACTGCGAGGTGCACATCGAGCAGGGCCCGGTGCTCGAGGCGCTCGGTCTGCCGGTCGGCGTGGTCTCGGCCATCGCCGGCCAGAGTCGCTTTCGTGTGATTTTCAATGGGGCGGCCGGCCATGCCGGCACCGTGCC
>DMCH01000160.1:0-6054 GCA_003446775.1 Chloroflexota bacterium
TTCGGTTCGCCTTTCGGCGCTGCCTTGGCGACCACGCTCTCCTCGACACCAAACTGGTGGTTGAACGTCGAGATCGCTGCCTTCAGCCGCTCGATCAGTGGGTCGTCCAGCGCCTTCTGCTTCTCGATCGCCTCGAGCACGCCGGCTTGCTCGCTCCTCATGAAGCGCACGAACGCCGCCTCCCACTCTTTGACCCGGGCGACGGGCACCTTGTCGACGTGGCCCTGGGTGCCGGCGTAAAGCACGGCGACTTGCTCGGCGAGAGGAATCGGCTGGTACTTGTCCTGCTTCAGCAGCTCGGTCAGACGCGCGCCGCGCTCGAGCTGGTTGCGGGTCTGGGTGTCGAGGTCGGAGGCGAACTGGGCGAATGCAGCGAGCTCGCGATATTGCGCAAGGTCCAGGCGTAGCTGGCCGGCCACCTGGCGCATCGCCTTGGTCTGGGCGTCCCCACCGACACGCGAGACGCTGATGCCGACGTTCAGCGCGGGGCGCTGGCCGGCGTTGAACAGGTCGGACTGGAGATAGATCTGGCCGTCGGTGATCGAGATGACGTTGGTCGGGATGAACGCCGAGACGTCGTTGGCCTGCGTCTCGATGACAGGCAGAGCGGTGAGCGAGCCGCCGCCATGGGCTTTGTTCAGCTTCGCGGCGCGCTCGAGCAGACGTGAATGGAGGTAGAACACGTCACCCGGGTAGGCCTCTCGGCCGGGCGGCCGGCGAAGAGTGGCCGACACCTCGCGGTACGCCCATGCCTGCTTCGTGAGGTCGTCGTAGCAGCAGAGGGCATCTTTGCCCTGCTCCATGAAGTACTCCCCCATCGCACATCCCGCGTAGGGCGCAATGAAGTTGAGCGATGCGGGCTCTGAGGCGGTGGCGGCGACGATGATCGTGTAGTCCATGGCGCCGTTCTCTTCAAGCGTGGCCGCCACACGCGCGACCGACGCGGCATTCTGGCCGATGGCGACGTAGACACAGATGAGGTCTTTGCCTTTCTGGTTGATGATCGTGTCGAGCAGGACCGTCGTCTTGCCGGTGAAGCGGTCGCCGATGATCAGTTCGCGCTGGCCGCGGCCGATGGGGATCATCGCGTCGATGGCCTTGATCCCGGTCTGCACGGGGGTGTCGACGCGCTGGCGGGTGATGACGCCGGGCGCGATCTTCTCCAGAGGCAGAGTCTTGGTGGTCTTGATCGGACCCTTGCCGTCGATCGGCACGCCCAGCGGGTTGACGATGCGGCCGATCAGCTCGTCACCCACAGGCACCTCGAGGAGACGGCCCGTCGTATGGACCTCGTCTCCTTCGTGCAGGTGTCCGTACTCGCCGAGGATCACCGCCCGGACCTGATCCTCCTCCAGGTTGAGAGCCAGCCCGTAGGTTTCATTCGGGAACTCGAGCAGCTCGCCCGCCATGGCATTTTCCAGCCCATAGATCTGGGCGATGCCGTCTCCCGTTGCCACGATCCGTCCCACGTCAGTGGCGACCAGGCTGGCGTCGAAGTCCTTCAGGCGCTCCTTGATGACTTCCGAAATCTCTTTGGTGCTGATTCCCACTCTTCTCTCCTAGGACGCATCCGCCAGCTGGCGGCGCAGTTGCTGCAATCGGGCGGCGACGCTGGCATCGATGAGGTGGTCGCCATACCGCAGCGTGAGCCCACCCACAATCCGGCGGTCGACGGCCGCGGTGAGGCGGACCTCTTTGCCCAAGCGCTGTGAGAGCTGATCGCCGATACGCTCCCGATCGTCTGTCGACAGCTCGACCGCGGTGGTGACCGTGGCGCGCACACGGCCGGCAGCCTCGTCGGCGAGCTCTTCGAACTCGTCCAGGATGCCGCCCGCCTGGTCCACGCGACCAGTCTCGACGAGCATCCTGGCCAGGTTGGTCGCCTCCGGATCCAGGAGCTTTGTGCCTGTGATCAGCTCCATGCGGCGAGCAGCGGGGATGGTCGGATTCTGGAGCACCTGGGCAATTCCGGGATCGCCCATCAGCTCTGTGATCGCGACCAGGTGGCGGCGCCACTCCTCGACGCGACCCTCATCTGTGGCCAGCTCGAAGACAGCCCGCGCGTAACGCTTAGCGGCTGCCGTTGCCACTCGCGACCTCGTTGATGGCCTTTTCGATCAGGTCCTTGTGCTTCGCCACATCGAGCGTCTCGCCGATGACCTTTTCGGTCGCCGCCACGACCAGGCCCGCGACCTCACTGCGCACCGACTGGATCGCCTTCAGCCGCTCGGCTTCGATCTCCTTGCGCGTGGACTCGCGGATACGATGTGCCTCCTCCTCCGCCTTCTGCTTGAGGTCCTGGCGGAGCTGTTCCGCTGATTTGCTCGCGGCGGCGATGACGCTCTGGGCCGTCTTTCGCGCGTCATTAAGCGTCGCCTCCGCCTCTTTGAGCGCGGCCTCGGCATCAGCGCGAGCCTTCTCGGCTTCTTTCAACTGCTCGACGACCTGGCGCTGGCGCGCCTCCGCAAGCCTCACGACCTCCGGATACACATAGCGGGCGAGGATGGCCATCATGACGAGAAAGGTGATCAGCTCGACGATCACCGTTCCGTTGATGTCGATGACGCCGGCCGTGCCCGCGAGAAACAGCATTACTTCGGCGCGACCTGGCTGATGAATACAAACCCGAACGCGAGGTTGATGAAGTACATCGCCTCCACGAGTCCGACGATCGTGAAGAGCCAGGGGATCATCCTGCCCTGCGCCTCAGGTTGCCTGGCGACACCGCTGATGAAGGCGTTGCCGGCGAGGCCGTCACCGACGGCAGCGCCGATGGCGCCCAGTCCGAGGGCAAGGCCGAAGCCGATGAGCGCCCCAGCAAGGGTTATTCCGTGGTCAGTCATGTTCCCTCCTAATGATGTTCATGTTCGAGGCCCTCTCGGGCGGCCCCGAAATAGATAACCGTGAGCAGCATGAAAATGAATGCCTGGATGAACCCGATGAAGATGACGTCGAAAGCCTTCCATATGACAAGGACCAGGGAGCCGAGAATAGTCGCGCCGACGGTGCCGACGAGCGGTAGCTGAAGGTTGGCCAGGCTCGCGATCAGGCCGATCATGACCGCCCCCGCAAAGATGTTGCCGAACAACCGAAGAGAGAGCGTCAAGGGTTTGACCGCCTCCTCGAGGATGTTGAGCGGCGTGAAGATGACCCGCACCGGCACCGGCAGCTCGAACGGCTTCGTGAAGCGACGGAGGTAGCCCCGCCACCCAAGCGTGCGGACGCTGTACCACTGCACGACGGCGATGACGACCAGCGCCAGGGCCAGGGTCTGATTGAGGTCGGCATTCGCCCCGTGCAGGAACGGGAAGAATGCCAAGGGAAAGATCTCGATCCAGTTGGCGACCAGGATGTAGAGGAAAAGCGTCATCGCCAGCGGGATTATGAAAAGAGCGTCGTCGGACACGTTGGTCTTGATGAGCGCGCGCAATTGGTCGTAGCCCCATTCGAAGATCGCTTGAGCTTTCGTCGGCTCACCCTCTCGAAGCTGGGAGCGAAGCCAAAAGGCGACCCCAAGGGTGACCACGACAGCCAAGACGCTCGAGATGACGCTGTCGTAGTTGAAGGTGCAGAGTGTGCCGCATCCGATGTCGATGGTCGGATGAGTGCCCGCGCTCGAGTCGAGGTGCATCACGAGCGCAGGCCCCGCCGGACGCCTGCCGCGACCATCACGAGCTGGGCCGCGCCGACGCCAAGCAAAACTGTCCAGGCCGAGCTGTGCAGCAACAGCGCTCCGCCCACGCCGAGAGCGGTCAGGGCTGCCAGCCGCATCAGGCTTGCGAACAGAAAAGAGGAGTTGCGGTCGAGCATGGCAACGATCAGGTACCCGTTGGCCGAACCGATGACGAGGCCCAGCGCAATACCAAGGCCGGCCGAGGGATGCCCGGAGGCAGCCGCCACCAAAATTACCGCCAAGCCCAGCGCAACCGACCCGGCAAGCGTGTCACCAGGTACACCGCGATTTGCGCGCCTAGGGCCAAGCCCGACCATCACCTCGTGAACTCCCTCACCTTCATCCAGATGGCGAGCCCACCCGCCATCAGGCCGACGAACAACCCGATCAGAACGAACACAGGACCCGTGTGCAACCAGCTGTCAAGGCCGACACCGGCGAGCAGCGGAAGCAGGACTGAACCTGCGAAATAGAGCCCAATTCCAGCCATATCGCCGCCGGTCGGGCCAGATTTCGAGGGGCGCGCCATGCCCGAGCTAATCCTACCGTCTGCCCGGTTCGGCCAGGAGGCGGCGCAGGAACGGCGCGGGGATGCGGACGCCGGCCTTCTGCAGCCGGTCCGCCGCCATGGTCGAGGCCAGCACCAGCGCCGCCACCACGACCGCGCCGATGATCCGGCGGTGTCCGAAAAACATCAGGCCGATCGTGCCGAGCAACGCCGTGGCGGCGTAGAAGACGTAACAAGTCTGCCTTGGGTTGAGCCCGAAAGCCTGGAGCCGGTGATGCAGATGCTGCAGGTCCGGGCTCGCCACCGACATGTGCAGGCGCCGCCGCCTGACGATGGCCCAGGCTGTGTCCGCGATGGGCAGCGCGAGCGCAAGGATCGGGACGGCCAACGCGAACGCCACGGCGACCTTCGCCACCCCGAGGATCGATATCACGGCCAGCGCCGCGCCCAGGAAGTGAGAGCCGGAGTCGCCCATGAAAATGCGCGCGGGGTGGAAGTTGAACAGAAGGAAGCCGGCGCATGCGCCCGCGAGCGCGCCTGCCAGCTGGACCACCTCGATCTGGTCCTTGCCGGCGGCTGCGATCAGCAACGTAAGGGCGACGATGAAAACGACTCCCGCAGCCAGGCCATCCACGCCGTCGAGAAAGTTGACGGTGTTCTGCATGCCCAACAGCCAGAACAGGCTCACGGGGATCGCGAACCAACCGAGATCCACCACCGTCGTGCTGCCATAGCCTCCGGATCCCGGCAACCCGAAATACCTGATCACAAAGCCGAACACCAGTACCGCCACTAAAGCGACCAGCAGCTGGAACGCGAATTTGATGCCCGGGCTCACCGACCAGCGGTCGTCGGCGATCAGGAGCACCGCGGCCAGACCCGACACGACGAGCACCCCCGTCCTGGTCGTGGTGGACGGAACGAATATCAAGACCGCGACGGCAAAGCCCACGAACATGGCCAGTCCACCGAGCAGCGGTGTTGGCGTCGAATGCGCGTGGCGTCCGCCTGGCACCGCCACGATGCCGGTCCGCCTCGAGACCCGGATTGCCAGCGGCACCAGCAGAGCGCAGGCGGCCAGGGCGACCAGCAGCGGCCAGAGGCCAGGGAGGACCTTGTCGCGCAGAGTCTCCAGGAAGGTGATGCTGAAAAAGTCGCTCAGGGTGGCGCGCTCCTAATCGAAGGCGTACGGGAGCGGGAACTTCCGGCACAGCTCGAGCGCACGCTCGTGCACCGAATCGAGCACGGCAGGGTCGTCGATCCGCTCGACCAGGTCGGCAAGGCAGTCGGCGATCGTCACCATCTCCGGCTCGCGCATGCCGCGGGTGGTCACGAGCGGAGTGCCGACACGGACGCCGCTCGGGTTGAACTTCGACGCCTCGTCGTACGGAATCGAGTTCCGGTTCAGCGTGATGCCGACCGTGTCCGCGATGTCCTGCACCTGCTTGCCCGTCCGCTTTTGCGGGCGCAGGTCGATGAGCATCAGGTGGTTGTCGGTGCCGCCGCTCACCAACCTCAGGCCACGCTCGATCAACCGTCCTGCCATCACTTTGGCGTTCACGACCACCTGCTTTGCGTACACCTTGAAGTCGGGCTTGAGCGCCTCACCGAAGCACACGGCTTTGGCGGCGATCGCATGCATCAGCGGGCCACCCTGGATGCCTGGGAAGACCGCAGAGTCGATGGCCTTTTGGTGCGCGTTGTCACACAGGATGATCGCGCCCCATGCGCCCCGGAGAGTCTTCTGGGTCGTGGTCGTGACGATGGGCGCGTGCGGGATTGGCGACGGGTACACGCCACCCGCCACCAGCCCGGCGACGTGGGCCATGTCGACCATGAACGTCGCCCCGACCGAGTCGGCGATCTGACGCAT
>DMCH01000160.1:6382-8059 GCA_003446775.1 Chloroflexota bacterium
GCGTCGTAGTCGATCAGCTCGGTATCGCGGCTGACGCCGTAAGAGTGGATCTCGTAGAACTTGCCGCTGAAGTTGGCCGGGCTGCCGTGCGACAGGTGACCGCCGGCCGAGAGGTCCATGCCCATGACCCGGTCGCCCAGCTCGCATACGGCCATGTAGACGGCCGCGTTGGCCTGCGACCCGGAGTGCGGCTGGACGTTCACGTACTCAGCGCCGAAGAGCTTCTGGGCCCTATCGACCGCGAGCGATTCGATCTTGTCGATCACCTCGCCCGTGCCACCGTAATAGCGACGGCCGGGATAGCCCTCCGCATATTTGTTGGTGAGCAGGGTGCCGAGAGCCTCGAGGATGGCCGGGCTGGTGAGGTTCTCGGAGGCGATGAGCTCCAGCGTCTCCGACTGCCGCTTGTACTCCTTTCGGATCAGGTTGGCGATCTCCGGATCGTCGCGGTCCAGCGCCCGGAAGGTCATCGTGGTGATGGGTGCGGCCATATTCGGAATCGTACTGGCTATCCCGCACGGGGGGGTGGCGGGCCCAGGAGGTGCGCGGTCGAGATCGCCCCCTCGCGGAGAACATGCGGCTCAGGACCTGTGAGGTCGAGAACGCTCGAGGCCACCCCGCCTGGAGCGGGGCCGCCGTCGAGAATCGCTACTACGCCGGTCAGCGCGGCAGCCTCGTCCGCGTTCATCGCCGGCTCCTTGCCGTGAAGGTTCGCGCTCGTGGTCATGAGCGGCCCAGCGGCGCGGAGCAGCTCAAGGGTGACCTTGTGCCTGGGGACCCGCACGCCCAGCGTGCCGCCGCCCTTGGCGTGAAGGATGAGCGTGAGGGGACCCGGCCAGAAGCGGCGGATGAACTCCTCGGCGCGGCTGTCGACGTGCACCCAGCCCTCGAGCTGCGACTCTGCGGCCGCCATCAGGATCAACGGCAGCCCGACCGGCCGACCCTTGATGGCGAAGATCCGGCGGCAGGCGACCTCGTCGTCGGCTGCCGCACCGAGCCCATAGACGGTGTCGGTCGGAAACGCGATCACTCCACCGCTTCGAAGCAGGTTCGCGGCCCGGGTGAGCCCGGCCCGGGTCGGCTTCAGGACCAAGCTTCGAGCACCCTTTCATGGCCGCCGAGGTCGCGATGCAATTCGTGATTGTTGAACGCACGGGCCGCCTCCGTGACAGCGGACGCGATCTCGGGGCTCACTTCGACGAGCAGCCGGCCTCCCGTATTGAGTCGGGCCGGGGCGACCTCGAGCAGACGCAGCACGATGGCGGCGCCGTCCTGGGCCGCATAAAGTGCGCGGGCAGGCTGCGCTGTGACCTCCGCGGGCAGGTCTGTACCAGGCCCGATGTACGGCAGGTTCGCGCACACGAGGTCGAACTGTCCCGGCAGCGGATCGAGGAGATCGCCGCAGGCCAGGTGCACCCTGTCGCCCAGGCTGTATCGCGCGACGTTGCGCGCCGCGACCTCGAGCGCTTCGCGGCTGACATCGCTCGCCCACACATCGACTCCTGGCGCGTAGTGCGCGATCGCGATCGCGATGCAGCCGCTACCGGTGCCGATGTCCGCCGCGCGCAGCGGACCGTTTGCCTGCCTCGCGATCGACACCGCGCGCTGGACCAGCACCTCCGTGTCGGGATTGGGCACGAGGACGGCGGGCGTGACCTCGAAGTCCAGGGCCATGAA
>DMCH01000025.1:0-3024 GCA_003446775.1 Chloroflexota bacterium
AGATGCTGCGCAAGCACGGCGTCGTGGACAAGTTCGTCGAGTTCTGCGGCGACGGCCTGTCGACTCTGTCGGTGCCGGACCGCGCGACGCTCAGCAACATGTGCCCGGAGTACGGCGCCACCTCGGCGCTCTTCCCGGTCGACGCACAGACGCTTCGCTACCTCGAGGTCACGGGCCGCAGCCGCGAGCAGATCGAGCTCGTCGAGCGGTACACCAAGGAGCAGGGGCTGTTTCGCGTCGACGGCAGCGCGACTCCGAAGTTCACCGAGCTGCTCGAGCTTGACCTCACCAAGGTCGAGCCGAGCCTGGCCGGACCGAAGCGGCCGCAGGACCGCACGTCGCTGCCGAATGTTTGGAAAAGCTTCACCGCCGCGTTCGGCAACGGGCCGAAACCGGATACGGACGCGGTGTCGAGGCTGTCGGATGAGGGCGGGCCGGTCAACGGCCGCTCTGTGGTGGCGGTCGAGGCCAAGCCCGCCGCGCGGGTGCAAGACGGCTCCGTGGTGATCGCCGCGATCACGAGCTGCACGAATACGTCCAATCCCACCGTCATGGTGGCCGCAGGACTCCTGGCCAAGAAGGCGGTGGAGCTGGGGTTGGAGGTGCGTCCATACGTCAAGACCAGCCTTGCGCCCGGCTCGCGCGTGGTCACCGACTACCTGCAGATGGCCGGCTTGATGGAGCCGCTCGAGAAGCTCGGCTTCTTCCTCGTCGGTTTCGGATGCACCACGTGCATCGGCAACTCGGGCCCGCTGGCCACGCCTGAGATCGAAGCCGCCGTGGTGAAGGAAGACCTCAGCGTGGTCGCGGTGCTGTCGGGCAACCGCAACTTCGAATCCCGCATCCACCCGCTGGTCAAGGCCAGCTACCTCGGCTCGCCGCCCCTCGTGGTCGCCTATGCGCTCGCGGGCACCGTCCACATCGACCTGACCAAGGACCCGGTCGGCAGGACTCGCGACGGCAAGCCCGTGATGCTGTCGGAGCTCTGGCCGTCGCCGGCGGAGGTCAACGAGGTCGTCCAGAGATGCGTGCAGCAGGACATGTTCAAGCGCGAGTACTCGCGCATCTTCGACGGTGACGAGCACTGGAAGAAGATGTCGGCGCCCACCGGACCGATCTTCCAGTGGGAACCCGACTCCACATATGTCAAGGAGCCGCCTTACTTCGAGGGTTTCGCACCACAGCCCAAGCCCCTGACCGACGTCACCGACGCGCGTGTAATCGCGATGGTCGGCGACTCGGTGACGACCGACCACATCTCGCCTGCCGGTGCGATCCCTGCCGACAGCCCCGCCGGAAAGTACCTCATCGAGCATGGCGTGCAGAAGCCCGACTTCAACAGCTACGGGTCGCGGCGCGGCAACCACGAGGTGATGGTTCGAGGCACCTTTGGCAACATCCGGCTGCGCAACAAGCTCGTCGAGCGGGAGGGGTATTGGACGCGGCACTTCCCCGGCGGCGAGGAGCTCACCATCTACGACGCGTCCGAGCGATATCGCGCACAGAGCGTGCCCCTGATCGTGATCGCCGGCAAGGAGTACGGGTCCGGATCTTCGCGCGACTGGGCGGCGAAAGGTCCGCTCCTCTTGGGAGTGCGCGCGGTGATCGCGGAGAGCTTCGAGCGCATCCATCGCTCGAACCTGGTCGGGATGGGCATCCTGCCGCTCGTGTTTGCACCTGGCGAGAACCCGCAGTCACTTGGACTGACCGGTCGCGAGCGCTTCGCCATCCGCGGGATCGACGCGATCACGCCCGGTCAGTCGGTCGACGTCGTGGCCACTTCCGACGATGGCGAAACGACGACCTTCAGAACACATGCGCGCGTCGACAACGACACCGAGGTCGGCTACATGCACCACGGCGGCGTCCTGCCGCTGGTTCTGCGCGAGTTGATCGGGGGGAAGTAGTTGGCCCGGCAGAGTTTCGCCACCCAGGCCGCTCGCCTCAGCCGTCGCGCGCGCTCGCTCGCGAATGTCCGCCGTCATCAACGGCGCGACCAACTACGGCGAGCCGCAGAGGCCCTGGGGGCGATAGCAGTGGGGGCGGTGGCGTTCGGCGCCCTGGCGATCGGCGCCATCGCGGTCGGTCGCCTTGTGATCGGTCGAGCTCGCGTGCGCCGGCTCGAGATCGATGAGCTCGTCGTCCGCCGGCTGACGCTGCCGGATCAAGGCACCGACGAGAGGTCGACCTAGTCAGGTCTTAGGCTGCGGCTTCGCCCGTACGGAGCGGAAGCCGGCGCTCGTAGCCGCACTCAGGACACTCGTACAGCCCGATCACCTTGTCCGGCTGGGACGAGTCCGAGTGCAGGGTTCGAAGCTGCATCGGCACCGATGACTCGTGGCGCTCGCAGGCGGGCGCATCTTCGTGGGTCACGCTCCAAGAGTACGAGCCCCACGGAAACGGGCCTAGTGCTCCCGCCACAACGGCTGAGGCACAACAGTTGTCCCCCGCACACACACATAATGAGAACGTTGTGGTGACCAAGAAGGCTGCGGACGAGCTCACCGAGCCTCGGCCCACCGTCCGCGAGGCGATGCGCTTTGGCGCGTTCGCCAGCGCCAAGCTGGTCGCGGGCGCCGAAGGGCTGGACCGCCCGATCGAGTGGGTCCGGATGATGGAGACGCCCGAGGTCCAGCCGCGCGCGGGCGACCTCATGCTCACGACCGGGTTCCCGATCAAGGACGACCGCGACGCGCAGGTGCGCCTCATCGGCCGCATCGCCGACGGCGGGGGCGCCGGCCTGGTGGTGCGGCCCCACCCCTACCTCCGCAAGCTGCCGCCAGAGATGCTCAGCGAGGCCGACCGGCTGAACGTGCCCGTGTTCACGGTCGCCGCCGACGTCCAGATGGTCGACCTGATGACTCCGCTTCTCGAGCGCATCATCAATGCCGAGCACTGGCGCCTGAAGCGCTCGCTCGACATCCACCGCCGCTTCACGGAGCTCGTGCTCGACGGCAAGGGCGTCAACGAGATCTGCCGCACGCTGGCTGAGCTGCTCGAGAGCGCGGTCGTGATCGAGGACGC
>DMCH01000025.1:3317-7348 GCA_003446775.1 Chloroflexota bacterium
GAGACCATCCAGCGCCAGGGCACGCCGCAGCGCGTCCTTTTCGATCCCCAGATCCAGCGCATGCTCCGCGAAGTCGAACAGAAGCGCGGCCCGGTCAAGGTGCCGGCCTTTCCTCACGTGGGCATGTCGCGGGAGCGCCTGATCGCCCCGATCCTCGCCGCCAATCAGGTTCTCGGCTACATCTCCGTGCTCGATCACCCGCCCCACCACGAGGAGCTGGCGTTCATGGCCATCGAGCAGGCAGCGCTAGTGCTGGCCCTGGCGGTGGCCAAGGAGCGCGAGCTCTCCGAGGTCGAAGGCCGAGTTCGCGGCGAGTTCCTGGAAGACCTGCTGCACGGCACGTATGGCGATGAGGCGGCGGCGCAACGCAGGGCGCGCCACCTGGGCTTCCCGATGCACGGCAGCCACATCGTGATGCTCGTCGACATCGATGACTTCCGCGGCTTCAACAAGTCCCGGCAGGTCTCGGAAGATGCGATCCAGGCCCTCAAACGCGAGTTCCTGCGGCGGGTCACCGGGGTCGTGCGGACCAGCTACCCGCGCGCTCTCGTGCAGGGACGTTCGGACAGCGTCGTCTCCCTCCTGCCGCTCGGCACCGAGCCCGGCGACCACCAGGCGCGGGGCCACGCCCTCGGCATTCAGGTCCGGCAGACGATCGCGGAATGGAAGCCGGGTTTCACCGTCTCGGTCGGTTTCAGCGGCCCCGCCGAAGCCCCGGCCGGGGTGGCGGCCGCGCAGCGTGAGGTGGTGTCGGTGATGGACTCGCTCGCCCGCTTCAAGCGCTGGGGGCAGGTGGTCTCGGTGCCCGAGCTCGGGCTCACAGGCCTGCTTGCCGCCGTGACCGACGAGCGCCTGGTCGACTACAGCCACCGGCACCTCGGGCCGCTGATGGAGCACGACAGGACCCGGAAGGGTAGCCTCGTGGCCACGCTGCGCGCGTACCTCGAGACTGGCGAGCAGCAGCAGGCCGCGACCCGGCTCCGCGTGCACCCGAACACGCTTCGCTACCGCCTCGATCGCATCCGCGAGATCAGCGGCGTCGACCTGGAGGACCCGGAGACACGGCTCAACCTCGCGGTCGCTCTTCGCGTGCAAGCCCTTTTGGGCATGTGAGGGCCGCATAACGATTCCGGATTTGTTTTGTCGCTTGCACACTAGGGCCGATCGGCAAGCCTCGGTAAGCTTCGCGCAGTGTCCCCCACATTGGCTTCGACGCGCCGCGCCTGGCCTGGGGAGATGCCCCGCGACCGGGCGGCGTGCGGCATGGGCTTCGTGGCCACGCCAGAGCTCGGCCATGAATCCGTCTCGCTCGGGGTGCAGGCGCTGGCCCGGCTGTCCCACCGAGGCGGCCTGGACGCGGATGGCAAAAGCGGAGACGGCGCCGGACTCCTGATCCAGGTCCCGCATCGCCTCCTCGGCGGGGAGTTCGCGGTGGCCGTCCTTTTCGAGTGGGATGCAAGGGCCCGCGCGATCGTGGCCGAATCCGTCGAGCGCAACGGCATGACGCTGGTGGGTTGGCGGGCAGTGCCCGTGGATCCGGATAGCCTGGGTGAGAGCGCGCGCGCGACGATGCCCGCCGTCTGGCACGGCTTGATCGCGAAGCCGGACCTCGATCCGGTCGAGTGGGAGCACCGGCTCTACCTCGCGCGCCGCCAAGCCGAACGGCGCGCTTCAGAAGAAGCCGTTCGCATGTACCTGCCGTCGTGCTCGAGCCGGACCGTCGTCTACAAGGGCCTGATGGCGGGCACGCGGCTCGCGGACTTCTACCTCGACCTTCGCGATGAATCGTGCGAGAGCCGGCTCGCGGTCTTCCACCAGCGCTACTCGACCAACACCATGCCCGACTGGCGTCTCGCGCAGCCGTTCCGCATGCTCGCGCACAACGGCGAGATCAACACCATCACCGGCAACCGCGCGTGGATGAGGGCACGCGAGGCCGAGCTCGAGCCGGACCTGCGCGGCGCTGTGTGGCCGGAAGGTTCGGACTCCGCTTCCCTCGACAATGCGCTCGAGCTGCTCGTGCAGCGCGGCTGGGAGGTGTCGGAGGCCTTGATGAGCCTCGTCCCCGACGCATGGGAAGGACGAGGCGACCTCGCGGCGGCAGTGCGCGACTTCTATCGCTACCAGTCGATTCGCTTCGAGCCGTGGGACGGCCCCGCCGCGCTCGCGTTCAGCGATGGCCTGGTGGTGGGCGCGGCTCTCGATCGCAACGGACTGCGACCGCTGCGCTGGCAGCGGACTCGCGACGGACTGGTGGTCGCGGCTTCCGAGGCCGGCGTGGTGACGCTGTCGCCCGGCACGGTGGTAGAGCGAGGGCGCTTGGGTCCGGGCCAGATGCTGCTCGTCGACACGCGCGACGGATCCGTGCTCCAGGACTCCGAGGCCAAGGAGCGCGCGGCGGCGCGCCACGACTACGGCCTCCTCGCCGACCGGATGCTGGTCCCGGTCGAACGCCACCACCTGGACATCGAGGCGCCGGAGGACATCGCGGCCCAGCAGAGGATCCACGGCTGGGGCTCTGAGGACGTCAAGATCGTGGTCGCGACCATGGCCGAGACCAGCGCCGAGCCGGTCTTCTCGATGGGAGACGACATCCCGATCGCTGCGCTCGGCCGCACGCCGCGACGCGTATACGGCTATCTGCGGCAGCGGTTCGCGCAGGTCACCAACCCTGCGATCGATCCGCTCCGCGAGAAAGCGGTGATGTCGCTGCGAGTCCTGCTCGGGCCCCGGCGCGGGACGCTCGAGCCGGAGGGCGGCGCCGATCGCGAGCTGCGGCGCAGCCACCACCCCGCGATCCCCGGCTCGACGCGGCTCCTCGAGCTGGAATCGCCGGTGCTGGGGGCAGCCGAGCTGGCGCGCGTGCTCGAGGACGCGACCGTGGTCGACGCCACTTACGCGCTGGGCGAGTCTCTGCGCGACGCGCTGCGCCGGCTGTGCCGCGAAGCGTCGGAGACGAATGGCGTCATCGCGCTCAGCGACAGGCGCGCCGGACCAGAGCGGATCGCGATCCCGATGGCGCTCGCGGTCGGCGCCGTGCACGAATCGCTGCTGAAGACGGGCGGGCGAATGGCGAGGGACCTGGTCGCCATCGCGGGCGACGTCGTCGACGTGCATGACGTCGCGTGCCTCATCACCATCGGCGCGACCGCTGTCCATCCTTACCTGGCGCTGGCGACTGCGGCCGCCTCTGCGCCCGAGGGGGAGACCCACTACCGCAAGGCTCTCGAGGCCGGCCTATTGAAAGTCATGGCCAAGATGGGAATCTCATGCGTCGACAGCTATCGCGGCGCGCAGGTCCTGGAGGCGCTCGGCCTCGGCGCTGAGGTGATGGAGATCTGCTTCCCCGCGGTGCCGTCGCATATAGGCGGCGCTGACCTGACCGACATCGAGAGGATGGCGCTCCCCCGGCTCGTCGAAGCGCCGGCGTTGGCCGACCACGGGCGGGTGCGATTCAGGAAAGCAGGCGAGCACCACGCGTACAACCCGCTTGCCGTTCGCGCCGCGCAGAAGGCCGCGCGGGAAAACGACCACGCGGCGTATCTCGAGTGGCGCCGCCTCTCGAGCATGGGCGACCCGCAATCGCTGCGCGAGCTCCTCCATATCAAGCCGGCGCAACAGCCGCTGCCCCTGGATGAAATCGAGCCCTCCACCGAGATCGTCAAGCGCTTCGTGAGCACCGCGATGTCATTGGGCGCGCTTTCGCCGGAGGCGCATGAAGCACTCGCCATCGCGATGAACCAGATCGGCGCGAGGTCGAACTCGGGCGAGGGTGGCGAGGACCCCGCCACCTATGACGACGATGGAGGGCGACGCGACAATCGCGTGAAGCAGGTCGCGTCCGCGCGGTTCGGCGTGACTCCGCGCTACCTGAAGCGCGCGGACGAGCTCGAGATCAAGATCGCGCAGGGCTCGAAACCCGGCGAAGGCGGCCAGCTGCCTGGGCTCAAGGTCACGAGCCTCATCGCGCGCCTGCGGCACGCGCAGCCTGGGATGCAGCTCATCTCGCCACCGCCGCACCACGACATCTA
>DMCH01000118.1:0-894 GCA_003446775.1 Chloroflexota bacterium
TCGCCCAGCTCGCAGCCGTGCTTGGTGCCGGTCAGCTGCATGTCCTCGCGCAGCACCTCCAGGAGCGTCTTGTGCACCGGCAGCAGCAGCTCAGTCCGCTCGCCGTTGACGTGCAGCGCCACGACGTGGCGATCGACCGGCCGCTCTACCTCGTTCCTCACGGCGATTCGAGCATAAGCCTGAGCGCTTGGGCGCAGGCCCAGAGGTCGGGAGCGACCGCGTGGGCGCGGCTCGACTCCGGGACTGGATCGTCCGGGTGAACGAGGATCGTTCGCATCCCAAGCGCGAGCGCGGGCAGGATGTCGTTTTCCTCCCGGTTCCCGATCACGACGCATCGACCCGGCTCGGCGCCCGAGGCGCGGATGGCCATCTCGAACACCGCCGGATGAGGTTTCAGCCGGCCCGCATCGTTCGAGGTGACGATGGCGTCGACGTGGTCCGCCATGCCCAGCAGGCGGAAATCCTCCCAGTAGCTCTCGGCGTCGCGCCAGAAGGTGTTGCTCGCGATGACCGTGCGCAGGCCGAGCGCGTGGGCCTCGGCGAGCAGCTCGACCGCGCCGGGCAGCGGGCGCAGCCGGTCGTGAACCGGGAGCGCCATCGCGCGGCGGACGCGAGCCACCGTCTCCCCGTCCGTGGCGATGGACTGGCGCGTGAGGCAACCGGTGACGAGGTTGACGGCGTCGACGGGAACGTCGACCTCGGTCGTGACCGCTCGCGCTTCATCACCGAACCGGCTGCTTTCGATGAGGTCGACGACCAGCGCTTCGACCGTCGCGGCTGGTAGGCCGGGGAGCGCGCGGGAGACTCTTTCGCGCCGGCCATCGGCGTCTGTGGCCCGCAACGGCCACGAGTTGGGCCACAGCGTGCCGCCGACGTCGATGAGGGCGGCGTCCA
>DMCH01000118.1:1151-4015 GCA_003446775.1 Chloroflexota bacterium
GGGTCTTATCATCGCCTCAATGCTCAGATGGCTCACGGCCGGCGAATCCCACGGTCCGCAGCTGACCGTGGTCATCGAAGGCCTGCCCGCGGGACTGGCGATCTCGGAGGACGACCTGCGTCGCGACCTCGCCCGCCGCCAGGGCGGCCACGGCCGCGGCGGGCGCCAGAAGATCGAGACCGACTTCGCGCGCATCGTCAGCGGAGTGCGCGGCGGCTTCACCATCGGCAGCCCGGTCACGTTGGTGCTCGAGAACAAGGACCACGTCAACTGGACGGCCGAGATGACCGCCTCCACGGAGGGTTTCGCGCCCAAGCCCGTCACGAGGCTGCGACCGGGGCACGCCGACCTGGCAGGCGCGCTGAAGTACGGCCACACGGACGTACGCAACGTGCTGGAGCGCTCCTCCGCGCGCGAGACCGCCACCCGCGTGGCCGCGGGCGGGGTGGCGCGCAAGCTGCTCGGCCACTTCGGGGTCGAGATCCTGAGCTTCACCCAATCGATCGGTCGCACCGACATCGGCTTCGAAGGTGTCGACGTGGACACGGTCACGGTCGAGGAGATCGAAGCCTCCCCGGTGCGATGCCCGGACCCCGAGGCGTCACAGCGCATGGTCGCCGACATCGATGAGGTGGGCGAGAGGGGCGACACGCTGGGTGGAACGTTCCGGATCGTCGCTCGTGGCGTGCCGATTGGGCTCGGGAGCTATGTGCACTGGGACCGCAAGCTGGACGGCCGCCTGGCGCAGGCCGTGCTGTCCATCAACGCCATCAAAGGTGTCGAGTTCGGCGCCGGCTTCGAGGGCTCGGCGCGGCCAGGTTCTGAGTTTCACGATCAGATCGACTACGAGGGCGGCAAGTTCCGTCACCTCACCAACCGCGCCGGAGGCCTCACGGGCGGCGTCACCAACGGTGAGCCGATCGACCTGCGCGTCGCCATCAAGCCCATCTCGACCATGAAGAAGCCGATGCAGTCGATCGACCTCAAGACCAAGGAAAAGGTCGAGGCTCACTACGAACGCAGCGATGTGTGCGTGGTGCCGGCGGCGGGCGTGATCGGCGAGGCGGTGGTGGCGCTGACGCTCGCGGACGCTTTCCTCGAGAAGTTTGGCGGGGACTCGATGGCAGAGCTGGAACGAAACTACCGCTCGTACATGGAGTCGATAGCGAACTGAAGCTGATGTCGATGGCCGAGGCCATCACGCGCTTCGTCCCCGATGGCTCAACCGTCGCTATCGGGACGTCGCTGGAACCGCTGATCCCTTTCGCCGCGGGCCACGAGATCATCCGGCAGCAGCGTCGAGACCTGGAGCTCGTCGGACCGATCTCGGACGCGCTGTTCGATCAGCTGATCGGCGCCGGCTGCGTGCGCCGCGTGACAGCAGCGTGGGTGGGCAACGTGTCGGAGGGGCTTGGCCACTGCTACCGGCGAGCGTGCGAGCAGGACATCCCGCGCGCGCTCGAAGTGCACGACCACTCCAATTTCTCCATCTCGCTCGCGCTCTGGGCGGCGGCGTGGAACGTTCCGAACCTTCCGACGCGAACCCTGCTCGGGAGCGACATCCTGAAGACGAACCCCAATTTGTCGGTGGGTTTCGGCCTCGTCCACGTCGGGGCGGTGCGACCAGACGTTGCTGTCATCCACGTGCAGCGGGCCGACGCGATGGGCCGCGCGCACGCTTGGGGGCCGCTCGGAATCACGGAAGAGGCTGGGCTGGCAGCGGACAAGGTGATCTTGACTTGCGAGGAGCTCGTCGACGTCGACATCACGCTGAGCGATCCAAACCGGATTCTGTTGCCCGAGACCAAGGTGGTCGCGGTCGTCCATGAGCCGGGCGGCGCGCACCCGTCGCCGGTGCAGGGACATTTCAAGCGCGACCATGGGTTCTATCGCGACTATGCGGAGCAGTCACGCACTGCTGAGGGATTCGCGGCCTGGCTGAAGAGCTGGGTCCTCGACGTGCCCGATCGCGCGACCTACCTGAAACGTGTTGACGTTGATTCGCTTCGCATCCGCCATCACGAATATTCGGCGCCCGCGGATTATGGCGACGAATAGTTACACCCCGCAGGAGCTGATGGTGGCCGTGGCGTCACGCGAGATCCGCGACGGCGACCTGGTGTTCGTCGGGATGCGGCTGCCGATCCTCGCCTACGCCGTCGCGCGCAACGCGCACGCTCCGAGCGCCCGAGGCCTTTTCGAGGTGGGTCTGATGCGCGACCAGCCCGCTGCGGGCTTCCTCGGCACGATGGGCGATCCGCCGAACGTCGCCGGTGCGCTGTGGTCGACGCGGATGTCGAACGCGATGGCGCTGATGGCGCAGGGACACGTCGACCTGGGCTTCATCGGCGGGGCGGAGGTCGACCGTTTCGGCAACCTGAACACGTCATATGTCGGCGATCCCGCTAAGCCGACGGTCAAGCTGCCGGGGAGCGGGGGAGGAGCCGACATCGCGATCCTCAGCCGGCGCTGGGTGACGCTGATGAACCACGAACGCCGCCGCCTGGTCGAGAAAGTGTCGTTTGTGACCTCACCGGGTCACGGCGATGGGACGCCCGGTTGGCGCCAGCGGAACGGCCTGCTGGGCGGCGGTCCGGCCGCGATCATCACGACTCTTTGTGTGCTGCGTTTTCCAGAACACGGCGGGGAGGCCCATCTCGCTTCTGTCCACCCGGGTCACACGGTGGACGAGGTGCGGGCGGAAACCAGCTGGGACCTGCAGCTCGCCGACCACGTTGCTGAGACTCCGCCCCCGAGCGATTCCGAGCTGGCCGCAATCCGGCGCTTCGACCCCGACGGGTTCTGGACGCGGCCCGCTTAAGCCGCCCAGCGCATTCCGGGCGCGCGGATGCGCCTCGCGATCA
>DMCH01000180.1:0-6281 GCA_003446775.1 Chloroflexota bacterium
CCGATCGGCCTTGCCCACCGCGGGAGATATCTATAGCCGACGCACAACATCAATATCGCGGCGCTGATCGTGATGAAAATGAGGTGCCCGCTCGGAAAGCTGGTAGAGCCGGGATGTTCGGTCACGCGAAGGACCTGCCCGACTGTCGGCCGTGGCCGGTTGACCAGGTGGACGATGACTTCGTACCACAGGCCGCCGGCAAGGCCGGCCAGGGCCAGGATCCAGGCGCGCCGATTCAACAGGAGCACGAGGAGGATGACGACGGCCTGCATCGGGATTCCGCCGGGTCCGCCCAGCCACGTGAAGAAGGGGAACGTCAGCGTGAGCGGGCCCAGGTTCGTTGCCTGGATATCGCGTTCCACGGTGGCGTCTGTCGGCTGGTAAGGGTTTATGACCACGACTGCGGTGATGATTCCGACCGCGGCTGCGGCCGCGATGGCGACGAACAGCAAGGGACGCCGGATCATGACGCCGCTCGGGCGCGGCGGCGAAACCAATTGAAGGTTGGGGACGGCAGCCAGCGCTCCGGAAGCCAGAGCACGAAGGCTGACCAGCCGATGCCGAGAAGAACGCCTCCGAGCACGTCGCTCGGCCAGTGGGCACCTGCCCAGACCCGGGCGATGCAGGTCAACACGATTACGATCCCGGCCACAATCCACAGGATTGGACGGATACGCGGAGTGAACCTCGGCGCCAGCGAAAACGCGAGCATGAAGCTGAGCCATGTGAAGAAGACCGCGTGCCCGCTGGGGAAGCTGAATCCGGTGGTCGGGTTGAGAATGTGGACGAGGTCGGCAGGCGGTCGCTGTCGCGAGATTACGAGCTTGATGATGTTGTCGAGGCCGCTGGAGATGCTGCCGATCAACAACAGCCAGCCGGCGCGGCGTTCGAAGATGAAGAGCGCGACCACAGCGACGGCGCCGATCAAGACCTGCCAGATGCCGGCGCTGAGGTTGATCAGCTCCATCGGATAGACGAGCGGACCCCAGTTGAACTGCTGGATGAAGGTCGCGATCGAGATGTCAAACGGAAGCACGTCGTTCTGCACGACCAGGAAGGTGTCGATCGCGAAGAGGACGAAAACGATCAGAGCGGCGGGACCCAACCAGCGCCTGGCGGTCGGCCCAGGTCGCCCGGCGATGACCTCCGCAGCCGCCTGCTTGGGTTCGGCGAGCGGCGCGGTCGTGTCTTGGGGTTGTGCGCTCATCGTGGCAGGATCACTTTCAATGCGCTCGGCGTGGCCGTGACGGTGGCCGGCGTTCGGCCGAGCTGGGCATTGTCGGCATAAATCCGGACCTTCGGCGTCGTTACCACTTCCAGCTTGCGGAACTGAAACACCTGGCCCAGGCCTCCCTCACGGTGTTTGGAGAGTACCGCGCGCGCCAGCACGCGCTTGACTATGTCCGTGCGGCTGGCGCCGGCGTGCACTGAGAGCTCCAGGTAAGGTTCCACGGGGGTCTTGTCGCTGACCGGCATTTGAGAGCCGATCGAAGCGGTGTTGGTGAAGACGAGGGACATGCAACTGCCGCTGCCTCTGATGTCGCCTGTCAGTACGTACTTGAACGGCCTCGCCTCGGCGATGTGCTTCACGTCCTCGGCAAAGGCACCAAAGGCTCGATCCTTGGCCGACTCGCCGGCGGCGATGGTTTCGCCGAACAGGCCGATGGCGGCGGCCTCCAGGAAGACCTTCCCGTTCAAGCGCCCGAGCGTGATCGGACGGGGTGTTCCAGTCTTGACCACGCGGATGGCCGCATCGACTGTCGTGGGCAGTCGTAGCGACTTCGCGAAGTTGTTGAAGGTGCCCATCGAGACAATTCCGACCGGGTGCTTCGTGTCGGCGAGCCTGCGGACCACCCAGCCGATGGTGCCGTCCCCGCCCGCCACTATGATCAAGGCCGTCGGCCCGACGAGCGTCTCAATGTCCATCTTGGGATCGAACTCGACGGTCAGGCTGCCGGCGAACGCTCGGCGAAGCTTGGCTTCGATCTCTGGCGTCATGGAGCCGGCCTTGGAGCTCAGGATTAACAGACTGCCCGCGCGCTTGGCACTGCCCGCGCGCTTGGTGCTGTTCTTCGCGGTCAGAGTGTCTGTGGTCATGCAGCCGCAACTCCCTCATCTCCGACGATTCCCAGGGTCGCGCGCTGCATCAGATCCTGGGTGTTCGCGCCGCGACTCGCGACAACCTTGCTCCAGGTCCCGTTCTCGGCGAGCTCCCAGGCGAGGGTGTCGTCGGCCAGCTCGAGCTCCAGGAACCGCTCGACCTCCTTCTTGAGATCCGGGTCAGCCACCGGGACCACGGCTTCCACCCTTCGATCGAGGTTGCGAGGCATCAGGTCGGAGGAACCGATGAGAACATGACGGCCGGGTCCACTCCCGAAGCCGAATATTCGTGAGTGCTCGAGATACCGGCCGATGAGGGAACGGACGCGGATTCCTTCCGACAGCCCAGGCACACCCGGCTTGAGGCAGCAGATGCCGCGCACGATGAGGTCAATTCGGACGCCCGCCTGCGAAGCTCGGTACAGGGCGTCGATCACTTCCGGGTCCACTAGGTTGTTGACCTTGATCACGATTCTCCCTTCCGGCTTCAAGGCCTCGTGCTGGATCAACTTGAGCATCCCGGATCGAAGGGTCGTGGGAGCGACGAGGAGCCGGCGGTACTTGGTCTGGCGGCTGTAGCCGGTGAGGTAGTTGAAGAGCTCGGCGATGTCCGCAGTCACGTCCGGATCTGCCGTGAAGAGCGCGATGTCCTCGAACATGCCGGCGGTCGCCGCGTTGTAGTTGCCGGTACCGATATGCGCATAGCGCCGGACGCCTGCGCCCTCCTGCCGCACTACCAGCATGAGCTTGGCATGAGTCTTGAGACCGACCAGGCCGTACACGACGTGTATGCCCGCCGCCTCGAGGGCCTTCGCCCACTCAATGTTCGCCTGCTCGTCGCCGCGCGCCTTCAACTCCACGAGCGCCACGACCTGCTTGCCGGCCTGGGCGGCGCTCTTGAGCGCACGAGCGATCGGGCTCTCAGGGCCGGACGTCCGGTACATCGCAATCTTGATCGCAAGGACGTCCTTGTCGCGGGCGGCTTGCTCCACGAAGGCCTCGACCGAGGTCTCGAACGAGTGGTATGGGTGATGGACGAGAAGATCCCCGTCGCGGATCACCCCGAAAAAGTCGACTGGCTCGCCGCCCTCGGCTTGAAGCCTTGGCTGGGTCGCAGGCACCCAGGCTCGCGAAACCAGCGCCTTGTTGCTGAGGCCCTGGATAGAAAGAAGGCCCGTAAAGTCCAGCATCCCAGTCACCAAGTACACATCCTCAGAACCGAGCTCGAGCTCCCGGAGCAGCAGGAAGAGAACGTCGGGGGACATGTCGGGACCCACCTCGAGGCGAACTGCCCGACCCCTCCGGCGCTTGCGCACGAGCTCGGCCTGGACCGCGGCCATCAGGTCCTCCGCCTCGTCGTCGTCGACGTCGAGGTCCGCGTCGCGCGTCACCCGGAAAAAATGATGACTGGCGATTTGCATGCCCGGGAACAGATCCGGCAGGTGAAGGGCGATGACCTGTTCGAGGGGCACGAAGCGATGACCGTCGGGCAGAGCGACGAAACGTGACAGCAGCGGCGGTACCTTGACCCGCGCAAACCGCTCCTTGTGTCGGGTCGGGTCGCGGACCATCACAGCCAGGTTGAGCGAGAGATTGGAGACGTACGGAAACGGGTGTGCCGGATCGACCGCCAGCGGGGTGAGCACCGGGAAGATCCGCTCCAGAAACACCTGCTGGAGCAGGTCGCGATCCGCTTCGGACAGATCATCCGCATCGACCAACTTGAAGCCGGCACCGGCGAGCGCCGGCACGATGTCCGTGCTGAAGGTGTCCGACTGGCGCTCGATGAGCTCACGAACCCGTTCCCCAATCCCGTCGAGCTGGTCTTTGGGGCTCATCCCGTCCGAGGAGGTCAGGCTCGCGGTGGCGTTGACCTGTTCATGCAGGCCTGCCACCCGCACCTGGAAGAAGTCGTCCAGGCTGTCGCTCACGATCGCCAGGAAACGGATCCGCTCGGCCAGCGGCCGCGCTTGGTCTTCGGCCATGGACAGCACGCGGCTGTCGAAGTCCAGCCGCGAGAGCTCCCGGTTGAAGAACCTGTCTTTGGGCAGGGCAGCGATCTGTGGGGACGATCGGTGCGCCGACCTCACCGCCATCGGCTTACTGCGTCCGCGCCGGTCGGATGGTGCTCACGATTGCGCTCAAGCTGAGCTGCCCATCAGCCGGATCCACCGCGCGCAAGCGAAGGAGTGGAGGCCCAGCGTCACGAAGCCCAGCGCAATGACGCCCAACAGGAGACGTCCGAAGGGCTGGTTCAGCAAGAACACGAACGCGCCTCCGAAGCCCTGGGCCTGGCTCGCGTCATGGTGAATGCCGGCCTGGATGACAAACCAGCCGATCACCACAAAAACAACCCCGCGGGCAAACATCCCGAAACGGCCGAACCGGATCGCCCAGGTCCTTTCGGACTGGCTCATCTCGGCGCCCTTCAGGTCCTTTGCGAAGTTGGCTTGATAGGCCTCCAGGAATTGCCCCAAGCCGATCACGATCGCGATGAGGCCGATGAGGATCGTCAGCGCGCCACCGGCGGGGTGGGTGAGAACTGAAGCGATCGTTTTCTGCGTGCTGTCGCCGGAAGGTGCGCCTGACCCTGCGAGGAGCTGGAGAGCGAGGATCACTATGGCCGCGTAGGACACCGCGCTCGTGACAAAGCCTAGCCTCGCCGCGTAGCCGGATGCGCCCCTGCCTCGGTGCAGCGGGTCGTAGATCGCCCGGATGAAACCCCACAGCGAGTAGGCCGCCAGGCCGACGGCGGCAACGATGAGAACCAGCTTCCCGAACTGGTTGCCGGTCAAGAACACCAGGCTCCCGTTCAGATCTGTGGTCTTGCCGCCCCCGACTCCGACCGCTATCCCCAAGGCGAGGAGTCCCATAACGGCATACAGGGCACCGCGAACGACATAGCCCAGGCGCTCTAGAAGCTGGAGCAAGGGGTTGCCCGCGGCTTGCTTCACGGCGTTGGTGCCGCCATGGAACGTAGCCATATCAGGCCGCCGCCTGCAGGCTTTTCTTCAGCGCGCGGACGTCGAGGTGCGGGTTGGGATAGCTGCACTTCATGTCTTCCATCGTCTCGATCAGAAGCTGCGAGACGGCCCAGTTCCGGTACCACTTGCGGTTGGCGGGAACGACGTACCACGGAGCCGCCGCCGTTGAGCAACGCCCGAGGGCGGCCGAGTACGCGGCCTGGTACTCGTCCCAGGACCGCCGCTCGCTGATGTCGGTTCCGCTGAACTTCCAGTGCTTGTCCGGTTCGCGCAGGCGGGCGAGGAGCCGCGTTCGCTGCTCTTCCTCTGAGATGTGCAGGAACACCTTGACGAGCGCGGTGCCGTGCTTGACGATCCCAGCCTCGAAGCGGTTGATGATGCCGTAGCGCTCATCGATGACTTTGGGCGGCGCAAGCTCTCGGACCTTGGCGATCAACACATCCTCGTAATGAGATCGGTTGAAGATGACGATCTCACCACGCCGGGGCAATTGGCGCCTGACCCGCCACAGGAAGTCATGCCGCCGCTCGCTGGGGGTCGGTGCCTTGAACGAGACGATCCTCACGCCTTGAGGATTGAGGCCTCGGAGCGCGTACCTGACCGTGCCGTCCTTCCCACTCGTGTCCATGCCTTGCAGCACGATGAGCACCGAGCGCTTGCCTTCCGCGTGGAGGCAGTCCTGGAGCGACATGATGTGCTCCTCGTCCGCCAGCAGCCGGTCATCGGCCTCATAACGCTTGACCCCATGGGTCTCCGACGGATCGAGGACGTCCAGGTCGACCAGGCCCCGACGCGGTCGCACTCTCAATTGGTCGCGGACCGACATTAGGTTCGCGTCCCGGTTGTGTCAGGCATACGGCTATAGAAGATGGGCGGAACGTGGTAACAATCGCAGTAACACATGCTCGAAGAGGGGTCTACCAAAGCGCTTGAGGGTTGGTTTCTCACGAGCGCCGAACGTGGAAACGAGTTCAGCGCCCTTGACCGGCGGCGTCCGGACTCGGCCTGGAGCATCGGGAACCGAGTCGAAACACTCGTGCACGGAGCCACATATTTCCGCCGCCTTCTGGAAGCGATTCGCGAGCTGGGCGCCGGCGACCAGCTCTATTTCACGGACTGGCGTGGCGACCCCGACCAGCGCCTGAGCGACCTTCCCGATTGCGAGGTTGGAGCCGTCCTCGCGGCCGCGGCTCGCCG
>DMCH01000180.1:6569-7744 GCA_003446775.1 Chloroflexota bacterium
CTCAACTCAGCCGGGGGCGAGGTCCTCCTCGACCAGCGGGTCCGGCTCGGCGGCTCTCATCACCAGAAGCTCATCGTGATCCGCCACTCCGGAAGGAGTGATGGCGACGTTGCCTTCATCGGTGGCATCGACCTGTGCCACAGCCGGCGCGATGACGCCGACCATCATGGCGACCAACAGCGCCAGGCCATGGCGCCGGTGTACGGGGAACGACCTCCCTGGCATGACGCTCAGGTCGCGATCCAGGGCCCTGCCGTCGGAGACCTGGAATTCTGCTTCCGCGAACGGTGGGATGATCGAAGCCCGCTCAGTCGCGATCCGATCGGGATCATGCACGACCTCCTGCGCCACACGCATCGCAAGGCAAGCACCCTGCCTTCGATGCCGGCCGATCCGTTGCCGCGCGGAACGCACGCGGTCCAGGTGCTCCGCACCTACGCGCGCCGGCGACGTGGCTATCCGTTCGCACCCCATGGCGAGCGGAGCGTCGCTCGCGGATTTCGCAAGGCGATCCGACGAGCGCGCCGGCTCATTTACCTCGAAGACCAGTTCCTCTGGTCGACCGAGGTGGCGAGGACGTTTGCCGATGCGCTGGTGGAGTGTCCCTCGCTGCACCTGATCGCGGTCGTGCCGAGATTCTTCGACCAGGCCGGAGTCCTCACCCTGCGGCCGAACCAGGTGGGGCGGGAGCAGGCAGTCCAGGTGCTCCTCGATGCCGCACCCGATCGTGTCGCCATCTACGACATCGAAAACCTCGCCGGCGTCCCGGTCTACGTCCACGCCAAGGTCAGTGTGATCGACGACGTCTGGGCATCCGTCGGATCGGACAATTTCAATCGGAGGTCGTGGAGCCACGACTCCGAGATCGCGTGCGCTGTGCTTGACGAAGAGCGGGATGCCCGCGCACCGCTCGATCCCGGGGGTCTAGGCGACTGCGCTCGGAAGTTCGCGCGCGACCTGAGGCTGCAGTTGTGGCGGGAACACCTCGGCCGCGCAGAAGGGGACGACCGAGATTTGCTCGATCCCGACGAGGCGGTGGTCAGGTTCCGTGAGACCGCCGAGGCGCTGGAGCGCTGGCATCTGGACGGTGCGCGCGGCGAGCGTCCCCCGGGGCGCGTGAGGCCTCACCCACGCATCCAGCCCTCGAGGGCAACCTGGCTGTGGGCTGAGCCCTT
>DMCH01000180.1:8064-8939 GCA_003446775.1 Chloroflexota bacterium
TGGTAGGGAGGGCGATTCGGAGGGGCGCTGGCCCCAGAGCGTGCCCGTCTGCCCCCATCAGTTTTCGGGGCCTGACCCCATACCTTCTGCTGGGGAAGTTGCTGACTTTGTTATGAGCTGTGAGCGATCGTGACCGCAAAGAGGTGAATTACTAAAATGGCATTTCAGCAACCAACTCCCGCTCCCGCTCCCGCTCCCGCTCCAGTCGAGCGCGTCTCGGTGACTGAGCAGGGCCGCTACAACTTTCGCGCCGCGGCTTTCGTCGGTTTCATCGTCGGCATCGTCGACGTCCTCATCGCAGCTCGCTTCCTGGGCAAATTGTTCGGCGCGTCCGTGCAGTCGGCCTTCGTCAACTTCATCTACCAGACGAGCGCGCCCATAGTGGCTCCGTTCACAGGTATCTTCGGCGACACCGGAACCAAGACCAACACTTTTGAGACGGCATCTTTAGTAGCGCTCGTCGTCTATGCCGTGATCGGTTGGGGCCTCGTGGTCCTGATCAGGATCGTCACCGCGCCGCACGGCACCAAACCGGCGACATCGTGATGAATCTAAGGTCCTGGCCGAAGAAGTGGAATGACGTTTCCGAGAGATGGAACGATGCCTCCCTGAGGCAGATCGCTACGTTGCCGGAGTACCCGCGGTCCCGCCCGTGGCCGCTCCTGGGCATGTTGGCGATGGGGTTGGTTGCGGGGGCAGCGATCGGTGGCTACGCCATGACCCAACGGTCGCAGATGAAGCGGCTCGCCACCTATGCCCATCGCATGGGCGATGAGTTGGCCGCAATGGGCATGCCAGAGGCGGTCAAGCCAGTCGTTGTTGTCATGTCCCCCCGTTCAACTCATCGCCGCAAGGCGGCCTCAGAGGTTTAGAAG
>DMCH01000180.1:9256-14358 GCA_003446775.1 Chloroflexota bacterium
GGCAAGGGCATGGGCCTCATATGGGACATCGTGGTCGGCATCCTGGGAGCGTTCCTGGGCGGCTGGCTCGCGAGCCTCGTCGGCCTGCCTGTAGCGACAGGCACGTTCACGATCGGCGGAGTCCTGGCCGCGTTCGTCGGCGCGGTCATCCTCCTGGTCATATTCCGAGCCTTGACTCACCGCGGGATGATCCACAGCTAGATATCGCTTTCGTAAGGCCTCGCAGGACTACCCCCCGCGAGGCCTTTTCTTTGCCCTTCGAGAGCTCCGATTGGGGGTTGGTCTTAAGCATTTGTGAGTGTATTGCTGACTTTGTTACGGGTGCCAAGCGAACCTGGGTCGCAGCGGGAACGCTTCGGAAAGATTTCACCGCTATGCCTGCTGGCGCGGTCCAAAAAGGACCAAGGAGAAATTTACCAAGTGAAACGCATGCTGTTCAAAGTTCGATTTCTGGGGCTTGTTTCCCTTGCCCTCCTCGCGGGAGTGTGGCCGACGGCCGCCTTGGCAGCGACCGCGCCCGGACTGGGTTCGGCGTCGACCTTCGCAGTCCTGAGCGCAGCACCCCTGAATGGTGGGGCGGTGACATGCACCGACGGCACAATCACGGGAGACGTAGGCTCCTCCGGTCCCATGGCCTCGGTCGTTCAAACCAGGTGCACGATCAATGGGGCGATCGTCGCGCCGGTCTCCGCTGGTGTTGTAGCCGACTTCAACAGCGCTTACGCCGCGTTTGCGGCCATTCCTTGCGGCACGACCCTCACCGGCACCCTCGCCGGCGTTACGCTCGCGCCCGGTGTCTACTGCTTCGCTGCAGCGGCCACGCTGACCGGCACGTTGACTCTCAAGGGACCCGCCAACGGGACCTGGATCTTCAAGATCGGGACCAGCGGGACGGGCGCCCTGACGGGTACCAATTTCTCGGTGGTCATGGCGGGCGGCGCGGTGCCCTGCAGTGTGAATTGGTGGGTCGCCCAGGCCGCGACGATGACGACTTCGAACTTCGTGGGAACGATTCTCGCGGGTGCGGCCATCACCCTCACCGGCGGAACCTTTGCCGGTGATGCGCTCGCGAAAGCCGCAGTGACGATCACGGGCACCGCACTTACCGGCTGCGCGGGTGGCAAAGGCGAAGGCCACGAAAAGCAGCACTGCAACCAGGGCGTGGGCAACGGCCCCGAGGGTTGCGATCCAGGTAACTCGAACAACAAGAACACTTCCAATGACGAGCTCGGCGGCACACCTGGGGACCCGGGTCGCCAGGGCCGCAAGAGCAGTGACGTGGCCAGCATGGCGATCAACGCCACAAGCACCGGGACGAGCAACGTCACAAGCAACGCAACCAACCACGCTATGAGCAACGCCGCCGCCAACGCGACGAGCAAGGTCGGCAAAGCTCCCGGCAAGAGCAACGGCAAGGGCACGGGCAAGAGCAACGGCAAGAACAAGTAGTTGTTACTGAGCTTGGAGTCGAGGCTGGGGCGGCTGCGGCAGCGCCGCCGCCTCAGCCTGCTCAAGCAAGTCCTGGCGGTCATTGTTCACGCCTAGATATCGCGTTCGTCAGGCCTCGCAGGACTACCCCCCGCGAGGCCTTTTCTTTGTCGTCGGCAGTGCGCCTGCGCCTACGCCTTAAGTATTTGTGGGGCTGTTGCTGACTTTGTTACGGCTGCGAAGCCACGGTAGGTGCTGGAAGGGTTCGGCCCCGTCGTCCCTATTGGCGTGGTCCAAGTGGACCGAGGAGAAAGAAGAGCGTGACACGCGTGATTTACAGGTTTCGGTTTCTTCCGCTCGTCATGGTGGCCGTACTCGCGGCAGTGTCGCCGATGGCAGCCCAGGCCGCGACGGCGCCCGGACTGGGAACGGCCTCCAACTTCGCAGTTCTGAGTGCAGCCCCCAATGGCGGGGGAGCGGTCACCTGCACCGACGGCACAATCACCGGAAACGTCGGCTCCTCCGGGGCCCGAGCTTCGGTGGTCCAGACCAACTGTCCGATCTCGGGCGCGATCATCGCGCCGGTCTCGGCCCAGGTTATAGCTGACTTCAATAGCGCATACGCCGCGTACGCGGCCATCCCCTGCGACCAGGTCCTCACCGGCACCCTCGCAGGCGTTACCCTCACACCCGGTGTCTACTGCTTCGATGCAGCGGCCACTCTGACCGGCACGTTGACTCTCAAGGGACCCGCCAACGGGACCTGGATCTTCAAGATCGGGACGAGCGGAACCGGCGCCCTCACAGGCACCAGTTTCACGGTCGTCATGGCCGGCGGCGGAGTGCCGTGCAACGTGAATTGGTGGGTCGCACAGGCGGCGACAATGACCGATTCGAACTTCATAGGAACGATTCTTGCCGGTGCAGCCATCACCCTGACACGTGGCACCTTCCAAGGTGATGCTCTCGCCAAGGCTGCGGTGACGATCACTGGCACCGCGGTTACAGGTTGCCCGGGTGGCAAGGGCCACGAGGGCCAGGAGAAGCAGCACTGCAACCAGGGCGTGGGCAACGGCCCCGAGGGTTGCGATCCAGGTAACTCAAATCAGGGTTGCGCGAGCCGGTCCAATGACGAGCTCGGCGGCACGCCAGGCGACCCGGGTCGTCAGGGTGGAAACCGCATCGACTGCGACGTAGCCAAGAGTTAGGACAAAGGAAACAGCAAGAGCAACTAGGTGTTATTGAGCTTGGAGTCAAGGTTGGGTCGGCTGCGCCATCGCCGCCGACTCAGCCTCTTCAAGCAAGTCCTGGCGGTGGTCGGTCCCCTGCTTCTCGGAGTCTCGATCGTCCTCCTGCTCGCCGGTTTTGGAGTCATCGCTAGCACGCGCTGAGGCGCCCGCGCAACCGGCGACGATATATGGTGCCGTGGTGAATCCGACTGCGGCTCCCGTTGGATACGGCATCGATTTCGGGACGAGCAACAGCGCGATCTCGGTCGCCTATCCCGACCGTGTCGAGGTGCTCCCGTTGGGGCCATCGCGATCCGCGATGACGCTGCCTTCGTTCGTCTATCTCCATCGCGGCGGGCGTCGCGCCGCGGGCGATGAGGCGGTGAGGACGTTCCTCAAGTCCGGGCACGAAAAGACCGACTGCTGGAACTGCGCTCTGGCGCCATACGGTTGGGACACCGACTGCCGGCAGTACCGCAAGGGCGGAGGATGCAACGACGCACGGCTGCTGTCCGGCGTGAAACACGACCTGGCGAAGGTTGGTTTCGCGGGGACCAATTCCTGGGCGACCGACTTCACCGTGGGCTCACTGGTCGCTGTCGTGCTGAGGCGCCTGAAGAACGAAGCCGACGCAGCCGTCGACGAAGGGGCTCGACGCGTTGTGCTGGGACATCCAGTGGTCTTCGCCGGCGCCGATCCGTCCGACCGCGCCGCGTCAGATGCGGAGGCTTTCAGCCGTCTGGAGCAGGCGGCGGTCGAGGCCGGATTCGAAGAGGTCGCGTTTTTGCCCGAGCCGACGGCAGCCGTCATCGGCGAGCCGACCCATCACGGTGTCGAGATCGCTGTGGACTTTGGCGGGGGCACGTTCGACGTCGCCGTGATGGACTCGCGCGATGGCGAGTCGCGCATCGCAGGCCTGTCCGGCGTCGCAGTCGGCGGCGAGGTGCTGGACGGCGTCCTGTTCGAAACCAGCGTCGGGCCGGCGCTCGGATTGGAGGTGCTGCCCAACTGGTTGTTCAACGAGCTTCGCACCGCGAGCTCCGTAAGGCTCCTCATGGCCGACCCGGGCATCCCCGCCATCCTGGCGAGAATCGGTGGCAAAGAGGCCGAGCTTGCCCACGCACTGCTCTATCAGGGGTACGCATATGACTTCTACAAGGCGATCGAGGCAGCGAAGATCGCACTCTCGAGCTCGGAGGTCACGGAGCTGCGGTTCTCACCCCTCGGCCTGCACGTGACGCTGCGGCGAACGGCTTTCGAGTCGATGATCCGACCCGAGCTGGACCTGGTCCGCGAGGCGATCGGGCGAGCGCTCGACGAGGCTCGCATCCAGGCGACAGAGGTAGAACGAGTGCTGCTGACGGGCGGCTCTGCCTACATTCCCGCCTTCCGCGACGACCTGGCCCGGACTTTTGGCGAAGATCGGCTGGAGCAGCGAGATGCATTCACCGCAGTCGTTCACGGACTGGGCGTCCGCGCCCAGCAGTTGTGGGGACTTTGACAAACGCGCCGTCATGTGCAACTGTGTAGTTGCACATGAATGATGCCGTGTTCGGCGCACTCGCCGATCCCACCCGCCGGCAACTGCTCGAGCGCCTGGCCATGGGCCCCACCACCGCGACGGGGCTATCCGAGCGGTTCCCATTGACGCGTCAGGGGGTTGTGAAACACCTGGGCGCGCTTGCTGACGCGGGGATGGTCGCCAAGGAGCGACACGGACGCGAGGTCCACTACCGCCTGGAGAGCGCACCACTAGACGACGCGACCGCGTGGCTCACGACCCTGTCGGCACGATGGGAGCGGCGACTGCTGCGGCTCAAGCGCTTCGTCGAGGAGGATTCGTGAGCGAACCAGAGCTCGAGATCCGCCACAGCGTGTTCATCCGTGCATCGCGTGAGAAGGTGTGGGCCGCGTTCACGACGCCGCTTGGGCTGGACGCATGGTGGGGGACCAGCGGCAGCGAGATCGATCTTCGGCCTGGTGGCAAGCTCACGCTCCGCTGGCGTGGTTGGGGAGCCGAAAGAGACATCAACACGGATCGCGACGGCGTCGTGATCGAAGTGATGCCACCCCAACGCTTCGTCTTTCAGTGGGGCGATGAGACCGAGCCCACGACCCCGGTCGAGTTCGACCTCGAAGAGCGCGACGGCGGCACGCTGCTGCGCGTTCGCGAACACGGTTTCGCGCTCACGGCAGAGGGTCGGAAGTCCTTCGGCGGCCATTCGCTTGGCTGGGGGGAGGTCGCGACCCTCCTCAAGTTCTACGTCGAGCACGGCGTCCGCTACTAAACAGAAAGGAGTTTGACATGGCGTCATCTAAAGACACGAAATCGCTTCACGACGTCCGGTTTCCCGGCGAGTCCCACCAGTACCGCCAGGCGAGAGAAGCACTCCTGACGGCCGAGATCGACCTGCGGCGGCAGATCGAGGCCGTGGCCGCGCAGCG
>DMCH01000180.1:14691-15194 GCA_003446775.1 Chloroflexota bacterium
CGGCCGGTCCGGCTCTCCGAGCTGTTCGAGGACGGCAAGGACACGCTCTTCCTCTACAGCTTCATGTTCATCCCGGGCAAGGGCGACCCGCTGGGGGAGGGCTGCCCGTCCTGCACCTCGATCATCGACGCAATCGATGGCGCGTCGCCGCACATCACACAACGGATCAATTTCGCGGTCGTCGCGAAGGCGCCGATCGAGCGCTTCCGCGCACACGCGAAGACACGAGGCTGGCGCCACGCGCGTCTGCTCTCGTCCGCCCATAACACTTACAACCGCGACTACGCGGCCGAGGGATCGGACGGCGCCCAGAGTCCGATTGCGACGGTCTTCGCCCGCCGCGATGGAATGATCCACCACACCTGGAGCAGCGAGCTGATGCTCGCCGCCAGCGACCCCGGCCAGGACATGCGGCACGTCGACTTCATGTGGCCGCTCTGGTTGGTGCTCGACCGCACACCCGACGGTCGAGGCGCGGACTGGCGACCCGAGCTCGATTACTC
>DMCH01000180.1:15522-15762 GCA_003446775.1 Chloroflexota bacterium
GCGGGCGCGTGGATCGGCGTCAGCGTGGCCTCGAGCTGGTCCCGTAGGCCCTCGAACTTCGGCGGCAGCACCAGGCGCTCACCCAGATGGGCGGGATCCTCGTCCACGGCAAAGCCCGGACCCATCGTGGCGACCTCGAACAGCACGCCGCTGGGCTCGCGGAAGTACACGGATTTGAACCAGTAGCGGTCGATGACAGGTGTTGGCTGAGCGCCGGCCGCGATGACGCGATCGCGCCAG
>DMCH01000013.1 GCA_003446775.1 Chloroflexota bacterium
GTCGCCCCGTCCTGGATCTCCAAGCGCGCCACACGGACGTCTCCGGTCAGCGAGCCCGACCGGGTCACCTCCAATCGCTTTCGCGCCACGACCGCACCGATCACGTGGCCCCGAATGATCACGTCGCGAGCCGAAACCGACGCTTTCACCTTGGCCAGGTCGCCGATCTCCACGTCGCCCGTGACCTCGACCTCACCCTCGACGATGCCGCCGACGCGAAGGTCACCCTCGACGTACAGCTGGCCGATCACTCTGTCGCGGGGTCCAAGCGTGACGGCGTTCTGGTTAGAGCCGTCGTGGCGGGCGGTCGGCGGCTCGTCCGCCGATGGGGGAAGGGGACGCCTAGCTGCCGGGGTGCTGCTCAAAGTCGCCCATTCGGACGTAGCCGTTCAAGCTGGCGCCGTCCTCGATCTGCAGCCGGCGCACCTGAACGTCGCCGCTCATCTTGGCGGACTTCCCGAGGGTGAGCTTGTCGCGAGCGGTCAGCTTGCCCTCGACCACGCCCTTGATGGTGACGTTGGAGGCCTCGATCAGGGCCTTCACCGTCGAACCGTTCCCGACCTCAAAGTTGCCTCCAACCCGAAACTCGCCTTCGGCGCGCCCGCCCTCAACGGTCATGTGACCGTCGTAGTTCAGCTTGCCTTCGAGGCTGTCGTTCGGGCCGAGCGTGAATTTCTTCTGCCCATCACGCTTGGAGTCGGACTGGCTGTCCGTGTGCGTGCCCTCAGCCACGGCTTGTTGTGTATCCATGAGCCTGTACTCCCCGCCTTGATATTGACCTCGGGTCCCGCCCGAAGCAGGGTCACAGGATACTTCAGGGCCCACCCCAGCCGGGGGCGCGATCTCCGTTTGTTGCCAGGCAACCATCGGTATGTACGGCTCACGCGAATTCCCCCAACAGACCGCCTGTCGTGATCGCCGGCGCCCGAGACGACACCGTGATGTAAGGCTCCCGCCCGTACACCTGCTGCATCAGGTGCGGATGATTTCGTATCTCCACCCGCCAGGTCTCGAGCTGGCTCTGGTGGCAATCGATGGCCCTCAATTTCATCTGGACCTCCTCCGGCGTCAGGTCGAGCACGAGGTCGACGTGATCCTTGACCACGAGGGGAAGGGTGCCGCCATCGCCCCCGTTGAGCGCGATCGCCGCGCGGTAGGAGTCCGCAAGCGGCGCATCAACGGCCAGGTGGTAGAGCGCCGGCCGCGCCCTGTCGGACAAGGCGGCGACTGCGGCATCCGTGCAACGTCCCATCGCGATGTGGTCCGGATGGCCATAGGCGCCGTCAGGTCCCCAACCGACGACAGCGGCAGGGGCGATCGTCGAGATGTGTTCGCCGATCCGTTTCGTAATCTCAGCCTGGTCGGAGCCTTCCACGCCGCCGTCCGGGTAGTCCCAAAGCAGGTAACCGTTGATCGCGAGGGCCGACGCGGCGGCCTCGAGCTCGGCCGTCCTGATCCGGGATAGGTCCTCCCTCCGGGCGCCGGAAGGCTTCCCGACCCAACCCTTCTCGCCGCGTGTGGCGCAGATCAAATTGACCTCAACGCCTGCTCGCGAGTGCCGAAGTATGAGACCCCCAGCGCCCATGCACTCGTCATCGGGATGCGCCATCACCACGAGCAGTCCGGCCATCTCAGGCGCTGCGGTCCTCGATCTCCCACGCGTGATCGAGCAGGTGCCAGGCCATTCGGCGCGCAACGTAGCGAGGCGGCCATCTCTTTTCGCCCGTCTGCGGAGCGCCCGCGGAAGCCCGGATCGCGGCGAGGATCGTTTTGCGAGTCGCCTGCACCGCGACCTGGTCGTCGCGTCGGGGCGTCTTGAGCTTGAGCCCAAGCTTCGGTGTGTACGCGGACTCGGCGCCGATGATGTGGTCGGCGATCTTGTCGCGGTCGCGGCCTCCGCCCCGCGGTCCCTTCCGGAGCTCGGCGGGCGCTTTCGCGACGGCGGAGTCGAATACCTTCCACGACACCGCCAGCAGCGCGCAGATTCGCTCCGCCTCGGCGGGGGTCAGCGATTTCGTGTCGCTGGACGCCGGCAGGCCGGGGGCGCCGAAATCGGTGGTTGCGTTGCCCTTCACGCGCTCAACTACCTTGAAGGAGGGTTTCGCGTCGATCGCGAATTCGATACGCGCGGCCTGGGGCACCGCGGCGTATCGGGGGGCATAGGCGGCCAGGCCTTCGAGCGCCCGCTGCTCGTCCCTGGCCGAGCGGGTCCAACCAGGCCATTCGAGCGCTGACGCAAAGACTCGCTTCTCGCCGATTTCGAGATAGACGGGGATTGCTGGCATCCCGGCAAAACGTACCCTACCCGCGATCGGGCACGCCTAGACTTTCGGCCTCCGGCTCGGAGTTAGCACCACCCCTTCCTCCAGAGGACTTCCACTTTCTAGTGATTGCCCATGCCGGGCGTAAAAAAAAGGGCGGCCTACCGAGGCCGCCCCTTCAGAGAATCCGCTTACGCCTTGGCGCCGGCCGGAGCCAGCATCGGGATTACTCCCAGCTGCTGGAACATACCGAGCGTGTCGAAGTTGCTAAAGGTCTCGACCGCCTTGCCGTTCTGGTAACGATCGATGGTGATCCCGGTCGCGGTCGCATGCTTGCCGGTCGGCGCGATGCCCATTAGTGCGCCTTTGTGGGTGCCGCTCCCGGTCCAACGAGTGGCGACTTTATCTCCATCTGCGAACTGGTCCTGGATGGTGAAGTGGAGGTCCGGGAAGGCGGCCAGATAGGTCTCAACGTACTGTCTGTAGCCTTGGGCCCCGTTGACCTTGCCGCCTGGGACAGATGGCTCGTGCATGACTGAGTTGGAAGCCACCAACTCGTCGATCACGTCGAGCTTGCGCTGGTTCCAGACCTCTTCGATGATGCGCTTTGAAACAGCCTTGTTCTGCTCGGACATGGTGAGCTCCTTCCCTTCGGGTCCCGAAAGCCGGCATTAAGTGCCAGGCGTTCCTGTGTGCCCCTTGCCGAAGGGCTGGAAGGGGCCGGGGAGCGTCGGTGAACCGCATGATAGCAGAAAATGGTTGCGTGTGCGTGCCAATATTTGCTTGACCCGGGCCGCCGACGCGCGGCTAAAGTACCGTCTGGGTCGGC
>DMCH01000106.1 GCA_003446775.1 Chloroflexota bacterium
GCCGCCATGATCGTCCGATCCGCAGTATTCAACTGCGGCCTCTTGACCTGACGGTGTACGACGCGAAGCTGGTGCCGGAGAAGAAGCAGCTCTGCTTCAGGGTCGTGGACTCGCAACCTCACATCAGCCAGATCGAGGAGCAGCCGAAGCCAGGAGTACACGAAAGCGAAAAGCATCGGCGGTCGAAATCCTACCGGTCAGGCGACCCTACTCCGAGTAGCCTGCCCGCCGATGAATATGTGACCCCCACAGCCCACCCACTGCACGGCGTGGCCCTCTGGGCGGGCACTAATCACCGTAGACCGCACGAGACTCGCACCCCGGATCTTCTGCAGCCTGAGCGTATTCCTTTAAATTGCGATGGGCTCTGTACCGAAATCAATTTGAGGAAAGAGCACCCCAAGTTCCATCGCGCGTCCCACATCAGGGCCGCGGCCGGAAATAAGGCAGTCGGGGCTCGCCCCGGAGTGTGACCTCGACCGGCATCGCCACCCGAACCGCGGCCGGTTCCACGTCGACGAGCCGGGTGAGTATTCGCACACCCTCCTCGAGCTCCACCAGGGCGACCACGTACGGCGCCTCAGCCTGGAACTCGGCCGGTGCCCGGTGGACGACGGTGAACGAGTAGACCGTGCCTCTGCCACTCACGGTTACCCATTCCAGGTCGAGCCCACCACAGTGCGGGCAAAGCGAGCGCGGGTAAAAGACATGCCGGCGGCAGCTTCGGCAGCGCTGCAGGTCGAGCCTGCCCGCGGCCACCGCGTCCCAAAAGGGTGCGGTCTCGGCGTCGGGAACCGGGTAAGGCTTCTCCATCAGTCGCGCCCCAGGACCAGCGTAGCGGCCGAGCTGAGCACGCCTCCAGTCCCGTTGGCCAGCGCGAGGCGCGCCCCCTCGACCTGGCGGGGGCCGCACTCGCCCCGTAGCTGGCGCGCGGCCTCGATCATGGTGAAGATCCCGTACATGCCGGGGTGGCAGTAGGAGAGACCGCCCCCGTTGGTGTTCATCGGGAATTCGCCGCCCGGCGCCGTGCGCTGGCCGGAGACGAAGGCGCCGCTCTCGCCCGGCCCGCAGAAACCGAGCGCCTCGAGCGTGAGGAGGACTGTGATCGTGAAAGAGTCGTAGACCTCGACCACATCGATTTCCTCCGGACGCAGGCCGGCGGTCTCGAATGCGCGGCGGCCGCTTAGCGCAGCGGGAGTGGTGGTTAGGTCGGGCATGCTGGCTATGCCCAGATGTGTATGCGCCTCGCCATGGCCGAGGATCCAAATCGGGGGTTGGGCCAGGTCGCGAGCCCTCTCCTCGCTCACGATGACGACGGCGCCCCCGCCGTCGGTCACCAGGCAGCAGTCGAGGAGGTGCAGAGGCTCCGCGATCCATCGCGAGGCGAGGACGTCAGCGATGGTGATCGGGTCGCGCAGGAAGGCCCTGGGATTGAGACCGGCCCACTTGCGCGTCGCCACCGCGACTTCCGCCAGGTGCTCCGGTCGCGTTCCGTACTCGTGCATATGCCTGTTGGCGGCCAGGGCATAGGCACCCACCGGCGCGGGAAGGCCCCAGACGCGCTCGAACTGTAGGGGCCCGGAGGCGGCCCCGATGCTGCCCAGGGCACGTGTCCGCTGAGACCGCTGCCGGCTGGCGTATGTGATCAGAACTACGTTGCACTGGCCGCTCCGGATCGCCTCCGTGGCGTGCCCGGCGTGGGCGACAAAAGAAGCACCGCCGATATTGGTGCTGTCTGTGTAGCGCGGCTGGACGCCGAGATACTCCGCCATCAACATCCCGGGCGCATAGATGCCCTCTCCGCCCGCGGTGGCAATGCCGTCCACGTCCCGGAGCTGGAGCCCGGCGTCGGCCAGTGCCGCCAGCGCGGCCTCCCCCTGCATCTGAAGAACGGTTTTGCCGGGCACCTCTCCGAGGTCGGACTCGGCCACCCCGGCGATGGCCACCCTCATTGCAGGACGACCAGTGCGTCCCCCGCCAGTGCCCCGTCGGGCAGAGCGAAGAGGGGGTTGACGTCGAGCTCTGCCAGGCGTTCACCCAGGTCCAGCGCGAGGTCGCCCAGCGCCACCAAGACACGTGAGACGGCCGGCAGGTCCGCCACCGGACGGCCCCTGGCTCCGCGCAGGACTTCCACTCCGCGCAGCTCGCTCAGCATCTCTTGGGCCGTCTCCTCATCGATCGGCGGGCGCTGAACGCTGACGTCGTGGATCGCTTCCGCGAAGATGCCACCCAGGCCCACCAGTAGGACCGGGCCGAAGTGGTCGTCCTGTTTGACTCCCGCGATCAGCTCCGCGATCGGGAAGACCTGGCGTGCGATCAGCACACCGTCGACCCGCGCACCCGGAACGCAACGCGAAACCTGCTCATAGGCCAGGCGGACCTCGTCCGGCGTGCGCACGCCGAGCTTCACGCCCCCGGCCTCGGTCTTGTGCGGGATGTCTGCCGACTCCACCTTGACCACGACCGGGAAACCGATTGCTTCCGCGGCAGCGGCGGCTTCTTCGGGGGTGTGGGTCAGCCGCTCCGGCGGCCCCATGATGCCGTACGCGGCGAGCAATCGCTTCGCCAGCGACTCCGGGAGAACGCCGGTGTGATTGCGGAGAAACGTTGGGGCGCGGCGTCGCCGCAGCGGTGGCGCCGGCCGCCGGCGCGCTATCGATTGGCCGTAAAAGATGGCGTGGTCCAGGGCCCTGACTCCAAGCGCAAGGCCGTTGGCGAAGTGGAGATGGTGCTTGGCCAGTGTCTCCATGCCGAAAGCTGTGAGCTCGGTGGGCACGGTGGCGGCGATGGCGGTGAAGAGAGGCGCCCTGTGCACGACTTCCGCCAGTGACGCCACCCGCTCCTCAATGCCCGCCGGGTTAGAGCCGGGATCGCGGGGCGCGTCGGAATTGATGAGCAGGGCGTCGAAGCCGTGCTCGGCGGCCACTGCCTCGACGCAGGCGGCGAGCAGCTTGGGCTGGTTGACGATTACTCCGGTGGTGTCGAGGGGATTCTGGGGGTGGCCGAAGCTGGGCAGGATGGCAGCCAGCCGGGCCTTGGTTGAGGGAGCGAAGTCCGGGATCTCCACCCGGGTCCCGAGCGCGAGGTCGGGAATCAAGCTGGTGGCGCCGCCGGAGGTGCTGACCACTGCTGTGCGGCCGCCGGGCGGCCAACCGCTGGTCGCCAGCAGAGCGCAGGTCTCGATCAGCTCCTCCGGGGTGTCGACTCGGATGATGCTGTGCTGCTTGAAGATGGCGTCCATTACGGCGTCGGCACCTGCGAGCGACCCGGTATGGGCGATCGTGGCACGGTGAGCCGCCTGCGAGCGGCCGACCTTCAGAATCACGAGCGGCTTGCCGGCCTCCCGAGCCTGTCCCGCGGCACGCAGAAACCCGGCGGGGTCGCGGATTCCCTCCAGCAGCGCCCCCACCACCCGGACATCGTCGCGCTCCACGAAATGACCCAGGAAATCGCTCGCAGTGCACATTCCCTCGTTTCCGATCGAAACGGAGACCGCGAGCCCAATCCCACGAGACAGGGCCAACCTGTGAAAGGGCAGCAGCATCCCTCCGCTCTGGCTGGCGATGGCGATCCCGCCGGCGAGAAGCGGCCCTGCCAGCAGCAGCCCGTAAGCCGGGATCCTTTCGCGGTAGTTGACGAAGCCCAGGCAGTTCGGGCCGAGCAAGGTGATGCCCAGCTCCCGGCAGCGCTCGACCACGGCCCGCTCTCGCTCGGCGCCCTCGACGCCCGCCTCCTTGAAGCCCGCTGTGAGCAGCACCAGGCTCCGCACGCCCTTGCGCCCGCAATCCTCCACGACCTCAGAGGCGGCCACGGTGCCGGTCATCACGTAGGCGCAATCGACCTGGTCTGGGATGGCGCTCACAGAGCCGTGACAGGGGAGACCGAACTGCTGGGAGTGGCGGGGATGGACCAGATGCAACCGGCCCTGAAAGCCGAGACTGGCAAAGTTGGTGACGAGCGCCACCGACCAGGAGGAGGCTTCCGACGCTCCCACGAGGGCGATCGACCTGGGAGCGAGGAGAGCGGGGAGATCGATCACGCTGCCGTAGGTTAGCTCTGCCGGCCTGCCCCGTCTTTGCTGGATGGCCGAGCCTTCAGGCGGCCTCGGGAGCCAGCCTGACCAGCATCTTCCCGAGGTTGCCTCCCTCGAAGAGCTTGATGAATGCCTCGGGCGCCCGCTCGATGCCGTCCAGGATGGTTTCCCGCCACCGAAGCTGCCCCCGTTCGATCATCGGGATTACCTGGGAGCGGAACTCGCCCAGCCGGCTGTAATGGTCCGCGATGATGAATCCCTGCATCAGGAGCCGCTTGCCCACGATCAGCGAGACGTTGGACGGGCCAGGCGCGGGAGCGGTCAGGTTGTAGCGTGAGATCGAACCGCAAGCTACGATCCGCCCGAAGTTGCGCATGTGCTGGATGGCCGCCTCCAGGTGCGCTCCTCCAACGTTGTCGAAGTAGACATCGATGCCCTCTGGCGCCCCCCGCCTGAACCCCTCCACTGGCGTCAGCCGGTGGTAATTGAAAGCGGCTTCAAACCCGTGGTCGCCGACGAGATGGGCGACCTTGTCGTCGGAACCTGCGCTGCCGACCACGTGGCAGCCGTGGGCCCTGGCCAGCTGACCGGCGACCGAGCCGACCGCGCCGGCCGCCGCCGACACGGCCACCCACTCGCCCTTCTTCGGACGGCCGATCTCGTTAAGCCCGTACCAGGCCGTGAACCCGGTGAGACCCAGGATGCCGAGATAGGCGGACAGCGGGACGGAGGCTGCCGGCAGCTTTTGCACGCTGCCGGCATGGGCTACGAATTGCTCTCGCCAGCCGAGCATGCTGAGGACTAAATCTCCCGCCTGCAGCTCGGGCGCACGCGACTGGAGGACCTTGCCCACGGCTCCGCCGGCCATGACTTTTCCGACGTCGAAGGGAGCAGCGTAAGAGGGGGCGTCGCTCATGCGGCCGCGCATGTAGGGATCGACCGACATGTAGACGTTGCGGACCAGGACCTCGCCCTCGGCGGGCTCTGCGAGTGCAACCTCAGCCAGCTCGAAGTCAGCCGGTAAAGGCATGCCGCGCGGCCGGGACGCCAGGCGGATCTCTCGACTGGTCAGCCTAGGGGCCCTCATTGAGTAGTCCCTCCCAAGCCATGCGTTCGGGGGCTCGGGGGTCATCGATCGTCTTACAGGTAGGCCAGAAGATCATGGTCGGCCGCTTGAGGAGGTCGTACGGCTGCCAACCCGGATCGCCGGTGGTCGCGAACCGCACCCACGCCTGATGCATGGTCGCAGCGAGGTCACGCGGCGGATCTTCCCCATGCAGCCCCGCCCGGCCTTTGCCGAGGTTGTTGAAAACAAAGCCGATCTCCAGCGCGTGGCAGGCGCCCAGCCGGCCGCCGAACTGAGGCGAGGGCCAGGCGAATTCGTACATCCAGGTCGCCCCCCCGGCTTCTAGATGGGCCTCGGCCAGGCGGATCGAAGGCACTCGGAAGTACTGGTCGCTGAGGAGGGAGGCGTAGACATCGCCCGGGGTGGGGCCGGGGGTGGCGCCGGGGCGTCCTGACCGGTAAGCCTCGATGGCGTCGGGCTCCAGGCCGTGTGCCCTGGCGCTGCGCTGCAGGGTTTCCTCGTCAATGCTGTCGATCAGCCCACCAGGCACCAGCCAGAGCCGATGCTCGTCGGTGTTCGACCCCACGATCAGCCGCACGTCCTTGCTGGCGCCGGCCCGGATGATGTCCACCGGGCGGCCGGGGAGGAGGTCCCCGTCGATGACCGGCGCAAACGCTCGCAGCCGCCGCGCGCTGCCCACCGGGTCGAGCGAGCTGGCTCGCGCTTGTGCGGACAGCTGTCGTTGCGCGGCCAAGAGCCGATCGGCCGGGATCGTGCCGAAGGCCTCACGGGTTGGCCTGACCCCAAGGCTTGCGGCCAGGCGGGCGGCGACCAGCGTCGCCTCCTCCGAGGTGGCGAGGCCGGCGCCCGGCCCGCTCTGACAAATCGCACGGCCGAACAGGCCGCGCGCGGCGGGCATGGCCATCAAGGCCGCGATGCTGGAACCTCCAGCGGACTCGCCGAAGACAGTGACGCGATCGGGGTTTCCGCCGAAGGCCTGGATTTCGTCCTGGACCCATTTCAGCGCAGCGATCTGGTCCAACAGGCCCAGGTTTGGGCTGCAATCTTCAAGCCGGAGGAAGCCTTCCACGCCAAGTCGGTAGTTCAGGGTCACCAGCACCACGCCGTGGCGCGCGAACGAGCCGCCGTCATACGTCGGGATCGCGCCGGACCCGTTGGTGAAGGCACCGCCATGGATCCAAACCATCACCGGCAGCCCGGCGGCGCCTTGATCGGGCGTCCAGACGTTCAGATTCAGGCACTCCTCGCCTGGGATCTGCGGCTGGGTCAGGAGCTTGTCGACGGGGGGCGGGTAGGGCGGCGCGGGAACGGACGGACCGTACGTCGAGGCATCGAGCTCGCCGCTCCAAGGCTGGTGCGGCTGGGGCGGCTTAAACCGATTGACACCGAAGGGAGGTGCGGCGTAGGGGACGCCCTTGAAGGCGGCAACGCCATCCGCCAACACGCCGCGGACCCGTCCCCGCTTGGTCAGAACCATGACGCCCCCGGCTCCGAGCGTCACTCGGTCACCTCCGCAGTGGGTCCGACCTTAGGACTCGGGTCGGGACACGACCCGAGTCCTGTAAGACAATCGGGCAAACCTAGCGAGCCGCGATGACGGTGCTGTAGTCGATATCCCAGTTCTTGCGCGCGGTGTTGAAGTGCCCCGGAGCGAGCTGGGTGATCGGCCACTGGTTGTCGCCTCCGGTCTTGATGGAGAGACCGGGGAAGAGCCAGGGATCGCAGGTCCCGGTCGCCAGCTTGTCGACAGAGCTGGGGTTCGGGTCTGGGCAGGCCTTGAAGTTCATGTTGCGGACCGCCTTCATCAGCCCGGCCCGGGTGACACCATCGCGGCCAAGGTTCGTCAGCAGGCGGACGACCAGCCAGGCGCTGCCCATGCCCGAGGCGTAGGTTGCGTCGACGGGATTGCATGGCTGGGGCGTGCAGTACTGGCTCAAAACTTGTTTGTACATCGCGATCACGGGATCGTTGGCCCAGCGCGGGTCGTTGACGTCCTTGCCGTAGAACGTGCTCGTCATCCCGTTGATGGTGGCGCCGCCGCCGGCATCGATCACCGCTTTGGTGTTGATCGTCGACGCGGAGACGTTGGTGATGTAGATGGTCGGCTTCCAATTGAGCCTGGTCACCGTTTTCATGGCGCTGATCGCCTGCGTCGGGATGGCGGCGATGAGGAGCAGGTCGACCCCCTTGTCCTTGAGCGCCGCCACCTGCGACGACACCTCGACTGAGGTCGCCTCGTAGCTCTGCGTCGAAACGATCCAGCCGGCATTGGAGCCCAGGCCGTCGGTGAGGCCCTTTACGTAGTCCTTCCCGAAGTCATCGTTCTGATAAAGGATGCCGATCTTGGCGTTGGCATGGTTCTTGATGATGTCCTTGGCGTAGACCCTGGCCTCAGACTGGTAGTCGGGCTGGAGCCCGATCGTCCACGGGAAGTCCTTGTACTCGGCGCCCCACTTGGTGGCGCCGGTGGCGACGAAGATGTGCGGCACCTTCTGCTGGTTGAGGTAGGGCCGGGTCGCAGTGTTGATCGGGGTGCCCAGCTGGCCGACAACCGCGAAAACCTGGTCCTGATCCACGAGCTGGTGCGTCAGCGGCACCGCCTTGGCCGGATCGTAGGCGTCGTCGTAGATGACGTACTTGATCTTCCGGCCGTTGATGCCGCCACTTGCGTTGATGTACTGGAAATAGGCGTTGGCGCCCTTGCTTACAGGCGCGTAAAAAGAGGCCGGCCCGCTGAGCGGAGTCGTCGTCCCGATCGTGATCGTGTCTCCGGTAATGCCGGGGTCGTTCTTGGTCGGCGTGGTCTGGCCCTGGGTGATGCCGCAGGCCGTAACCGCGAAAAGCGCCGCGGCGGCGATAGCCAGGGGTGATAAGCGACTCGGACGATCCGTCATGTGCCACCTCCTCACGAGATCCGGGAACCTCACCGATACTACTCTCGGCGAAATCGTCTTGCAAGAACCAAGTACGGCCGCGGACTTGATACTGTTCAGGCGGTGCCAAGGAAGAGAGCGCTGGCCACCCCGCTGACGAGGCAAGAGTCCAAGAGACGGACGCGGGCCCGCCTGTTGGAGGCCGCGCGGCAGATGATCCTGGCCGGCGATGAGAGTCGCCTCTCGGCCAAAGCCGTGGCCACACGGGCAGGAGTAGGCGGAGCGACCTTCTACGAACACTTCCGTAACTTGCAGGATCTTCTCCGGCCGCTCGCCGACGAGCTGTTCGACGACCTGCGCGAGGCCCTGCGGAAGCGGCGCCGCGAGGCGTTGGCGGCTCCGAGGAACGAGGAGAGGTTGCGCGAGCAGTTCCGCACGCCACTGGAGATCCTGGCCGCCAGCCCGGGCGTGTTCCGGCTGGCGCTGCGGGTCCGCCACAACTCGGTGTCGGCGCTGGGTGAGTCCAGCCGCAAGCTGGCGGGCAACACCCGTGGCGACCTGGTCGGCGAGTTCGTGGATCGGGGCTATCCTGCGCGAACAGCCGATGAGCGCCGCCGCCTGGAGATGATCGCGGACATCCACATCGCGGCCACCGAGGCCCTGGCTCTCGGTCATCTCAGCGGGCGCTACCCCGATGTCGATGAGTTGGTCGACATGCTGGTCCTGGTCACCCGAGGGACCCGGCTGGCCCGAGAGTGGCGAGGCGCGGCCGGGGCGCCCGCTCTGAGACAGGACCGCGAAGCGTCCGGGAGCTAGGGTCCGGGCCCGGAGACTTCCGGCGGGGAAGCAACCTTCCCCACCTGCACGGTTCCCTCCTCGCCGGACTTTGGGCGCCCGGCCGCCCGCTGGCGCCGGTACCAGGCCCACAACCTGTAGACCCCTCCGGCAATCCCCGAAGGCATTGTGTACATGACCAGGATCAGCAGGACCCCGAAAGCGATGTCGGGCTTGGTGTTGAACAGGATCTGGGTGTAGGTCGGGCTCCAGACCGTGAACGCGGCGCCCAAGATCGGTCCGATCCCGGTCCCAAGACCCCCGATAACAGCGCCCACGACCAGCGCGAGAGAAAGGCCGACATTGAACGAGTCAGGGCTCACGTAGGCGGTGTTGATCGCGTACAGGCTGCCGGCCACACCCGCATAGAAGGCGCTGATGGCGAACGCCAAGGTCTTGTAGTAAGCGAGGCTGACGCCATTGGCGACAGCCGCGGTCTCGCTTTCACGGATGGCTCGGAAGGCCCGGCCCACATGCGTGCTGAGCAATGCCCGCGAGAACAGGAAGAGCGCCGCCGCAATCACCAACGCCATGTAATAGAGCCACTGCTCGCTCGTCAGCGATTGGGAGCTGACCAGGCCGAATGGGTCCTCGGCCGGCGGGATGGAGATGCCCTGACTGCCACCGCTCAGCTGGTCGAAGTGCCGGATCACGGAGGGCGCCGAGATGGCGAGGGCGAAGGTCGCGGTGGCCAGATAGATGCCGCGCAGTCTGAGTGCCGGGATGCCGAGCAGGACGCCGCCCACGCTCGCCAGCACGCCCGCTACCGGAATCGTAAGAAGGTAGTTCCAGCCGGCCCGGTAGATAAGGATGGCGGTCGTATAGCCGCCGATGGCCATAAACGCGCTGTTGCCGAGCGAGATCTGGCCGCAGTACCCGGTCAGGATGTTGATGCCGATCATCCCGATCAGCAAGGCCCAGACGTAGGCCCACTCGAGAGTGGGAAACCGGCCCAAGACATACAGGGGCGCAATCGCAGCCAGCAGTAGGAGAAAGAGCCACAGCGCGGGGCCCGGCTTCAGAAGGGAGTGCACGCACCTACACCCTGGTGACGTGGGCGCGGCCGACAAGGCCGGCCGGCCGGAACAGCAGGACGAGCACGATCACGATGAAGCCGAACACGAGGCGCAGGTCTTCAGCGTGCGGGACATACGTGCCCACCAGCGCCAGGAGCACCCCCACCACGATGCCGCCGATCACCGCTCCGAAAGGATTCTCGATACCCCCAAGGACGGCCGCAGTGAAGGCGAAGAGCAGCACAGATTGCATGAGGTTGGGGTCGAGCGACAGCACCGGCGCGACCATCATCCCGGACACCGCTCCGACGGCCGCCGAGAGGCCCCAGCCCAGCGCCAGCATCCAGCCCACGCGGACCCCGAGCAGGCGGCTGGACTGCGGGTAGAGAGCAGACGCCCGCATCATCAGGCCGAGCTTCGTACGAGAGAAGAAGAGATAGATCAAGAAGAGCAGGAGGAGCGAGACGCCGATAAGACCCAGGTCCTGGAAGCCGATAGCCACTCCACCCAACGAGATCGGGCTGACGGGGAAGGGCGATGGAAACGTGCGGATCGTGTAACCCCAGATGAGACCGGAGAGGCCGTTGAAGATCGAGAAGAGCCCGAGCGTGACCAGGATCATCGTCAGGATGGGCGCGCGCTCGACCGGCCGGATCACCACACGCTCGAGCGCGACACCACCCACGAAGGAGAGGACGACCACCAGCGGGAAGGTGATCCAGAAAGACCATTGAAAAGTCGTCATCAGCATCCAGGCGATGAAGGTGCTGAAGGTCGCCATCTCGCCCTGCGCGAAGTTGATCGCCTCCATCGCCCGGTAGATCAGAACCAGCGCCAGAGCCAAGCTGGCATAGATGCTCCCAGAGGCGATCCCGAACACGATCTGCTGCTCGAGACCCTCGAGCGGGTTGGCCGAGAGGAGCACATCAGTACCCAAGGTATGACTTCCGCACCGACTCGTCCCGGGCTAGCTCACGTGCCAGGCCCGAAACAGCCACCGCGCCCACTTCGAGCACGTAGGCGCTGTCCGCCGACTTGAGCGCGATGCGGGCGTTTTGTTCGACGAGCATGATCGTCACTCCCTGTTCGGAGTTGATCGTCTCGATGATCTTGAAGATGCCTCTGACCACTATCGGCGCAAGGCCCAAGGACGGCTCATCGAGGAGCAGCAGCCGCGGCCGCATCATCATGGCCCGAGCAATGGCCAGCATCTGCTGCTCGCCGCCACTGAGCAGAGCCGCAGGCTGCTCGAGGCGGCTTTTCATCCAGGGGAAGTAGCCGTACACGCGGTCGATGTCCTGCCGCACCGCCTTGGGGTCGCGGCGTAGGCAGGCCCCCATCTGAAGGTTCTCCAGGACCGAGAGTTGGGACATCGTGCCCCGACCCTCCGGTACATGCGCGATGCCCAGCCGGGCGATCTCTTCGGTCGGCCGGCCGGCGATGCTCCGACCGTCGAAGCGGATCGCTCCCTGGACCTTGACCAGGCCCGTTATCGCTCGGAGAGTTGTGGTCTTGCCGGCTCCGTTCGCACCGAGCATGGCCACGATCGAGCCCTCCTCGACGATCAGTGAGACACCGTGCAGGGCCCGCCTCGAGCCGTAGGAAGCAACCACGTCTTGCAGCTCGAGCAGGGCCACTCAGTCGTCTTCCTCGGCACCGAGGTAGGCCTCGATGACCGCGTTGTCCACTTGCACCTCGCGGGGCGTACCTTCGGCGATCTTGCTACCGAAGTCGAGGACGACGACCTTGTCAGAGATGGCCATGACCAGATTCATGTGGTGCTCGACGACGAGGACCGTCAGCCTCAACTCCTGGTTGATGCGCTGGATGAGCCGGCCAAGCTCGGCGACCTCAGTGGTGTTGAGCCCGCCCGCGGGCTCGTCGAGCAGCAGCAAGCGAGGCTTGGCGACCAAAGCTCGGGCCAGCTCGACCGCCTTCAGCGCGCCGAAAGGGAGACCTTGGACAACGCGATTGCCAAAGCCGGACAGCCCGACGAACTCCAGCATCTCCTCAGCCTCCGCGACAGCCCGCCGCTCGCGGCCGCCCACGCCCGGCCAGCCCAGGCCGGCCAGCAGGAAGTACGCCGGGTTGGTGGCAAGCTTGTGATGACAGCCCAGCAAGACGTTGTCCAGGACGGTCATCCGCGTGCACAGTTCGAGATTCTGGAAAGTGCGCGCGATACCCAGGTTCACGATCTCGTGAGCTGGAATACGCAGCAAGCTTCTACCCCGGAAGCGCACATCACCTGAGTCGGCGCGGTAGAGGCGGGTGATGATGTTGAAGAATGTGGTCTTGCCGGCGCCGTTGGGCCCGATCAGGCCGAGGATGCTGCCCTCGGGAACGTCGAAGCTGACGTGGTCGAGTGCGACGATGCCCCCGAAGCGGATTGTGAGATCGTCGACTGCAAGCAGCGGCTCAGCGCCTGCGCTCATGTTTCGTTCCAGCGACGCTGCACTGCCCGCCCTCAAGCCACGCCCCGCCCCGCCGGCGCCGGTCACTCGCCGACAATACTATCGGCGAATGAACCCGGCAAGGGGTCTGGGTCCTTTTTACTCAATCCACCGACTGGAGATGCCCTACCCATTAATAGATGACGCGCGCACGAGGGCGGACCCTGCAACATCGAACGCTCAGCTCGTGGCGAAGGAGAAGGAGCTCAATGTCGCGGTCGCGATCAACGCTGAGCCTAAGTGCTAGCAGACCAACAACGAAACGCAGGCAGCCGTAGACGCAAGCAAGGGCCAAGGCACCGGGCATGGGAACCGACGGCCGGCTCAAGTCGTAGAAGAGACCCGTGCTGGGATATTTGCATCCCCAGAGCCTCAAAGACTCACTCGATCACATCGGGGTGAGACCGGGCGTGGCCGCGTGCCAGGTACCGCCGAACGCGTTGATGCCCTCGCCCTTGGAGTCGCCCTGAGCCTTGTCATTGGCGAACGTGTAGAGCAGGTGGCCGTTGTAGGCGACCTGGCTACCGTTGCTGTTCTGGACGACGGTCAGCGTTCCTGACACACCGGATGGAAGCACTGGTGTGCCGGTGGATAGCAGTGGCGGCCAATGCGTCAGGCAGGCGGCGCTGCATTTGGGTGTGGCGGCGACGTCGGATGTCAGGTAGTACAGGGTCAGCCCGGCAGGCGTAGTCAGCACCTGCTCAGACGTACCGGCGACGCTTATCGTCGCGACAACAACCGAGGGCGATGCGACGGGGCTCGGTGACGATGCGGCGGACGGCGAACCCGAACTCCCGCAAGCGGACAGGACTACCGCCGACACGACTACCAGGCAGGCGACCAATTCTCGGCTCAATCGAACAAGTCCCACTGGAACACCTCACGCAACAGGTCTATGAGCGGCCACCAGGTGTACCCGAGCGTGTTACTCAACTCCAATCCGGAGGATATGGAGAAGAGGCCTCAGCAACGCCCCGCAAACGGTTTTGAAG
>DMCH01000100.1:0-8040 GCA_003446775.1 Chloroflexota bacterium
GCTAAAGTACCGTCTGGGTCGGCCACTTGAGGTGAAGGAGGCGCGAGTCGTGAGCTTTTTCCGAAAGGCCTATTCGGTGGCCGGTGTGGTGATGATGCTGCAGTACGTGCTGCAGCTCTACTTCGTGGCTGCGGCCCTGCTCACGATCTTCCAAGCCAACGACAATGCAAAAGACGTCTATTCGGCGTTCAAGACCGCGGACACTTTTGCCGGCTTACATAGGGCGAACGGAGACCTCCTCGGCATCACCATCCTCGTGATGATCGGTTGCTCGTTTGGGGCGCGGTACCCGTGGCGGACGACCATCTTGACCAGCGTGCTGTCTGTTCTGCTCGTAATCCAGGGCTTCCTGGCGTACATAAACGTTCCGGTAGTGGCGGGACTACACGGCGTCAACGCGCTGATCCTGATCGGCCTGGGCGGATACCTGACGGGCCGCAACTGGGCCTTCCGCCGAGGCTCGGAGACTGCCCCAACCGCGCCCTAGTCAAAAAGGGAGGAATATCCGCGCCACGAGGCCGCATTACAGTTGGCGCCTTGAGGCGAATTCACTATGCGTGGATCGTCGCCGCGGTCACATTCATCGCGCTGATGGGGGCTGCCGGGTTTCGGGCCACACCGAGCGTGTTGATCGTGCCACTGCAGAACGAATTCGGGTGGAACCGCGCGGTCATCTCGGTCGCGGTATCGATCAATCTGATCCTGTTCGGCCTCACGGGCCCGTTTGCCGCCGCGCTCATGGACCGCTTCGGCCTTCGCAAGGTGACGGTGGGCGCGCTGGCGACGGTATCCGCCGGCGCGCTGCTGACGACCATCATGAACTCGCCCTGGCAGCTCTACCTGCTCTGGGGAGTTGTGGTTGGGCTCGGCACCGGATGCATGGCGTCGGTGCTCGCGGCGACGGTGGCGGGCCGCTGGTTCGTGCATCGCCGCGGCCTGGTGCTGGGCGCCTTGACCGCCGCCGGCGCGACCGGGCAGTTGATCTTCTTGCCCGCGCTCGGCTGGATGGCTCAGTACCTAGGCTGGCGGGTGGCCGCGGTCTCGGTCGGGCTGGCCGCCCTCGCCGTCGTGCCGGTGGTCGCGATATTTCTTCGCAATCGCCCGAGCGACCTCGGGCTGCGCGCATACGGGGCGACCGAGGCCGACAACGTGCCGCTTGCGACCGGCAGCCCGATCGTGAACGCCTTTCGCGGCCTCAAGGTCGGAGTCCGCTCACGCGACTTCTGGCTCCTCGCCGGCAGCTTCTTCATTTGCGGGGCTTCCACCAACGGCCTGATCGGAACCCACCTCATCCCGGCTTCGATGGACCACGGGATGGCCGAGGTGACAGCCGCCAGCCTGCTGGCAGTGATCGGGGTTTTCGACGTGATCGGCACGCTGGCGTCCGGGTACCTGACCGATCGCTTCGACAGCCGCTGGCTGCTGTTCTTCTACTACGGCCTGCGCGGCCTGTCGCTGCTGTTGCTCCCTTACGTGTTCGGTAGCGCGTACTTCGGCCTGATCCTTTTCATCGTCTTCTACGGGCTCGATTGGGTCGCGACCGTGCCACCGACGGTCCAGCTCGCGCGCAAGATCTTCGGACAGCAGAATTTCGCGATCGTATACGGGTGGATCTTCGCCGCCCACCAACTTGGCGCCGCCTCCATCGCCTTCGCAGCGGGCGCGGTGAGGACGATCTTCGGCGACTACCAGCTGGCGTTTATGAGCTCGGGCCTTCTGTGCCTGGTGGCCGCGGGACTCGTGCTTCGGATCGCACGCCTGAAGCCTGCGAGTCCGGTCGAAGAGCCGCCACTGCCCATCGGGGCCGAGGCTCCCGCCTACTCCTGAGCCGATCACGGGGCCTCGCGATCGCCGGCATCGCCATCGCCGCGGCGCTGCTGCCGCAGATCGCCTTCGCCCACGCCCAACTCATCCAGTCAGGCCCACCGCCGGACGCAATCATGTCGACGCTCCCTCCGGTGGTCGAATTGACTTTCAGCGAGCCCGTCACGCCCGCCGGAGCCGGCATCAAGGTCTTCAGCCCATCAGGCCGCCGGGTCGCCGGGCCCGCCATCTCCAGGGGGGCGCTGCTGTACGCGCCGATGAGCTCGGCCGAGACGGGAACGTTCGTTGTGAGCTGGCAGGTGCTGGCAGCCGACACACATCCGTCCCGCGGAGCCTTTCGCTTCTCGGTCGGCCGCCCGAGCGCCAATCCCTATTCATCGTTGCTCACGGGTGGCGAGATCGGTACGGCGACTCCGTTCGGGTTCGTGCTCCAGGCACTCGCCCGCTGGGTGCATTTCCTCGGTTTCGCGCTCGTCTTCGGAGTGGTCGCCTACTCCGCGCTGACGCGGGACGAGCAGTCCGATAATCGTCCGGTCAGGCGGCTCGTCGGCGCGGGCATCGTGTTGCTGATCGCCGCCGAACCGCTCGCGCTCCTCGGTCAGCTCGCGAGCCTTTCTTTCGACGCCGACACGGCGATCGCAGTCCTCGCCTCAGGATTCGGGCGCCTCCTCGGCCTACGTCTGGCGGGAGCGCTGCTGGTCTGGGCGCTTTGGTCGCTAGATTCGCCGTGGCCGGTCCTCGGCGTCGGCGTCGCGGTGGCGCTGATCGACGGCGCGAGCGCCCATGCGATCCCGGGGCTGCCCCTTGCCGGCCAGGCACTGGTCGCGATCCACGTCACCGCCATTGGCCTGTGGGTGGGCGGGCTGGCGGCCTTTCTCATCATCCCGGACCGCCGTTTTGGGCGCTACGCGGTGCTGTCGTTCGCTGGCGCCGCCATCAGTGGACTCCTGCTCGCTGTGGCCCATATCGGTCTATTGCAGGCATTGATGACCACGGCCTACGGCCAGGTCTTGATGATCAAGGTGCTCGTCGTTGGGGCAGCCCTGTTGATGGCCTTGATTCGCCGGCGTCGCCTCGAATTCGGCGTGCTCGTGACAGTCGTGGCCGCGGCGGCGGTGCTGGCGGCTCTGCCTCCGCCCCGCTGAATCCGCGCGATTGGAGCGGGTGAAGGGAATCGAACCCTCGTAAACAGCTTGGAAGGCTGCCGCACTACCATTGTGCTACACCCGCTTTTGAACGTTCGCCTGCGCGCTGGAACTTGCAGGCAACGCCGGTAATTAGAGTACCTAGCTAGGCCCCATCGTCTAGTGGACTAGGACGCGGCCCTTTCAAGGCTGAGATCGCGGGTTCGAATCCCGCTGGGGCTACCAGTTTTGCTATCGCACAATGTGATAGCAATGAGCGGATATGTCCAAGCTCGACACGTTCGAATCAGCAAGAGCTGGCTTTGTCGTCCACTCTGCGCCATCGCGCGGAACGTTGGGCGAAGCGTTCGAAGAACCGGTCAGACCAAATGTTTGGAATCACCAGATCAGGGCGGAAGCGCACGATCATCGCAACGACATCCCTGTATCCCTGATTGGCAACGATCAGCGGGGAACGATCACCGCCAACGACGATTCTCTTCAAGCCGAATCCGAAGGGTGGAAAGGGCGTGCTTATCCCCGTGACTTGCGCCAACGGAATTTCGTGGCTTGACGTGATGGAACGCCACCGCAGAATCGAGCCGTGCATTACGCCAACTTCGAATGCAATGCGAAACAGCCACCAGTATGCATTCCATGCGTAAGCCGCCAACCATAGAACCACGAATGCCGCCGGCGGTCCGGTTCCGCCCGCTAGAAGATTCACAAGCATGGCGACGCCGGCGATGCCTAGCGGGACGAAGACAGCGAAGGTCAGTAGTCGGTAATTGACGTAGCGATAGGTAATCGAGTCTGAGGTCGCATCGGCTGCACCGGTGACGACCGTGGGGAAATCAACGGCCACCCGACGAGTCTATTCGTGCTGACAGTTGCGATGGACGCCACAATTCAGGCCGATCCGATGGCTGTCTGGCAAGCACGGATGCTGGATGATCCAGCTTGGTGGGGGGCGGGCCCATGTCGGCAAAAGGTACGACGTGTACGGACCGATGTCCGTCCCTTATCGCCTGTTTTTCGCCCGCAAGTTTCGCAAGTCCTGGCCGGAAACCATTGTTGCGCTGGAGCGTGACGCGAACCGCCGGGCCGAACCGTGAACTAGCCTCCAGTCTCGGCGTTCAATGACTTTTCGAATTGGTCCAGGCGGTTCGAATAGCGTCTCGCTTGGGCTACTTCATCTGATGCGTGCCGCGGTAGCATCACGCATCATGCGCACCACGATTGATCTCGACTCCTCGGTCGTCAAGGAGCTCAAGCGCCGCAGCAAAGGCGCCGGCAAGAGCATGGGCCAGGTCGCATCCGAGCTGCTGGCCTCGTCTCTTAGGGAGCAGGCCGGACGTCCTCGGAAACCCGGCGGCCTGACGTGGATCGCCAAGGATTTGGGCCGGCCTTTGATTGACCTCGAAGACAAGGAGGCGTTGAGGGCCCTACTCGACGTGCGCGAATGAGCGCCACCGTCGACGCCAACATCCTCGGTCTACGCAAGCACGGCGTACGGCGGATCTATAGCCGCGACATCGGGCTCCGCCGATTCGCAGATGTGGATGTAGTCGACCCTTTCGCGCCGCCCGGTGGCGGACGCCGCCGCCGACTCTCTGCGAGCTGATCGAGTTCGTCAAGGTGGTTCGAATAGCGTCCAGCTTGGGCTACCAACTCCCAGGCAAGATGGCGAAAGGTTCCGCTGACGCCTACCGGGCGGAATTCGCGCACCCGCAACACCACTCCGTTCTCTTTTGGTGGGCGGCGAGGGTTTCGAACCCCCGACCTCCAGCATGTCAAGCTGGCGCTCTCCCAACTGAGCTAGCCGCCCGCGGCGGAATGCGAACAGAGTGGACGCTTATTCTAGGTCCGTGCCTTGGACTCCAATCGCGAAGGATTCGAAGGCGCGGGGCGAGAGCGGGAACGATTGACTCCGGCTGTTGATTGGCGGCGCAACCTCGTTGCGCTCTGGTTCGCGGAGTTCACGGCGATCTTCGGTTTCAGCTTCGCCTTCCCATTCCTGTCGATCTTCATCTCCCAGGACCTCGGCGTCCATCCCGGCCGCGACCTCGACCTGTGGACGGCCGCCGCCGGCAGCGTGTCCGGGCTCGCGATGGCGGTCGCCAGCCCGATCTGGGGAGTCCTCGGGGATAGATTGGGGCGCAAGCCGATGCTCATTCGCTCCATGCTCGGCGGCGCGATCACCGTCGGCCTCATCTTCTTCGTGCAGACGCCGATCCAGCTCGTCGTCCTCCGCTTCCTCCAGGGGGCGACGAGCGGCACCGTCGCCGCCGCCACCGCATTGGTGGCGGTGGAAACGCCGCGGAACAGGGTCGGCTGGGCGCTTGGGGTCGTGACGTCGGCGGTTGCGCTGGGCAGCGCCGTGGGGCCGGTGGTCGGAGGCATTGCTGGGGCTTTCTTCGGGTTGCGCCTGGTCTTTCTCGGCGGCGGGATCTTGCTGTTGATCTCCATGATCCCTGTGCTCCTCGTCGTCCGGGAGAGCCCTCTGAAGGCTCGCGATGCCTCGCGGCCCGGAACGCTGGCAATGATCAGGCAGCGTCCGGGTGCGCTGCGCTCGCTCGCCGTGCTGATCGGCGCGCAGAGCCTGATCACCGTCGTCAACACCGCCACGCAACAGCTCATCGTCCTCAGGCTCATCGAGATGCTGGGCCGCGCCGCTTCCTCGCTGACCGGAATCGCATTCGGCGCCGCCGGGCTGACCAACAGCGTGTCCGCCATCGGCTACACGGCGGTGACACGCCGCATCGGCTATGTGCGCATGCTCACGCTGGCATCGGTGCTGCTCGCGGTCACGATCGGCACGCTGGTCGTGGCTCCCAATGCGGTGTGGGTGGTGCTCGCCGTCGGCGTCGCCGGGCTCCTCTACGGCGCGTTCGTGCCGGCGACCGCGAGCATGATTGGGCTCGAGACGCCGATCGAGGCACAGAGCACGGTCTTCGGTTTCAACGCCAGCGGGGTCGCGTTCGGTTTCTTCCTCGGCCCCTTGATCGGCGGCGGCATCGCGGCCACGAGCGATGTCCGAGTCGCGCTCGCGGTAACCGCCGCGCTTGCTTTGGGACTGGCGTTCCTGGTTCTGTTGGGGACCCGCGAGCCTCGGATCGAGCGGCCTTGACGACCAGATCCTCTAAATTCAGGCGGTGAGACGAATCCTTCCGCTGGCGCTCGCGACCATCGCGGCTTGCGCCTGCGCCGAGCTCGCGCCGGCGACCTCGACCACCTCGGGCTGCGACAATGGCATCGTCACCTGCATGGAGCAACGAACCACGCCCCCACCCACCGTCATCGACGCGACGAAGAAGTACACCGCGACGGTGCATACCTCGCGCGGCGACTTCACGATCACGTTCGTCGACCCCAAGGTGGCCCCGCAGACGGTCAACAACTTCGTCTACCTCTCGCAGAACCACTTCTACGACGGCCTCACCTTTCACCGCGTGGTGCCTGGTTTTGTCGTCCAGGGAGGCGATCCGCTCGGCAACGGCACCGGGGGCCCCGCCTACAAGCTGCCCAACGAAACCAACCCTTCCAAATGGCCGCGCGGCACCGCCGGGATGGCTTCGAGCGCGGCCGGCGTGAGCGGTTCTCAGTTCTTCATCACCACCGGCGACGCGCCATTTCTCGCCACCAGCGGGGTCTACAACCATTTCGGCTCGGTCACCTCGGGCATGGACGTCATCGATTCGATCCAGGTCGGCGATCGCATGACCTCGATCGACATCACCGCCTCGTGAGGGGAGCGCGGCGCGGCGTCCTGGCTTTCGCGCTCGCGGGTACATTCGCGCTGGCGGCCTGCGGCTACGCCGACCCATACGCAACCTCGGGGCCGGTGGCCAACGAGAGTCCCGGCCAGGTCAGCCCGTCCCCTGGTACGGACGACTTCAATGCCGGCAACGGGCTGCCCGTGGTCACCTACCCGGACGGGCTCAAGTACATCGAGCTCACGGTCGGCACCGGCGCCGTCGCCCACAGCAATGACACCGTCACCGTGCAGTACACCGGGTGGCTCACCGACGGCACGAAGTTCGACTCCAGCCGCGACCGCGGCACGCCGTTCCCGCTTGACCTGAACGCGAATCCCAGCCAGGTCATCGCGGGTTGGGTGGAGGGCATTCCCGGGATGAAAGTTGGGGGTAAGCGCAAGCTCATCATCCCCGCGCCGCTCGCCTATGGGGCGGCCGGCAAGCAAGACCAGAACACCGGCGCTTATGTCATCCCCCCGAACGCGACCCTGGTCTTCGAGATCGAGCTCCTCAGCCTCAAGGTCGGGCCGAGCCCATCGCCGATACCCTCGCCCAAGCCGACGCCGTCACCCAGCCCAAGCCCGAGCCCGAGCCCCTCTAAGTAGCTGTCAGCGTCCCCTTCATCCCGTAGCCCTCGTGGCCGGGCTGATCGCAGATGAACGTGTACTTGCCCGTCGCCAGGCTGGACACGGTGAACACGAAGCTGTCGCCCGCCGACACCAGCTCGCTCCGCCCGGAGATGGTGCCGGAGCTGTCCTTGATGACCATGTCATGCGCGACCGAGCCTGCGTTGACGAGGTAGAGAACGACCTTTCCTGACGGCACGCTGAGGGTCGAAGGATTGAACGCGAACTCGGTCATCGTGACCTTGATCGAGCCGGCCGGCTGGGCGTTTCCTCCCCCGCCCCCACCACACGCGGCCAGCAAGGCAACCGCGAGCAGGCCGACCGCGAGCCGTCTCATCGGAACAAAGTCACCCCCAGGTACAGGATCCCGAACAGGAAGATCCACACCACGTCGACAAAGTGCCAGTAGAGCGTCACCGCCGCCACGCCGACGTGATTTTGCGGCGAGAACTGTCCTCGTGTGGCGCGGTACAGGATGATCGACAGCAAGATGAGTCCGCCGAGGACGTGAGCGCCGTGGAACCCGGTCATGATGAAGAAGGCGCTCGCGAAGGAGTTCGCGGTCAGGTTCATCCCGCGACCGAACGCGGCATTGAACTCGTAGAGCTGGAGCAATTCGAATGCGAGACCAAGAATGATGGTCAAGGTCCAGAGCGTGAAAAATCGGCGACGGCTGCCATGCACGAGGCTGTCGCTGGCGAAGTGGCA